>NZ_JONL01000003.1:300000-447561 GCF_000711735.1 Maridesulfovibrio frigidus DSM 17176
TATGATTGAGAGGTAGCTAAAAGCTTTAACCGTTCCTGGGCCATCAAAAAAGT
The DNA here is from genome assembly GCF_000711735.1 of Maridesulfovibrio frigidus DSM 17176. Lineage (NCBI taxonomy): Bacteria > Pseudomonadati > Thermodesulfobacteriota > Desulfovibrionia > Desulfovibrionales > Desulfovibrionaceae > Maridesulfovibrio > Maridesulfovibrio frigidus. The sequence goes on from NZ_JONL01000003.1 coordinate 300,054, forward strand.
TTCCGAAATACGGAGCTAGTTCCTGATGGTATTTAGCTGCCAAGTAAAATCCTAAAATAAGGGAAAAAACAGATATTGCCTCGCGAACTATTCCACGAAGAAGTCCTCTGAATATTAATCCGGCGGCAATAACTATAAGAATAATATCAAGCGAATTTAGTGCTAATCCTGCTGCATTCATGTGCTATTCCGATGTTATATGTTGGGGTTGAGCCATCTGCTCTATTGTTTGATACACTTTAACAGTTAAATTGTTCTATACGGGTATCAGACCAATCATGAAATGTGAATAAGTCTGAACCTTGAAGAAAGAATAAAAATATTACAATTAAGTGAAAAATGAGGTTGTGTCATTCGCATAACTCGGTTAATTCATGATAAATTATGGGGTAACATGTTGTTTTTATGAAACGGCTGTCTTCCCTACGGAGGAATGCATGAATTTGATTGAGACAGAGTTTCCCGGGCTTGTAGTAATTGAGCCGAAGGTATTTCGGGATGAGCGGGGATTCTTTTTGGAAAGTTTTAACAGACCATTTTTTTTGGAAAATGGGCTACCTGTTGATTTCGTTCAAGATAATCATGCATATTCCCGAGGGATAGGTGTTTTGAGAGGGTTGCATTTTCAGCTTCCACCTAATGCGCAGGCAAAACTTGTATGGGTTACAAGGGGCGCTGTGAATGATGTGGTAGTGGATTTGCGAAAGGGTTCGCCAACTTATCTTAAGGCATATCAAATTGAGCTTTCTGCGGAAAATTTCCGCAGGTTATTCATTCCTAAAGGATTTGCTCACGGTTATGAGACACTAACTGAAGAGAGCGAGTTTATGTACAAGGTTGACGCTGGTTATGCTCCTCGGAGCGAAGCCGGCATTCGCTGGGATGATCCTGATCTGGCGATTGAGTGGAAAGCCAAAAATCCAGTTCTTTCAGAGAAAGACAACAAACTTAAATCCTTATCTCAATTTGATTCACCGTTTGAATTTTAGTTGAGATGTAATTAGTAGGGCATAAAGTGCCAAACGTACTCCTGTGTTGTGGATAGGGGGTTTTTGCGTGTCTGAAACTTTGTGAAAAGTTTCATATTCTCTTGACATGGAAAGATTCTCTATTTTAGAAGATATGGCGTTTATTGGTGTTTATGTTTCACAAAACTTAAGGAGTAGTGGGGCGAGGTTATGGAGGAGAAAAGAGCATCGAAGCAGTGTGGAGGAGTTTTTCCCTTCTTCATCGGTGTCCTTGCAAGCCTGGTAATCGGTTGGTGGGTTTTTCCACAGGTTATTTATAGCCAGAAAACACAGCCTATCGATTTCAGTCACAAGGTGCACGTTGAAGGTGAGGGAATGGACTGTGAATCTTGTCACACGTTTATGGAAGATGGTTCCTTTGCGGGGCTTCCTTCAAATGAGCAGTGTGCTGAGTGTCACGAAGATCTTCTCGGCGAATCAAAAGCTGAAGAAACTTACGTGAACGAGTACCTGAATAAGGACGTTGAGGTTCCATGGCTGGTCTATCAGTATCAGCCTGATAACGTATACTTTTCGCACATGGCGCACAAAGGCTTCGAGTGTACTGATTGTCATCCCGACGTTGGCAATAGCGACACCCTGCCGACGTATTACGAAAACAGGATTAGCGGTTACAGCAAGCAGACCATGAAGATGTGGCAGTGTGAGCGCTGTCATGCGGAAGTTGGTACCAGCAACGCATGTTACGTCTGCCATAAGTAAGTGAGGGACTGCAATGGGTATTGATCGCAGAACTTTTATTCAATTGGTTACAGGTGGTGTAGTCGGTTCGCTATTTACGCCTGTTATTTGGAAATCTTTGGATGATGCCGCTATTTGGTCCCAGAACTGGTCCTGGATTCCCAGGCTCAAATATGGACAGATCACTGAGCAGGCAACTATATCCAAATTCGGCCCTTCCCCTTGTTCTCTGATGGTTAAGTCCGTCGCGGGCAGCCCTTACGTGGCAAAAGGAAATGCTGATAATGAAATGAGCAAGGGCGGCGTCGACGCAATAAGCGCAGGCGGTGCACAGCTTCTCTATAGTCCTTCCCGTGTAAAGGGACCTATGAAAAAGGTTGCTGACGGTAAGTACGAGTCTATCTCTTGGGATGACGCTGAGAAAATGCTCTCTAAAAAACTTTCTGCCGTTAAAGGGCAGGCCGGAAAACTCGCTATCGTAAGTGGCGACGCAACCGGAACATCTACCGAAGTTTTGTCTGCTTTTGCAGCAGGTATGGGAAGCAATGATTGCTACCTGATGCCTGGTGATGAGCAGGCAGCAGCAGTTGCTCTTGAAAACATGGGCGGCAGCGGCCAGATTGGTTACGATCTGGAAAACTCTGATTTCGTTCTGCTCATTGGAGCGGATGCAATGAACTCTTGGGGTTCAGTTGTTAGAAATCAGCGTGTATACGCTGATAATCGTCCTACTGGCGGAGACATTGAAAGCGTTTATGTCTATGCCGGACCTTTCTTGAACAGCACTGCAGCTATAAGCGATAAATGGATTCCTGTTGCTCCTGGCACAGGCGCTATTTTTAGCCTCGGACTTGCATACCATATGCTTAATGCCGGCGCTTCCGCTTCTGTCGCAGACTTTGCAGACTTCAAGACTCTGGTTATGTCCAGGTTCACTCCTGATAAGGTTGAAAAAGCAATCGGTGTTGCTCCTGGCGTTATGGCAGGACTTGCTAAGCAGCTTATGTCTGCTTCCGCACCGCTTGTAATTTCTGGTTCTGAATTCGGGCAGGGCGCAGGTGCTGTTGATATTATCGCAGCTTCCGCACTCAATATGCTTCTTGGTAGAGTTGGTGAGAAGGGCGGAATGAAGCTCCTCGCTGAACTTCCTTTAGCTGTTGATTCAGCCGTCAGCCGTGCAGAACTTTCCAGCAGAGATTTTGCTGGTTACCTAGCAGCAGTTGCTACTGATAAAGTTAAAGCTCCTGAAGTGATGATGGCTTACGAAGCGAATCCAGTATATGCAATGCCACAGGCCACAACAATGGCTGCAGCAATTGCTAAAGTACCTTTCCTCGTAAGTTTTAGCACATGGATGGATGAAACAGCTTCTACAGCTGACTTGATTATGCCTAACCCACATTCCTTTGAGCGTTTTGACGATGCGCAGACTCCTTATGGCGTCGGCACCGCAATGCTCAGCGCATGTGCTCCTGTTATAGAGCCTCTCTATAACGGTAAGTCCACCGTAGACGTCATTCTTGGCGTTGCAAGCGGACTTGGTATTGATCTCGGATACGAATCTGTTGAAGCAGTTTTGCAGGCTAAAGCCGAAAAAGCTGGTGCAGATTGGGATTCACTTGTGGAAGGAGCTGCTTATGTTTCTGATTCAACTGAATCAGGCTCACTTAAGTTTGCTGCATCCGTTCTCTCTAAGGCAGTAATAATGCCTAAGGGTGGCGAAATTGCACTGGCTCCTTATGCTAAGCTCAACGTCGGATCCTCTACAATGGCGATTCCGCCATTGAACTGTGTGACTGTCAGCAAGTTCGAGCTGCAAGGCAAAGACCTCTTCGTACAGATTAACGGTAAGACAGCTAAGAAGCTTAACGCTTCTGAAGGGTCTAAAGTTAAGCTCGCTGGAGCAGGCGGAGAGTGTGTTGCCAGAGTCCACATCAACGAAGGCGTAATGAACGATGTGATAGCCGCTCCTCTTGGATTCGGTCATACCGCATGGGACGAGTTCTCCCGTGGTAAAGGCGACAACATCTCCAAAATTCTCACTGTTGGCACTGAGCCCGGGACCGGCATGGCCGTCTGGACCAGTTCTTTCGTGAGCGTCGCCTAAATTAAAGTCAGGGGATTCACGTTATGCAACAAATTGAATTTGATACTAAATGGACCATGGTAGTAGACATAGACAAGTGTTCCGGTTGCGGATCTTGTATGGTGTCCTGCCAGGCAGAAAATAATATAGCACCCATGGAAGACGGTTCGAATAAACTTAAGACCCTCACCTGGATGCTTGTATACGAACTTAACAATGGAAAGGAATTCCCTGAAAGGGAATCAGCTTACCTTCCTAGACCTTGCATGCAGTGTGGAAATCCAGCTTGCGTTCCCGTTTGTCCCGTAGTGGCTACCACTAAGGACGAAGAAGGCGGAATCGTCAGTCAGATTTACCCTCGTTGTATCGGGTGTAGATATTGTATGGCTGCGTGTCCTTACCACGCTCGTTACTTTGGATGGTTTGATCCAATCTGGCCTGAAGGAATGGAAAAAGCACTTTCTCCTAAAACTTCCACGCGTCCTCGCGGTGTTGTTGAGAAATGTAACTTCTGTCACACAAGGCTTATGGATGCTCGTGCTCGCGCTCGTGCTGAAGGAATGGATCCGAACAAACTTCCTGACGGTTGGTATAAACCGGCTTGTCTGGAATCCTGTCCCACTGGCGCAATCAGTTTCGGTGACTCAAAAAATCCTGAACATAAGGTCCACGATCTTATTAAGGACAAAAATGCGTTCCGTATTCTTGAAAGTATCGGCATGGACCCTCAGGTCTATTACATTAGCCGTCGTGATTGGGTTCGTGAGCAGAGTGATAACCACTTGCCTAAAGACAAGCACTAGGAGGGAGTTCAGTTATGGATAGAAATCTCTTCCCCGAAGGCGTAACCCGTTGTGGATTGCCAAAGTTCTCCTTATGGATGGCTTTTGTATCAATATTCTTCTTATGGGGAGCATATGCTGCTGTTGTTATTTTTGTTAACGGCATCGGCGTAACAGGGCTTGATAACTACTTCGGTTTCGGACTGTGGATTACTTTTGACCTTGCGGTTATCGCACTTGGGGCCGGCGCATTCTTTACCGGGTTCCTCAAGTACATACTCAAGATCGATCAATTAAAAAACATTGTAAACCTTGCTGTCATCATAGGATTTCTTTGCTACTCCGGTGCAATGCTTATCCTCACAATGGATATTGGTCAGCCGATCCGCGCATGGTTCGGTTACTGGCATCCAAATGTGCACTCCATGCTGACAGAAGTTATCTTCTGTATTACTGTATACTGTGTTGTGTTGCTCATCGAGTTTATCCCGTTGATCCTCGAACAGAAGCAGTTAAATAAGATTCCTTTCGTCCGTCACTTTGCTCATCACCTTCACGTGAATATGGCATTGTTTGCGGGTATCGGAACATTCCTTTCCACTTTCCATCAGGGTTCACTTGGCGGTATGTACGGCGTTATGTTTGGTCGTCCGTATGCATTCCGTGATGGTTTCTTCATCTGGCCTTGGACTTTCTTCCTCTTCGTTCTTTCCGCTGTCGGTACCGGACCAATCTTTACTGTTTTGGTATGTACCTTCATCGAAAAAATGACTGGTAAGAAATTAGTTGAATACAAAGTTAAGGCCCTTATGGGTAAAATTGCAGGCTCAATGCTCTGCTTGTACATGTTCCTCAAGATCATTGATACTTGGGCATGGGCAACAGGCTACCTGCCATCCGTTGGCCTTACTTTCGACGAAATGTTCTACGGTAATATCTACGGTAAATGGCTAATGTGGGTTGAACTAGGACTTTGTGGTATCGTTCCAGCTATCATGATGATCACTCCTTCAATTCGCAAAAATCCAGCTTTGCTATACACAGCAGGAATTCTTGCTTGTATCGGCGTAAGTGTTAACCGTTACGTATTCACCGTTCAGACCATTGCCATTCCTGTTATGCCTTTCGACACTTGGGAGTTTTATGCTCCTAACTGGGCAGAATGGACAACATGTGGAATGATCGTCGCTTACGGCGTACTTGTACTCAGTCTTTGCTACAGGTATCTACCTGTATTCCCTTCGGAAATTAAGCTGAATAGCAAGTAGTCTTAAGTAGATTACTCTGATTGGTTAAGGCCCGACTCGCAAGAGTCGGGCCTTTTTTTGTGGTCTGTCACGTTCTAAAATATGTATGTCCCGTTGTAGAATAGGTTGATTTGGTTTGATCGCTAAATACTCATATCCATCGTTCTCACGAATTCAAGCTCTCACAATTAGTCTGTACAAATCTGCACGTGTGAGATGGGGCAGTGTTATATAATAGTAGGTAGGTAAAGGTCGATGGTTACAGTATAGTTGCTTAGCCCAAAAAAAAGCCCTTTCAGTAAAACTGAAAGGGCTTTTAAATCGTATGTAGTGACCTAATGCTTAGTAAGGCAGATACCAACTCATACCTTTCATTTTAGCAGGAATTGGAGTTTCATCAGGTTCAGGGTTCGCAGCATCCCAGCAAGCTCTCTCTTCTTCAATCCAGGATGGACGGGAGAGACGGATAGTATTGCCGTTAGTGATGCTATCGTCATCTCCGCTGAAGTGTTGTAGTATCACGCTGATATTTCCAGAAGGATCCTTCAGGGACCACTTCCAGACTTTAAGAGTGCCGAAAGGGTTACCTCTCCAATCGTTCGGCTTACCGAATCTTTTTTCTAGCTTGCTGTATAATGTGTCGAAAAAAGAAAGGCTGTTGTCAGAATACTTCAACTTCATTCTCAAAATTATATTTTTGCGGCTGCAATCTCCAATAACGACATAGCCACCTTTGTAACCTTCAAGTTCTTTGAGGGCGATACGTTTAATGAACTCTTCCTGCCAAGGTGACCTCATGGAGTCATCATCAAGGAAAGATCTGATTGTTGAGATGTTTTGTCCTATAGTTATTCCTGCGATGGATTCCGGCGCATTTGCAGCAAAAGCAGATGACGCGAACAGGAGCAATATAGCAAAGCTTAGAAAAAAGACCCTTTTCATTATAGAAACCTCCAGTAAAATTTAAATCATTGAATACTTATATGAGTGTCAGTCCTATTGTAGACTTACACCCGATGCATGTGGTGTCGTAGTTTGCGATAAACATTTCTTCTCTGCGGCTGATTTTGCTGACAGCTGCCTTTAGGAACTTAGTGCTTAATTCCGGATATTGTTCTCTGACTTTTTCAAATTTATCCTTTGTAAGCCTGATACAGGTTGAATCTGAGGCTGCCTTAAGAGTAAACAATCTTTTGGATTCTCCAATTAAGGTCAAAGCTCCTACAAAATCATCTTCTTTATATGATTGGACAGGTTCATCGCTGATGTCCAAATAAGCATCCATTTTACCTTTGATAATGTAGTAAGCAGATTGATCAACATCACCTGCGGTAAAAACAATATCTCCGGGCGCAAAAGTTTCGCGCACACAAAGGTATGCTAGGAGTTTTTGAGCTTCCAAATCAAGTCCAGAGAAATATGGGACTTCTCTGATTAATTCCAGATGTTCCTGATATTCACTTGTTTCTGCGCTCATGACTATTTAGCTCCATGTATAAGTTCATAAAGTAGGCCCTCTTTAGCAATCAGTTCGTCATAAGGTCCTATTTCCATAAGCTTGCCGGCTTTCATCACGGCAACCTTGTCATAGTTTTTAATTGTATCAAGTCGATGAATTACCGAGATAAGGGTCGACTTGCCTTTCCATTTGGTTTCCAGAAGTCCCTGAATCCTGTTCTGGGAGCGGTTATCAAGTGCTGATGTCGCTTCATCCATAATCATGATTGGAGGATTCTTGAGGAAGGTACGCGCAATTGCGAGCTTCTGCTTCTGACCGCCGGAAAGCTTATCGCCCTTTGTTCCGACTTCAAAACCCATACCTAGTTCAACAATAGTTTCGAGTAGGTCTTCCATAATAAGGAGTTGGACCATACTTTCGTTAATGGCATCTTGAATTTTTGGGTGATCCGTTTTTGGCTTACCGAAAAGGATGTTATCCAAAATTGTCTGCGAAGGGATATATTCAGTCATTCTAAAGAAGCTGAAAGTATCAGGTTTTTCAACAGAAACCTTATTAAAGAACATCTGGCGTCCATCAAGAATCAGCGTTTTTAGTACTGATGGAAGCGCGACGATCTTATGTGTACCCGGTATGAAGTTAAGGGCTAATTGAAGAAGCATATCTCTGTCTTCGCCTTTAATATCCTGCAGGGTACTATGATCAAGCCTAGCAACAAGTTGCTTGTATTCTTCAAAATCTTCGCTCGGGATTGGGCTTTGTTCAAAGAACACTTCTTCCTGAGGAAGGTTACCCAAAATATCGACAGTTTGTTTTGCTGTTTCACGGCCTAAGCTGAGAAGCGGTGTTTCAAGCTGTGCTTCTTTTAGGAAGTCTACAAAGTATTTGTTTGTAGCAAGCTGCTTGCCGACAAATGACTTATCGTTAGCTGAACCGAAGATGATGTTTTCAGCTACAGTTGAATGATCCAGATATTGTCCGTCTTGATAGAATTCAACGTGGTCAGCAAGTTTATCGCCGAAGTCTGCGTGGAAGTTCTCACGGGTTATAACGATTCTATCAGTGAGTTCTTTTTCCTTTTCAGGATCAACAATAGAGTTCAGTCCAAAGCGTAAAACATCAACAAATATTCCGGCCTGCTGAATGGACTCGATCATATGGTCGCGAGTAGGCATTTTGGATTCTTTGTCAGGATCTCTATCAAGTACTGCCATGCATGAATAAAGCAGGTTATCTTTAATTGATCCTGAAAAGATAAACGGCTCCTGCGCAACAATACCCATATTTTGGACCATGTCGGCCTTCGTAAGTTCATCGACTTCGTAGCCGTCGATTTTTACCGACCCTCCGGTATACTTATAAAGTTGAGATACACATTGAGCCAGCGTACTTTTACCACTACCCGAGAATCCGACCAGCGCGAGCTGTTCTCCGGGTTTTAGTTTTAAGTTAATCTGCTTAAGTAATTTGATTCCACCTGAAACGGTGAAGCCGAGGTTCTGAATATCAATTTCACCAGTAAGTTTAACTGGTTCTCTACCTTCAGGTTCGAGCGTAAATTCAGGCTCAACATCGAAGTATTCCATAACACGTTCGTAACGAACTGTTGCGTCATTATGAACTTGGTAGAAATCCATCAACTCTTTCCAGGGATCGTAAATTTTTTCGTAAGCGGAAAGGAAAGCGACCAGAGCACCAAGATCAAATTTACCTTGAATTGCTAAGTAACCACCAACCAAGAATAGGAAAAATGGTCCGAGATTCTGGAAAAAGTTGTTAAGAACTTTGATTCCCTGTTTGTACAGAATCCAAACAATTCTTATTTTAAAGAGGCGATCAACGTAATTGCCGTATTTTCTATTTTCAATGGAGTAAGATCCATTACCGTGAATCTCATGAATACCGGAAATCGTTTCGTTAATATGACTACTAAGATTTCTTGTAGTATCAACACGTTGTTTGTTCGCTGTGTTCGATTTTTTCTGGAGTTTTGGAACCAGATAAATAACGAATGGATACATGGCAATTGAGATACATGCCATCGTCGGGTTCAGGTAGAACATGTATCCAGCAAAAGTGATCAGAGTCAGTACATTCGTTACAGGAACCGCTATGGACTGCCCTACATACTCACCAGCAGGCGCAAGTTCTGTTATTAATGATGATACAACCATGCCCGGGTTGGCTTTTCTGAAGTATCCAAGGGGAAGAGTCAGGATATGCGCGTAAAGCTCTTTTCGCATTTTAGCTAACGCTTCCTGGCCGATGTACGTCTGTAACGTTGTAATAGCGTATTTTAGCAGACTGGCTGCTACCACTGCGATTATGTAAAAACTACAGTACCTTACAAGAAGGTCAACCTTGCGCATACTGATGGCTTGGTTGATGATTAGTTTTTGCATTTCAAGCGGTACTAGCCTAGCTCCAACTGTAAACAGAATTACAACCAGCACAATCATTTGTAATTTGAAATTGCTGTTTTTAACCCAATAAATCAGGGGGCGTTTGGTGATCATTAAAAGAACTCCTGTTGTTCAAATACGGGAAAAGAGCCGAAAATAAGTTATAAAAAAATATTAAAAAAATGACGACATATTTCTCTTAACGGACCAGCTTTGCCATCAAAGTTCATCCACAAAAGAAAGGTGAAGAAATTTATATATTATGTTAGTTTTCCCCAAGAACTGATAATGATGGAATTAATTAACTAACATTCAAAAATTTATTACCTTTTTGTTGACGCAGGGACAAGGTTTTTTTAACTTCTGTGTAGTCAAAGTGTTTTTTTTCTCTACATCTTAGAAAAGTCGAGGATAAAGGTTTGGGTAATAATCGGCAGTTACAAACAAGTGAAGATAAAACTTCTTCTTTTTCGCTGAGAGCAGATCTTGCGGAGTTGAAAGAGCTTGCCGAGAATATTGAAAAATTCGGTGAGTTGAATGATATTCCGGGAAAGGCTCTTTTCGAGGTGAATCTCGTTTTGGATGAACTTTTCACTAACCTTGTCAGTTACGGGTGTTTTTCGGATTCACATAATTTTGATATAATGCTTCTTATTGAAGATGGTGTTATGCTTATTGAGATTAAAGATGACGGGAAACCATTTAATCCCCTTGAAATTCCTGAACCCGAGATCCACTGCGATTGTGATGAGCGGAAGATTGGTGGTTTAGGCATCCATTTTATGCGTAAAATGATGGATGATATTGAGTACTCGTGGAATAATGGTAAGAATAGATTGAAGTTGACCAAAAATATTTAATTTTTTTAATCATATTTATACAGCCACCTGCCGGAATCTACTATTGAGCTACCGGGTGGGAGTAATGGCACGAAAACGGAGGGCAAGATGGGCTTGGAAGTTGGTGAAAACAAAAATGATGGTGTTATAGTTTTTTCGCTTAAAGGAAGACTTGATTCTAATACTTCAAACGATTTTGAAGACAGGCTCTTGAATTCAATTCAGAGTGGAGAAAATAAAATTGTGCTGGACTTTGAAAACCTTGAGTATATTTCAAGTGCCGGGCTTCGTGTTCTTCTAAAGGCTGCTAGAGAGCTTAAAGGCGGCGACGGTAAACTGGTTCTTTGTTGTCTGAAAGATTACATTCGTGAAGTCTTTGACCTATCCGGTTTTGTTTCCTTTTTGCCTATTTTTGATTCAAAGGACGAATGTGTAACATCGTTCTAATACATAGTATTTGTACATGTCTCGTGTCGTTCTGATGATCTTTCGTCAGTATGGGCGGGGTGCATGTTTTATATTTACTTTATTAATCTTCCTGCCCGCTCTTTGTTCGGTCAGGAAGATTTTTTTTAGAACCCGAAGGGGTGGCTTATGCATGAATTATTTATTCCACTGGCGGTAATGCTATCGCCGCGAGGCTTGACTCTTGCCGGAAATGGAGCAGGGCAAGGCGGGATTGTCTTTGCCGGATTACTTATTCTTATGGCTGTCCTTTCGCTCCGCTCTGCTCGTTCAATGGGTATGCTGACCAGTTATGATTTCAAATATGCTAATGAGGTATGTCCTTTTATCGTGGGTGTTTTAGATTCAGCGCGAGTCTTTGCATTGGGCGCTATTCTTGTTTCTTCGCTTGGAATAGCCGGATATGCTGTTAATGAAGTTTTCGCGCTCTGGTTCCCAAATCTTGGTGCATCATTTTTAATTCTCGCTCTTGCGGTGTCCGCTTGCTTTCTGCCAGTTGGAAAAGGGCGGTACGTTTTTATAGGGTCTCTCGGAATTTCGGTCTGTAGCTTCTTATATGTTGCATTTATGACAACTCAGGTTTCAGAGCCCGGTTTTGCCGGTCCGTGGGATGTTGTACCCGCCGGAGGGATAACTTCCTGGCTTAATATAATTTTTCTTGCAGTTCTCGCTTTTATCGGATTCGATTTGGCTTTTAAATCAAAGCTGAGAGATAATCCTTCACTTCCTTCCATTGTCGTGACTGCGCTGGCATTTATCCTTTTCCTGTGGGGCGCACTGCTTATAGTCTCTCCTGATAAAATTGCGGATTCGTACGTCGCACATTTTAAAGTTGCCAGAATAGCACTCGGAAGTACGGGCCGCATTCTTATGGCAATAACTGTTGTATTGGGTACGTTTGCGGCAACTTTCGGCGTGTTCCGTGTCCTTGGAAGCAGGCTTGCTAACCGTATGTGTAAAGGCGAATCCCAGAGTCGAAAAATTGTTGGAACAATTCTGGCTGTCACTGTTGGCGGGGCGATGGCTACTGGGTGGGCCGGAGAACCTGCTTTGGATTCTTTGATTGCGGCAGGACTAAGTTTTTGGTTTATCGGATATGCTCTTGTTGATTTAGTCGATGTTATTGCTAGCCGTAAAGCTGGACTTTTCCCTTTTCTCTCTGCTCTTGCATTTGTTTTTCATGTTTTTGCTGCAATAATGAGTTTTCATCTGGCAGAATTCCAATCATATTTCGGAGCGGCATTTGGTGGAATGTTACTTGTAAGCTTTGTCTTTGCAATTCTCCGCATAATGAAAAAGGATTCTCCGTCTACTGCTGAGCAATAAGTTTGGATTTTTAGAAGGAATAAAACCATAGAATTTATATAGCTACGCTCTTATAATAGGAACTTTTCTCATTTAATTATTGAATAGTCACAAGATTATGATATTCTTAACCTACTTCTAAATTTCTAGAAGAAATAATCCCTGTAACTCCAAATGATAAGGAGAAAAAAGTGAAAAACCGTATCGTTTTATTATTTATATTTACAATGTTTATAACGGTCGCAGCAGTTTATGTTACTGCAAGTCCTGCTTCTGCCGAGAGATTTACTACTGTTTCTGTCGAAACGCTTAAAAGTAAGCTTGGCTCTGACGGGTTAGTTATAGTGGATTCTCGTAGTGGCTCTGATTGGCGGGGAAGTGAGCTGATTATTCCCGGAGCTGTCCGTGGTAAGCCCGGTGCTGAAGATTTATGGGCACCTGAAATACCGAAGAATGCTGAAATTATAATTTATTGTGCCTGACCTAACGAATACACCAGCGCCCGGGTGGCGCAGGAATTAGTTGAAATGGGTTACACTAATGTAAGTGTACTTCTCGGTGGATGGCACGCATGGCATAGAGGCGAGTATCCTGTTACAGAGAAATAGTAAGTTTATAAAATTAGCATTATAAGATTGAAGTAGCGGTCATGTATTTAGTTACATGGCCGCTTTTGTTTGCGCAAAAAAGAACCTCCGGGCGGTGTGTCGCCGGGAGGTTCTTTTAATTAAGCTAGATCTGTTGTTTGAGTGTGGACGTTATCCTATGAAGGTTTATACTTACACAGGTTTATCTCGTTCCAGTTTCGGTAGATTTCTATGTTTTCTAAGTGCTGCCACTCTGAAATATCTACTGATTGTTTTACGTTTCTCTTTCAAGGCGTCACGCTGGGCGGCCAACTGAGCTGCTTCATTACCTTTAGGTTTGTACTTATTCTTAATTCCGCGGAAAGAGACTTTAACTTTCTTATCCTGGAAACTCTGATCTAAATTATCAACGATTTCAGATTCAGTAGTGTACTGATCTTCAAACTTTTCAACCCAAAAATATATTTCAAAGTCCAGCCCAAGTTGTCCGAATCTCTTGAAAAGGATGCTTGGTTCTGGATCAGCTAATACTTTCGGATGTTTCTTAACAATTTTAAGCATTAATTTTTTTGCTTTTTTAATCTTCGATCCCGGAACAAGAGTTATCGGAATTGCTACGCGTATTCTGGAATCGCGGAAGTTAAGGTTTACAATTTCACCTTTGAGGAAGCTTGAGTTTGGAATGATTACCATGCTGTTGTCCAGTGCGCGCATGGTTGTGTTTCGTATGGAAACATCTTCAACCACTCCTATAAGCTTGTTACGTTGCAGGGTGTCACCTTTTTTAATTGAGCCACCGAATAGGATAATCAGGCCACTGACAAAGTTGCTTACGATATCCTTAAGGCCGAAACCAATACCGATAGAAAGCCCGCTTGCTATCCAAGTCAATGCCGACATCGGAATTCCAAGCAATGACAATGCTGAAATGATAAAGATTACCCAGACCAGATAAGATCCGATAGTCGAGAAAGTATGAGCTAGCGCTGATTCAAGTTTGCGCCCGGCAATAGATGTCGATGACACCAGGGTTTTGAGCCAGAATAGAATCAGGCGCGATGTGAAAAATAAAATTAGGATGTAAAATAGGCTTTTAATAGAAATCGCCGCGCCGGCAATTTTAATATCCATGTGCCTAAAAACAAACTTCGCAAAAGGTATGCCGCCCATATATGCCATTGCCCATGCTATGAACATAAAGATGATAACCGAAACCGAGAGCGGGTATAGCATCTGGACCATCTGGTTCTGCTGTCGTTTTTCGGCTGGCTGAACTTTTATAGGCTCAGTAGCTTCATTTTTATCTTCAGCACTACCATTTTCAGTTGCTGCCTCAGTTCCTTCAACAGCATCAGGCATTTCAGGCGCGGTCATGACCGTCTTTAGCGCGTTGCATATTTGCAGCGTGACAAGAAAGAGGAACCAGAGCTGAGTCGCAATCATGGCCTGCGCTCCGAACCCAAAGATGGTTGCGAAAGCTCCTAGGCCGAGAATATACATTGAAACTTTAGATGTTGTTTTTGTTATTCCTAAGGACTGTCTTTTTCTATTAGATCTCATCACCGCTAACGCAATCAGGCTGAGGCATATCCAGATTGTACCGATACAATCTACCGGCATGGTCAGCATGTGAAGCATGTCTCCTGCTGTCATAAGAGCCCAGAGGGTAAACATTGGAGTAAAGATTAGCGGGGCTGGTTGGCTTTTCTCTCTTGCCCATAAAAAATTCCGTGCGCAAATTATAATCCCTAAAGTGATAAGCTCAGTCCATATCAGGCCTGTAATCTGATTTGAAGTGAAGAGGGTTACCTTGCGCGATATAAATATTCCGGCTCCCAGTGAAAGCATTATCAGTCCAAGGTTGTAAGCGGACATTGAGTGCTTTATAAATGATGGGCGTCTCAGCAGGGTTTTGACTGCTTGGCGAAGTACTACCCAGCATATCAAAGATATAATAGCTAAATAGATCATGAAGTCAGTCCAGCTGACCCATACGAAAAGAGGATAATAAAATTTAGAGTGGCTTCTGTTCCATTCGTGGAAAGAGTATGAGATATCCTGCCAACTGCTTAGTTCGAGTAATGTCGGTCCAGCCTCAAAATAGAACCCTTCCATTGAAGTTCTATAATACGTAGTTGTCAGAACTTTATTTTCTTCAATGGCTGCTATCGCTCGATCTGCACGGCTCAAGTATTTATCTATTTCCTTTTTGATCGTACTTGCGTGTTCATGTATTTCATTAAATTTTTGGTAGGTTTGCTGTAGTAGATTGTTTTTTACGTTAGCTTTCAGACTATCTTCAATATTTAGCTGTGCCAAAATATCAATGTCTTTTTTTATGTTTTTGAGACGATTCTTTTCAATAAGAAGACTCTTTTTGGCATTTAAAACATAATCGTTAAGGTCATCCAATTGTAGTAGGATTGTTCTATAGGACCATGGAGTTCGTTTAGCCAGTCCGCGGAGAAGTTTTAGTTGGTCTAGTCTATCTTTTGCTTTGTTGATGCTGTGGTTAAACTTTTTGACCATAGCGGGTAGGTTTTTTTGAAGAATCAGCACCGCTGCGTTTTGTTCAGTGATATCCTGTTCAATACCTTCAACCATGAAGGTCCAAGTTGCTTTATTCGATTCTGCCCGCGCGGAATTGAATAAAGAGAGGCTCAGTAGCATCAGGACGGTGGTAATCAGGATAATTGTATTTCTTTTGTATATGGTCATCTGGCTCTCCGGTGCTTGACAAGTCCGGTATGTTTACGTTTAAGAATGGTGATTAACTGACTGGATCAGACTGCCTTTATACTGTTTATTCTGAGATAGTTCTTTTATTATTAAAACTAAAAAACGTTTTGCTGGTTTTGCTTTTGCAGTTTAGGTGTTTGCGACAAAGAAAACAAACATTTTTATATATATTGTTGCGGTATGGAGTTGCCCTTGAGTAAAATTTATTTGATCGGTCCCAGGGCTTGCGGGAAAACTACGGTTGGCAGAGCTGTTGCCAAAACATTACAATTTGATTTTTATGACAGCGATGCGGTTATCCTTGAAAAAGCAGGGTGTGAAATATCTACTTTTGTTGAGTATAATGGATGGGATGCATTTCGTGATTTAGAAACTAAAGTCCTTAAATTTCTTTCAAAACTTGATAATGTAGTTGTTTCTTGTGGTGGTGGCATTGTTGTTCGCACGGAAAATATTGAAATTTTGAAAGAAGGTTTTACTGTTTATTTAAAGACAGATGTAGATACTCTGGTTCAGCGTCTGTCTGTAAATCCTGAACATGGCCAGCGACCTTCGCTTACAGGTAAGCCTTTGGCGGAAGAGGTTCGTGAAGTTCTGGAAGAGCGAGAAAGCTTATATTCAGACTCGGCGACGGTTATTGTTAGCGGAGCTGATAGTATCAAGGGACTTAGCGCTGGAATTGTAAAAGAATTTAATTTGATTGAGAATGGAGACGGAAAATAATGAGCGGTAATACTTTCGGCAATCTATTTAAGGTTTCCACTTATGGGGAATCTCATGGTCCCGGTCTTGGCGGAGTTATTGATGGATGTCCTGCTGGTATTGAGTTGAATGAGGACATTATTCAGCTTGAGCTGGACAGGCGCAAGCCCGGATCAGGCATTGCCGGAACTGCTCGCAAGGAAGCTGATAAAGTAAAAATTTTATCTGGTGTTTTTGAAGGTAAGACCACCGGAACTTCCATAGGTTTTCATATTGAGAATACCGACCAGCGTTCCAGAGATTATTCAAAAATTATGAATGTCTACAGACCCGGTCATGCTGATCTCAGTTATGATGCTAAATATGGTTTCAGAGATTACAGAGGCGGAGGACGTTCTTCCGGAAGGGAGACAGTTTCCCGTGTTGCCGCTGGTGCTGTGGCGCAGGAGATCTTGCGGGGTGAGGGGATAACTTTCAATGCTTATACTGTGCGCATAGGCGGTATAGATGCAGTCGTAACTGATCCTGATAGTGCGTGTGACCGATTGTTTTTCAGCCCTGATGCTGATGTTCTCGAAAAATGGGAAAAACGCATAAAAGAAGTTCGCTCCGCAGGTGATACTCTTGGCGGAGTTGTTGAAGTTTGCGTGAAAGGAGTTCCTGCCGGACTCGGTGAGCCTGTATTTGATAAACTCGATGCACGTCTTGCCTACGCACTGATGTCTGTCGGCGCGGTGAAGGGCGTTGAAATTGGTTCGGGCTGTGCTTCCGCAGATGCTACGGGCGTTGAAAATAATGACTTTATTAACGAGAAAGGGTTCTTGTCTAATAATGCTGGTGGAATTCTTGGTGGTATTTCAAGCGGACAGGATATAGTTGTAAGGGCGTTCGTGAAGCCCATTCCGTCTATCAGTATTGAACAGCAGACAGTTGATAACGAAGGCCATTCTGCGGAGATAAAGATTGGAGGCAGGCACGATATATGCGCTATTCCGCGTATCGTGCCGGTTCTTAAAGCTATGGCAATGCTTACTGTTGCCGACCACCTTCTCTTGCAGCGTAGAATGAAATAAATAATATCTGAATATTATAGTAAAATGGGAGCACGATTATAAATTGTGCTCCCATTTTTTTTAAAATTTATTTTGCCTTTTTGAGCCTGACTGCTGTCCCATAGCATGAATAAAACCTATCCCCTTCAGGATGGAATGAAACCGCCTCGCGGTAGCCGAGAATTGCGTCGGCATTAGCATCCATTGCTTGAGCTATTAACCCATAGAAAGCATTATCAAAGTTGTAGCTACGACAAACGACCAGTCCGAAAGTTCCCATTACGTCTCTATTGGGAATTTCCTCAATGGTCACTATTTTAAGTTTTCCGCCTAAGTAAAGATTGCGGGCCATTTCAAGCCGCTGTTCTTTCTTGGCATCTTCCTGAGATCTACGTCCTTTTCTGGCTGGACTTCCAAACATAAGAGCCATATTTTTATCCTCTTTAAGTCTTTGTGATGAAAGATTTCTGCCTTAATTATGCATGAATATCAACAGACAGTTCAAGAAAGGTTTTGAGTGAGGGCAACAATATCTTCTTTTAACAAGTCCAACTCTAGACCTACTTCGTTTAAAGCTGAGGATGCATTTTCCTCCTGATTCTCCCTGCACGATCTTTCAAGTCTTAACGCTGCTTTAGAAAGGGCAACTGCCGATAGGTTTGCAGCTGATCCTTTGAGGTTGTGAGCTAGATCTCCCGCTTCTTTTAGTTCATTATTTTCAAGCATGGGGCTTAGTTTACTTACGAAATTTGAGTTGTAGGTGTTAAAGTTATTGAGGATACTGATTAAGATATCCATGTCTCCACCTATTCGCTCTAAAGCCTCTTTGATGTCCAACTGCTGATATTTGGATAAATCCTCTTCTTCAGTATTGGTAGTCCTTGTTTCAGGCTTGGGAGCTGAGTTATCTTTTACCGCGGAAGGTAGGGGCAACAGGTGAGCTTTGATGGTGCTCATCATTTGATTTTTATCTATGGGTTTAGGTATGTAATCGTTCATGCCTGCTTGTAAGCATTTTTCTTTATCTCCGCGCATGGCATGGGCTGTCATTGCTACGATCGGCAGGTCATTCAATTTCAATTCGGTACGTATAGCTTTGGTCGCTTCATATCCATCCATAATAGGCATTTGGATATCCATAAGGACAATGTCGTAGCTGTTTTCTGCGACCATTTTTACAGCTTCAAGGCCGTCAACTGCGGACTCAATTGTCAGACCTGTAGTTTTTAAAATCTGAATTGCAACTTGTCGGTTTATGGGGTTGTCTTCCACGAGCAAGGCTTTAAAACCTTTAAACATCAATTCATTGTAGAGGATCGGTTCACTAATCTGCTTTACGTCACTATCATGCCCGAATATATTTAAAATAGTTTCAAAAAGGATCGTTTGTTTCAGAGGCTTTCCTAGAACTTTTGTTATGCCTACTTTTTTAGCTTTTTCGGTTGCCTTATTAATGTCTGTTGCAGTGATCATAATAATAGGTAGTTCATCATTGGAATAATCCTTTCTTATTTCTTTAGCCGCCTCATCTCCTTTCATTTTCGGAAGATTTAAATCCATTAGTATGAATTTATATGGAGTACTTTTCTTTAGTTTCATCATTCTAATGCCTTCTTCGGCAGAAGAGCTGCTTTCGGAGATAAAACCGAATTGCTGTAGATATTTTTCCAGTACGGCCCGTACAGCTTGATTGTCATCAATTATAAGTACTGGCTGATTTTGAAGTTCAGCGGGTAGTGTGTAGTTTATCGGCTGGGCATTGGGAACCAGCTGTGGATAGAGCGTGAAGAAAAATGAACTTCCTTCATCCAGTTTACTTTTAACCCAGATCTCTCCGCCCATCATATCTACAATTCTTTTGGATATGGTCAACCCGAGGCCTGTTCCGCCATACTTTCTGGTAGTTGACCCGTCTGCCTGTCTAAAAGCCTTAAACAGATCCGGTTGCACCTTTTTTGCTATTCCTATTCCAGTGTCTTTTACGGAAAAGAGAAGCTCTGTTCGTCCGTCTGCAATTATCCCAGCTTTAATCGTAATAGTTATTTTGCCTTCATGGGTAAATTTAAAGGCATTTGCGGTAAGGTTTGCTAGAACTTGTCGTAACCTGACAGGGTCCGTCATTATTCTTCTGGGAACGTCTGGCATGATGTTAATAACAAGCTCTGTTTTAGAAGCGATCATCTGTTCAACAAAAAGATCGGCTATGTCATCAATCAATTGATGGAGATCAAAATTGACCTCTTCAAGCTCAAGTTTCCCGGCTTCCATTTTAGAAAAGTCTAAAATGTCATTAATAAGTCTGAGGAGAACTTGTCCTGAAGTGACTATAATTTTTAAAAAATCATTTTGCTTAGGTGTAACATCTGTTGCGAGAGTCAGGTCAGCCATACCGATAATGGCATTCATAGGAGTTCTGATTTCATGGCTTACATTGGCCATAAATTGACTTTTGGAGCGAGACGCTGCTTCCGCTTCATCTTTGGCAAGTTCAAGTTCTGAGTTAATACTTTTTAGTTCTTCATAACTGTTAGCTAAATTTTTATTACTCTGTTGTATTTTCTGCTTAAGTTGTTCTCGATTCTCTTTAAGTGTCAAATCCTGTTCTTCAATCTGTTGAAGCATGTGGTTAAAGTCTTTAACCAGAGTAGCCATTTCGCCCTGGCATTTAAAATCAACCCTAGCGCTGTAGTTTTTATCAACGGAAATTTGCCGGGCTGTTTTTGATAGTTTGATAATAGGGGTAATAAGAATCTTCCGCATGGCGACAAAAGTGGTCACCATAAGGAGAACAACAAGCAGCATAGTTCTAAAAAGAGATTGTAATATTGAGTTGTATAATTCTTCTTGAATAAATCTTTGACTTAAGAAAATTTCAACTGTCCCAATCGGCTGTTTTAATACCGTAATCGGGGCTCTGCGTTTAATAAAATCTCCACGGGGCCATGCCGTAAACTCAATTATATCCCAGTCCTTATTACGTGTTTTTCCAGCAAAAACGGTTTTTCCATTATCTTCAGTTACAATTATTGCTTTTATTCTTTTATCATTCATCTCGGATAAAATAATTCTGTTTATAGCGGATTGATCAACATTCCAAAGAGGAGGAATCAATGATTCAGATAGTCTTTCAATAAGGCCGTCTGCTTTGTGATTCAGCTCTTCAAGCATGTTTTTGCGCATGGATGAATAATCGTAAGCACCGGAGATTATGAAAGCTAGCACTGAAATCAGTATAATCTGTATACTTATTCGTGTTTGAACTTTGTCTATTTTAAACAATTTAAGCCCGTTGTTCTTTGGATAAAAGTGAGAATCAAATTACTAGTATGAATTACTTTATTTCTTTATCATTACGGCATATTCACTGCAAGATAAACAAAACGGTTGCGTGCGGTCGTGGCAACTCAAGAGGTTTGTGGACAAGTTTGTCCGTGCAAGTTAAATAAAAACCACATTTATTAAGAATAAGGACGGACTATACATAATGAAAATAGCTTTGCTACAGCTGAATTTGACGGTTGGGGACCTTGAAGGGAATATCAAGCTCATTCTTGATGGGGTAGATTATGCTGCGGAGCGCGGCGCAAAAATTTGTGTAACTTCCGAGCTTGCTATTACCGGCTATCCCCCTCGGGATCTACTGCTTAATTCTGATTTTGTGACGCGGTGCAGAGATGCTGTTGCTGAGCTGTCACGCAAGATTCCTGAAGATGTTGCCTTGATTGCAGGTGGTGTCGATCTTAACCATGATGGAACTGGTAACCCTTTACGCAATGCCGCGTGGTTAATTGAGCGTGGAGCTGTGCCTCGGGTGTTTTATAAGTGGTTGTTGCCAACCTATGATGTTTTTGATGAACAAAGATATTTCGAGCCTTCTGAAGAAGTTAATTTTTTTGAATTTGATGGCATTAAGATGGGCGTGACCATTTGCGAAGATGTATGGAATGATCGCAAGAGTGGTGGAGATGGTCCGCGCTATGGAAGAAATCCTCTATCTGAAATAATGGGCAATAAGCCTGATGTTCTGATTAATCTTTCTGCCTCTCCGTTTAATATAGGAAAGCAGCTAGTTCGTGAAAAGATGCTTTCAGCTATCGCTTCAAAGTATAAAGTGCCTGTTGTGTACGCAAATCAGGTGGGCGGTAATGATGATCTCGTCTTTGATGGCAGAAGCTGTGCCTTTAACAGTGATGGCAAACTTACTGCTCGTGGTAAGGGGTTCCGTTCCGATATCGTTATTGTAGATGTTAAGAGCGGAGTCGGAAAAGTAGAGGAAGATGATTTTTGTGAGGAGTCGGAAGCTTGGAATGCTATGGTGCTCGGGCTTCGCGATTATCTGGGGAAAACTGGCTTCAAAAAGGTGGTTCTGGGACTTTCCGGCGGGATTGATTCAGCCTTAACTGCCGCTGTTGCTGCTGAAGCTCTGGGGCCTGAAAATGTTCTGGGAGTGCTAATGCCTTCTCCATATTCCAGCAAGGGGAGTGTTGATGATTCGTTAGCTCTCGTGGAAAATTTGGGCATTAAATCAACGACTATTCCGATACATGATCTTATGGGTACTTTCGAGCAGGCGCTAGCTCATTCATTTGAAGGGTTGCCTGAAAATGTTGCAGAAGAAAATATTCAGTCCCGAATACGTGGAAATCTTGTGATGGCTATTTCCAATAAGATGGGCGCTTTGCTTATTACTACTGGCAATAAGAGCGAACTTGCTGTTGGTTATTGTACTATTTACGGAGATATGGCTGGTGGGTTGGCTGTTATTTCGGACCTTTATAAAACGCTCGTTTTTAGAGTTTGCAGATGGCTGAACGAACAGGGGATGGGCGAAGTCATACCCGTTGCTACCATCGAGAAACCGCCTTCCGCAGAGCTTCGTCCAGACCAGAAGGATGAGGATTCGCTGCCTCCATATGAAGTATTAGACCGCATTATTGAACTTAGAGTTGAGCACCATATGTCTGAGACGGAAATTTTAAGAGAAACAGGCTTCGATCCTGAGATTGTAACAGCTGTTTTAAGGCTGATTAAAATTTCAGAGTTTAAACGCAAGCAGGCCGCTCCGGGGCTAAAAATAACATCCAGAGCTTTTGGCACTGGGTGGAGAATGCCGATTGCTTGCCGCTTTACGGGCTAGCACTCTTTTTTCTAGCTAATAAAGATCAAAAGCAAAAGGCTCGAATCTGGTATGATAAAATTACCAGATTTGAGCCTTTTTATTATTAAATAGAGGCGGGGTCAGACTGCTTGCGCAGATGCTGAATCATTATAACTCGGGTTTTATAATCAGCTCCCATTGGATTCTTCAACTTGCTCTGCGCATAGTTCGAGCCAATGAATAAGTTTTTCTGAAAATCCGTTTTGCTCCAGCCAGTCCGCATTGAGAACATGAGGGGCATATTCTTCATTGCGGAGGTGTAGTTCATGTTCGAAGGTGTTTGCCACATGAACGGCTACTGCTGGAGTGAATCCTTTTTCTTTTGATTGAGAAAGATCGTGGTGGCAGTACACTGCTTCGACTACAGATTCATCAAACCCCCATAAGGCTAGCAGGTATGCTCCAACCTCGGCATGGGTGAATCCGAAAATCTCTTTTTCGACGTCTTTAATGGGGATGTTCTCACTTCGCACATTATTAAGAATTTCAGTGTATTCGCATGGAAAAGACGAAGCGAGGATCAATTTGCCTATGTCGTGTAGAAATCCGGCAAGGAAAGCGTTTTCAGAGATATCGTTATCGCCACCTTCGGCCTTAGCTATCATACGTGCTATTAGCCCTGTGTACTGGCAATGCTTTCCAAGTTCGTCAATTGAAAAATCTATGCTGCTATTTTTGTTGGATTCAAAGAGGTGCATTCCAAGTACCAGCCCTTTGATTGTATCTATTCCAAGTAGCGAGACCGCTTTTTCAGGACTTGATATGTTGGCATAAAGTCCGAAAAAGGATGAGTTCACCAGCTTGAGTATTCCAACGGTCATTCCTAAATCTTCGCTGATAAGCTTGCCGATCTTATGTATTGAAGCCTCTTCGCTTTTCAGTTCTTTTTCTAGTTTGATATATAGGTCCGGCATGCTCGGAAGTTCATCAATTGATGTGATTGCTTTCGAAACCTTTTCGTTCAAAAAAATGTTTTTTAACGTGAGACTTCGTTTTATTGCGCTGATTAGTTCATCTGAAGAACATGGCTTGCTTATGAACTGATGCGCCAACATGGCATATTCCATGGAGTTATCTGCATCTTTACGGTTTGAATAAATAAAACGGATAGCTCCAGGCTGGCTTTTTTTTATTTCTGTTAGAAGAGTACCGTCAGGAAATCCATTGATATTGAAATCAGCGATTACTATATCGAAGGGTTGAATTTCGAGCAACTCCAATGCTTCCTCGGAGGACTCCGCGGGGTGTATTGTCCACTTGTCGTGCATGGGGTGGAGCATTTTTTTCAAAGTTTCAAGTTGTGATTTTTCTTCGTCTACAATGAGGATATTTCTCTTAGATAGTGGCATATTTTACCCTTAAAATCATTTGGGGTTATTATTAAAAGGGAGCACGCTTGTAGTTATATTGAGCTTAAAGATAGCATGCAGCTATGTAATTGAAAACTTAAAAAGGATAGATAATTCTACTAATTTTTGCTTTGATTTTTTTCATGAAAAAAGGGTTGCTCCGAATTAAACCGGAGCAACCCTTTTTAGGTTATTTAGGGGCAGCAGTTACTTGCTGAGAAGAACGTAGGGACGATCAGAAATGAACTGTTCATTGATTATTTCTACATTGTCGGGACGATTTTCCCAGCGGTCAAAGTATTTTCTCTGCATTACTAGGATAACTTTATCCTGTTCTTCAAGAATCCTTTCGATCTCAGCGAAATCGCTTGTTTCGTGAATATTTGTTCCTGCATAGTAGGAGAAAATGCCGGAGTATATTTTATGTGCAAGCGGGTAGCTGCCTTGTTCCACATATTCTTTCATTATTTCACCGGTCATGCGCGGGCTCATGAGGGGATCAAGTGAAGGCAGTGTTTGTAGCGCTAAGGGCTGAATCCACAGAGTCATGGTTGTGGCCATGATAAGTAGACCCATTTTTTTGCCGGAATTTCTGGTAGCAAGCAGGGCCAGTCCACCTAATCCTAAAATTAAAACGGTGAATGAAAGTCCTTGCAGTGCAAAATCAAACGGGAACAGTATTTCAGCAAATGGAGTGGCTACAGCAAGAAGCAGGTAAATGCATGCGATAGCTATCCATAATTTTTTTGAATTAATAACGGGAGGTGCATCTCCTTCTCCCATAAGTCCTCTGGCTGTGAGAATCGCAAGAGGTGCAAATAGCGGAAGGATGTAGATAAGCACTTTGATGCTAAGGCAGGTCAGCATTACAAAGCCGCTGATGAACATTATCCATGCCCAGTCCCTACCATCGTTTTCAGTGCTTTTTCTATGAGTGGTAAGTCCTCGCCAGTATTCCATATTACACATTATTTTTAGTGGAACAGCGAATATAGCCATAGTCCACGGAAGCCACGCTAACGGAAAGGCTACCAGGTAATACTGGAAAGGCTCTTCATGATGGAAAGAGCTTACAGCCCTTTGGTATATTTGTTTGTAGAAAATATTATGAATGAATTCGGTACCGTCGACAATTATTGCGCCAACTACCCATGCTAATAATATTGCGGCAAGGATTCCAGCTCCTTTCAATACAGCCTTACTGCGAAGCATGCTTAGTTTCTGCTTCCAGAAAAGGTAACACACAGCCGTAAGCAGCGGAAAGACTATGCCGAGCGGACCTTTTGTCAGTGTAGCTATGCCCATAAGAGCGAAGGCGGAAAGAATCCAGCGCGGCGCGTTGTTTGAATGAAAAGCCTTGAATAGGCAAATGTTTGTCCAGATTATGAAACTGGCAAAAAGCAGATCCATGCGTGAATAATGCGCAATACCTATGAAGAAAATGTTGGTAATCAGCACAAGTCCGGTTGCGAGGGTCGTTTTGCGTCCGCAGCCGAGAGTCTTAGCTAAAGCTACCGTAGATGCTAGGAATATTCCCGCTGAGAGTGCTGAACCTAGGAAGAACACGCTTATGCCGTCTGCCGGAGTAACAGTGTCTATCAGTGACAGGAACCAGAAATATACAGGAGGTTTGTCTGGGTATGCGACTCCATTAAGGTACATAACCAGCCAGTGACCGGCATCTTTCATCTGATGGTATACTTCTGCGTAGCGGACCTCGTCTGAAAACCAGAGCGAGCGGTAGTCCATTGTGAACATAGATTGTAAAGCAAGAAGTATCAGCACGCTGATCCATGGATTCTTTTCCATGAAATCCCATATAAGGGATGATTTATTATTCATTTTAATTCTCTTTTGAAAAAAGGTGAGTAGCGAAGCCCGCAACCGAGCCTAGCATCCAGCCGAAGAAAACATCACTCGGGTGATGCCATGTGAGATATACGCGGCTTAGCGCCACAGCTGCTGCAAATAAACCTAATAGCAAGGTTAGCAGCAAGGTTCGGTATCTTAGAACAAGAGGCAGTGATGCCCCGTAAATTTCGCAGGTATGTCCGGATGGGAGCGAGTTATAAGCCCCGCGAGTAGAGAACGGTTCAAAAAGCAACCCTTCTCCCGGGCGTGGTCGTCCTATCGCTATTTTTAAAAATCGTACGGTAATCAGGCTGACAACAAGTTGCACCGCCAAAAATACAAGCGCAAATCTGAGTCTTGATTTCTTTCTTTGCCGGATGCCTGTGATTAAAAACCACAAGTAGACAGGATAAAATATTGCGTTGCCCCAATCCGTAATTATTTTCGCGATGGATTTATAATCAGGGTTAGCTAAAGCGTGAGCCCTGCACCATTCTGTAATTGCGGCCTCACTTCCGAAGATGCAGAACATCAGCGCAAGGGCAACCAAGAGCGGTAGTGATGCCAGTATGAAATGGCATATGCTGGAATATCTATGAATGAATCTTGTCACTCTATAAACCTAGCCCTTTTCAGCTTCAGTTGCTGCGTCACTTTCGGCTTCAATCGCAGCGTCGGCAGGGAATTTATCCGAAGTAAATCTTTGCCATGTTTCTTTATCCACATTCATGTCCGTAAGGATTTCAGCAAGCTGTTTGCCTTCTTTTTTCCAGTACTTATAACTGTGATCTGGGCAGGAGAATGGAATAACTAGAGTCCCATCTTCCATAAAATATGGTTCATCGTGTTTTGTTTCGTTCATGAGCAGGGTTTACACGGGCATGGCTGGCTATTCAAGTGAATATTTTTGCAATTGTATTTTGATACTTTTTGTAATATTTGAATATTTCTATGTATTAAGGGTTATATTCTATCTTAAAGTGCTGTTTTTTAAGGAGTGGCTATGAGCTATAACATTACTTCAGAATTCAAAAAACTTGAACGTTGTTCAGATATTCTTATCTATGGAACAGGTCTAGGGGCGAAGAGTCTATTCTTGTAAATAAAAAAACGTCGTAAAGATCTGCAAGTGAAGGCTTTTGTTGATAGCTATAAAAATTCTGGAGAACTTTGTTCTACACCTATTATAAATGTTTCAGAAATTGGAAATTTTGCTAACTGTGAGGTGATTATTGCCTCAATGTATTATGATGATATTGCGAAATTACTAATAAAAAAAGGGAGAGATGATTTTTATGTCTATAACGAAAGTTCCAGGTGGAATGAACTGTGTAAATTTTTTTGTTCGATTGATGTTAAAAAACTTTGTATAATAGATAAGCTACATATATCTAAATATAAATCCACATACTACATTTTTAATACGGGGCTAAACGTAGGAAAAGAGGCCGTTTTTAATGAGCTAGGCATAAATGGTCTTTCTGAAGCAACAGTCGCATGCACTAATGTTTATGATGATATGTATCGCGAAGCTTTTAGAGAATACAAAAAAGGTGAATTTACAGATATATGTATAGTTGATTATGGGGGTAAAGATTATTACTTGGCTGACCTAGCAAGGCATATCATTTCAGAATATAATGAAAATGTGTTAATATATAAGATTCCAGCCAGATTAAAGCTTTGTTTTATAGAAGAAAGTAAGAAGTTGTTGTATATAAATATTCCAAAGGCTGGCGGGACTAGTACTCGAGCTATTTTTGATCAAATTTCGAATCTAGCCGAGAAAGAACTGCCGAATAGCGTGTATAAAAATTTTGATAATTGTGTTAACGTTTCAAATCCTTTTTTTGATAATTATATGAAGTTTACTGTAGTTAGAAATCCATATTTAAGGTTAGCTTCCTTGTATGCAAGTATACTGCGTGAAGGGAGAAGCTTTCATATGAGGCCTTTTTTTGAAAAAAAATTTAAGCCATTGGATTTTGCTAAATTTTGTAAATTCGTTGCAAATTGCCCTGACGAATTTTCAGATCCTCACTTTAAGTCTCAAACAAGCTATTTGAGTACGTCAGAAGGCTTAATTAAAGATATTTTTTTGGTACGTTTGGAAAATTATGATGAAGAAATGAAAGCTATCTTTGCTGAGGTTGGCGAAGAAATCGATGTTCCACATAAAAATAGAGCTAGACCTAACAAATGTAATTATATTTATGATTATTATACGCCGGAGCTTATAAAGATTGTGAATGAACGCTATAAGGAAGATTTTATTAATTTGGGGTATGATTTTTTGTAGAATAAGAATTATGATTCTTTCCCATTAATCTTTTTGCAATTGTATTTTGAAATATTTTGTAATATTTAATACTTATTATAATGTATTAGGGGCTTATATTTTAAAATGTTTGCTTACTAAGGAGTGATTGTGAATTATCCAACTATCTCAGGGTTTAATAAGATTGAACACGGTTCAGATATCATTATATATGGAACAGGGTTAGGCGCGAAGAGTTTGTTTTTAGAAATAAAAAAACGTCGTAAAGATCTGCATGTGAAGGCTTTTGTTGATAGCTATAAAGATTCGGGAGAACTTTTTTCTATACCTATTATAAATGTTTTAGAAATTAAAAGTTTTGCTAAATGTGAGGTTATTATTGCCTCAATGTATTATGATGATATTGGAAAATCTTTAATAAAAAATGGGAGAGAGGTTTTTTATGTTTATAGGGAAACTTCTAGGTGGAATGAATTGTATGATTCTTTTTGTTCGATTAATCTCAAAAAGCTTTGCATCGTAGATAAGCTACCTATATCTAAATCCATATATTATGTTTTTAATCTTGGGATAGACGTAGAAAAAGATGTAGTTTTTAATGAACTAGATATAAATGGACTTTCTGAAGGATCATTCTCGTATACTAATGCTGACGATGGTATGAATTATGAGGCATTTAGGGAGTACAATAAAGATGAATTTACAGAGATATGTATAGTTGATTTTGGGGGCGAAGCTGATTATTTGGCTGATTTAGCAAGGCATATCATTTCAGAATATAATGAAAATGTGTTAATATATAAGATTCCAGCCAGATTAAAGCTTTGTTTTATAGAAGAAAGTAAGAAGTTGTTGTATATAAAAATGCCAAAGACTGGCGGAACTAGCACTGCAAATATCTTTGATCAAATTTCTAATCGGGTCGAGAAAGAACTGCCGAATCGCGTGTATAAGGATGTTGCTAATTGTGTTGACGCTTCAAGTCCCTTTTTTGATGAGTATAAGAAATTTACTGTCGTTAGAAATCCTTATTTAAGGTTAGCTTCTTTATATGCTCATTTAATACGTTCGGAGGAAAGCTTTCATGTGGCTCATGTTTTTAGGAAAAAACTTAAGTCATTTGATTTTGCCACTTTTTGTAAGTTCGTTGCAACTTGTCCTGACGAGTTTTCAGAAATTCACTTTAAGTCGCAAACAAGCTATTTGAGTACTTCAGAAGGCTTAATAAAAGATCTTTATTTGGTACGCTTGGAGAATTATGAGAATGAAATGAAAGTTCTCTTTGCTGACGTTGGCGAAGAAATCGATGTTCCACATAAGAATAGGTCTAGACCTAAAAAAGGTAATTATCTTAGTGATTATTACACTCCTGAACTTATAAAAATTGTGAATGAGCGTTATGAAGAAGATTTTATTAATTTCGGGTATGAATTTTTGTAGAATAATCCTTCAAGTGAAAGAACTCTGACACGGGCAGGTGTGTCAGAGTTCTTTTCATTATGATGGATCTAGGAAGTATGGAGCTTATTCATTGCCGTCTGACTTTCAGGCGGCGATTTTTTTGTTTTCTAAACTGAGACAGCGGTCCATGTATCTAACCTTTTTGATTGTCTTTTTAGCAATCCGCTTAAAGTGAGGTAGATCTTTTGGCTCATAGTGCGTCTTTGCTCTTGCAAGGCCTGCCATGTCCAGAATCTCATTGTAGAGATAAGGAAGATAGAGCGGGTCTTGGCGCAGGAAGAAATAAACATCATAAAATGTTTTATGTATTTCAGCCTGATTCTTTGAGAGTTTACGGAAAAGTTTTTCCAGCTTTTTGGTTGCATTCCTAATTGATACATTCCATTTTTGACACCTTGAATCAAATACTGGCGCTGGCCTCGGAGTGCGGGCCATATTCAGCGCTGTCAAAAAATAATCCATGGATCCTGGCGCTGAGGATAGAATCCCCTTCATGTTGACTTTTTGCATGTCTACATTTCGAGTTCCGTTTATTAAAGCTCCGCCGCCGTATAAATTATAGACAGGAGTCTTAATTTGTTTGAGGTCATCTTCCATTTCGCGTTTGGAGGTCATGTACTGAATTGAAGAAGTCAAATCTTCTCCATCTTCATTCTTGAGATGAACCAATGCACTTTCGGGGAATGTCGCTCCTGCGTTTTGATGGCCTAAGGCATGAGAAATTTTACCTTTCCATGCGAAATCTTGCCCTACAAGCAGGATATGGTTGAATCCGCACCAGTCGAGGAATCTATTCAAAGTATTACTGACATTACTTCCTGCATCAAACACGTATTCATGTTGGTTTAAGGCGAATGTTCCGAGGCCTCCAAGTGTCCACATTGGGATAGTGGGGCCGGGGTATGCTTCCAGCACTTTGTGATCTAGTTTTGTGGAATAAATCAGCGGAATATCTTTGGCCCATTCACTGTCCAACTGATCGTATACCCGGAGCATAGAATCATTGTAATCGAGCCCAATGCAAAAGTGTGGCTTAATGCCTGTTTTTTGAACCGCAGGTAAAGTTTGTAGAGCTGTTACATATATTGCGTTGCCCGGATTTTCAGCTAATTCTGGTCCGAATTCCGCAAGGGATGGTCCAGCGCCAAGAATTACAGCACCTAACCCAGCTCCCGCATTTTTGAGAGTGGAAATAGTTCCATCTGAAACGGATCTGGAATAGTTTTCCAGCTCATTTCCAACCATTACATCCTGCTTCAGGCGTAAAGTTGTCATTTCAACAGTGAAAGATTCCATTTTATTTCTGACAGTTGCAGACCATTTGGCATATTCAGGTCCAAGTTGCTGACTTGGCATATCAAGGCGCAAATAAATTTTGCCGTATACGAATTGAAGGTCTAGGTCTTTAATGATATTCATCAGACTGCCTTCATCGACGGGGCAAAAATGGAGTTTACCGCTTTTCATGAATGGGCGGTAGTCGGTTTGGCCCAGACAGGCTAGCAACATTACCGGGTTTGGTTCTGAAACAATAACTTTATGTGAGTCTGGTGTTTTCATCAGAACACTGTTGAGGCCATAACCCAGATTGCAACCAATAATGAAAGTTGCGCTTGTATCTGCTCTATCGGGAATTTTCCATTCGTTGTATATGAAGTTCGGCATCATTGCTTCGAACATGCCTTTTCCGTTTTCCATTTTCCAGTCGAGGACGTCCCATCTGTTTTTAAATAAACACTGGGTCAGTTTTTCTTCGTCAATATCCTGACTGCTTAGCCAAGCGTAAAGAGGCGGGTTGTATGTTTCCAGCGCTTCGATGTTTTCTTTCAGGAATGGGTAAGCTGACATTGATTCCGTCCTTGGCAGTCGGTTGAAATAATTTTCTGTTATCTATATTGATTGGTCGTCAGATGATTGTTTCTACCTGCTCTGACGAGGTTCTGCTTTTTAACTGCAAAAAGGCTGCCAGAAGAAAGATTTCATGAGAATTTTATAAACATTACTGAACTAATTTTAAATATATACCTGAAAGGATTGGATAAAATGTTTGCAAAAGATATACTCGAATTGGTTGGCGGAACACCTTTAGTTGAGATGCGCCATTTGAATCCAAGTGAAAAGGTCAAGATTCTGGCTAAGCTTGAAGCAATGAATCCTGGCGGCTCAATTAAAGATAGAGTCGCGCGGGCTATGATTAAGCGGGCAGAAGAGTCCGGCGAGCTTACACCTGATAAAATAATTATCGAAGCCACATCGGGTAATACCGGAATCGGGCTGGCTATGGCTTGCGCTGTTAAAGGTTATAAGCTGATGCTAATTATGCCCGAGACTGCGTCCGAAGAGCGTAAGATGATTATGCGTGCTTACGGTGCGGACATTTTGCTGACACCGGGCCACCTTGCAACTGACGGGGCCATTGAACAGGCGTATCGTTTTTGTCGTGAGGAACCTGAAAAATATCTTTTGACTGATCAGTATAACAACACAGCTTCTGTTGCCGCCCATTATAATGGTACAGCTCAGGAAATTTGGGATCAGACTGATGGTAAGGTGACACATGTTGTAGCCTGTCTCGGGACTACCGGGACAATAATGGGGCTGACTCAGCGCCTTAAAGAGTTGAATAAAGATATTCAAGTTATAGCGGTGGAACCACGGCCCGGTCATAAAATTCAGGGCCTTAAAAATATGCAGGAATCATATCCTCCGGGCATATACGATAAGCAGAAGCTTGACCGAATTATAAATGTTGAAGATGTCGATGCCTTTGAATGTTGTCGCCGTCTAGCAAAAGAAGAGGGCGTTTTTGTAGGTATGAGTTCCGGTGCTGCCATGTCCGGAGCTGCTGCCATTGCCAATGAACTTGAAGATGGGCTGGTTGTAACTATTTTCCCTGATGGTGGTGAGCGTTATCTTTCGACTCCTCTTTTTCGCCCGCAGGTCTTTAAAGGGCCTAAGATTTTTGACCAGTCTACAGGTGAAGATAAAATTTTATCCGGCACTGATGCGGAAACAGGAATGTTTACCATGGGCCCGTCCTTCGATAACCCATACGACCCTGAACCGTTTCGCCGTATTGTAATGCTCGATGTTCTTGCGCGTCATCTTGAGCGTGAAGGAAGTAAAGTTTCTGCTCTCGTTGGACTTGCAGATCTTGAAGATCAAACCCTTGCAGTTTCGCGCGACAGGGGCGTAAGCCGTGAAAGCTTTGCTAAAGAAGTTACCATAGCCATGGAAAAAGCAGCCGGTATTTTAGGGGTGCGCGATACAATCCGCTTCAGCAGGGCTTCCACATGTGTGGATAGAACCATTGAGATTTGCCGCACGATGCTGGCTCATGGTTTAGCTTACGAAAAACTACGGTCCGTATATTTTGATGTGTCCCGCGACAAGGGATACGGGCATATGACAAATATGGATATCGATATGGTCAGCCTAGGCAAGACCGTAGACATGGACGATTACGTTAAAGAAAATCCGCGCGATTTCACACTACTTAAACGCGCAACTCTACAAGATCTAAAATTAGGCGATGTGCTAGAAACCGAGTGGGGAAATGTTCGCCCAAGTTGGTTCTTACAACAGGCCGTAACAGCTCTAGAAGGGTTACCGGGCGTGAGCTTGCTTTTAGCCGGAGAGATTCACAGATTCCCACATTTAGAGAATCTACGCGCAATCTGGGCTGGGGCCGGAGTGTCACCTCAGGTATGGATGGTCGCGCAGCCCGTGCTACCCGGTGGGCCTGTCTTACCGTGTATAGATGAGTTAATCGAGCAGGCGGGTCAGCCAATGGCTGTACGCATGTGGATGCTTTCATCATCGTACAAGAAGCCGTTAGTATATAGTGAGCAGGCCATCTCCATGTGGGTGAAGAATCAGCAGAAATTGCAAGATCTCGCCGCTGGACTCAGCATGTTAGCCAATGGTTCCGGCGACATTTCAGAAGATATAGACCAAGAAGTGTTCACGCTTAAAAGTGGTCTGTCACAGGCGCTTGATGATAACCTGAAATTGCACAGATTCTGGCCTATACTTTTCGGATTCTCAAAGGCCATTAATTCATTATTAGGGTCTGCAAAAATCTGCGGGTCCGAAGCTCAGTTCTGTTTGGAGCAGTTGCTTGAAGTCGATGATATTTTAGGAATATTAGATCATGACAATATGCCCGTACCATTCGCAACATTGCCAGAAGAAGTTAAGATAATCTTAGAAGACAGAGAGCTTGCACGAAGGAAGAAGGATTTTGCCACAGCGGACGCATTACGCGATGCGCTGATAGAGGCAGGATTTAACGTGGAAGACAGCTCAGACGGGGCACGGGTGTTTAAGGTTAGGTAGTTTAGGATGGGGATGCCTCCGGCGGCTTGAACCCTTTTGGGAAAAGGGTTTAAGGATCCCAAAACTTTTTAGTTGGGGTGTTGTTTGTTTTTTGGTTGTTTATTATCCCCTGAGACTTATTGTCTTGGGGGATTTTTTTGTGCCTAAATAGTTGCAAAAACCGTTGCAAAAGCATTTGCAAAAAGTGTTGCATAGTTTGTTGCAAAAACATTTGCATGAATTTTTTGGTTTTGGCTAATTGTTCTTATTAAACAGGTTGTTACGTTTTCAAAATGGCGTGCAAAATTGTGCGCATTTTGATGCGCAAATTGTGTTGCAAATACAAGGTCATTAAATAGTAGAAGGCTTAGGAACCGTCTTGACAGTTCCTAATTATTTTATCACAAATATATTATGAATAACGAGCCTGAAACACCCTCCGCTGATATTGAATTATCATTAGAATCTATTTCTAATTCCGAAGACCTTATTAAGTGGTTATCGGATGTCGATTCCTCCAAAATTATTTCTGATTGGCTTGTCGGAGAGGGCTTTTCGAAATGGAAAGTCAGCCTTGCCTTGAAGCTTCTTACGCCTTTGGTTGTTTCAGGTAGAAAACATGCTGTTAAGTTAATGAAAGACGCGACGAAGAAAAGGTTGCTTAAGCATGTCAGCCATTATGAGTGGATTCGGGGCATAGTTGAAAAATTAAAAATATTTAATGCGAAGAACTCACAGCAGACCCAAGCTGAAAGTGAATTGAAAGAAATTTTAAGCGGCAAAATAGCCCGTTCTGCCGGAGATATTGAGCATAGAAACTTGCTGTCTTTGGAGCTGCAAGCCGATCTTAAACAGTTTGGTATGCTTGATGAAATTAAGGATGGTCTTGGAAGCATAATAGAACTTCTAAATCCTCAGCCAGAGTTCAAATATACATATTCAGAAAATACTGAACGCCATAAGTTTATCTACCGATCACAGTACATTCCTTTCGTAGGCAGAGAAGCTGAATTGAAATTTCTTAATGAGTTTCTCTACAATGATGAGCTGTTCCGTTGGCAGTCTGTTCTAGGTCCCGGGGGAGTGGGTAAAAGCAGGCTGGGGCTTGAGTTTTGCTTGAGAAATGGCGGGGCGTATCGTGCGGGCATTCTGGAAGATATTAATTTTAAGTTTGAAAATTGGAAGCCGAACCAGCCGACACTTATAGTTATTGATTATGCATCAAAAGATCAGGAACGGTTAATTCGGGTTCTTGAAATTTTGAGTAATCGTGCGCCGAGATTTGATTACAACGTGCGGGTTTTATTGCTAGATAGAGATAATTCTACCCACAAGTTAAACGAACTTAGAGACCATGCAGATATAAGCCGCATGATTCATTCCCCTCCTTTTCTCATTAATGAATCAGAGTCAGAAATTGCAGCAGGTATTTTTGAATTTTTCTATGAAGTTGAAGCTAAAGAGATTCCTGAATCATGGGATGATAATTTAGTAAAACTGAGAGAAATTGACCCGCTTATGCGACCGTTGTTTGCGGCATATTTTTCGGATGCTAGAGCTAAGGGCGGTTGTGGCAAAGAGTGTAGCCGTGAGTCGCTTTTGCTAGATGTTATTAAGCGGGAAGATAGAGAATTTTGGAAACCTAGTGGGGTAACGGAAGAAGATAAGGCTTTGCTGGCATTGGCAACGATTATTAATGGAGTGCCTGACTTTAAAAATGATAATTTGTTGCCTGCCTGCATTACCTCCGTCTCGGTGTTGCTCCACAATACTCCTAGATTTAAGGCTTTAAATGGTCAATTACAGCCTGACGGTGAAAGGCTTCAGTATATTCCTAGTTGGGAGCCTGATCTCGTTGGCGAACTTTTTGTTTTGGATTTTTTATCTGATAATATTCATACAGGTGCAGTAAGTAAATTCCGTAGTAAAATATTAGAATTGGCGTGGAGTTTTCAGCCTCAAAATACGGCGGCTTTCCTTGATAGGTTAGGACAGGATTATTTGGAACATTCAACATTAAGTAAAGTGATTTCTTTACCTGACAATTCGATAAAATCCGCTTCATACTTTTGGTCGTTCTTGGCAGTGAATTTGATAAGAGATTATGGCAATGCAGGAAATCTGAGCAAAGCTGAAGAGGTGTATGCTGAACTAAAATCTTTGGCTCACGCCAATTCTGAAATTTCAAAGATATCTTTGATGTTGTGTTATGCTTTATATAATTTGAGTAAGTTTTATGTCGAAGCTGACGATTTGCCTAAGGCTGAAGATATGTATGTCGAACTTAAATCATTGGTGAAGGACTTTCATGATAATTTAGATACAGCTTTAATACAGGCACAAGCTATAACAAATCTGATGACTGCTTATGGCAAATCAAAGCATTCTGACAAAGCTAAAAAGGTGTACGGGGAACTGACTCCATTGGTATTGGCCCATGGTGGGAGCTCAAGGATGGTTCTCGAGCAAGTTAGAGCAACTGGAAACCTGCTTGGTGCTTACTGTCAAGCAGAAGAATTGGGTAAAGCTGAGAGGGTGTATGTCGAATTGAAGTCTTTGTTGGGGGATAAACCTGATAGCTCGGTGAAAGCCTTCGAACAAAGTAAAGGAGCCTTTAATTTGATTTCTGCATATGTCTGCACAGGGGAGATTAGCAAGGTCGAGGAGGTCTATGCAGAAATTAAGTCTTTGGTTCTGGACAATCCTGAAATTTCAGAAATAGCATTAATGCAGAGTTCTGCTGCATTTAATTTGACTATATATTACGCTAGAGTGAACGAACGAAGCAAAGCGAAACCCTTATTGCAAGATATGATTACTATTGCTAAAATGTTTTCTGATAACAATGAGATTGCTGAATTACTTTCACCATTCCGAATCTAAAGATAAAA
Organism: Maridesulfovibrio frigidus DSM 17176; assembly: GCF_000711735.1. NCBI lineage: Bacteria > Pseudomonadati > Thermodesulfobacteriota > Desulfovibrionia > Desulfovibrionales > Desulfovibrionaceae > Maridesulfovibrio > Maridesulfovibrio frigidus. The sequence goes on from NZ_JONL01000003.1 coordinate 336,733, forward strand.
TTCCCCCTCCTACTTCTTAGTCATCCGATAAACCCCATCCCAATCCTCGCCAACTGGCACAGGCGGATTCTTCTTATGCTCTTCCGCTCTTAAGCGGAACACTTCGGACGGCGTTACTTTTATATCGGTGAAACGCTCGTGCTTTTCGGCTTCTTTGTATAGCTCTATAGCCTTGTCCCATTCTGTGTTGACGTAATGTTTGCGGGCTTTATTGAATAGCTCGAACAGGATCTTTTCTTCGTCAGTCAGGCCACCTTTCATGGCTACAAGTTCGTAGATTCTGACAGCCTCATTTTTACCTACTACCTGAATATTATCGATCAACCTTGCTTCTACCAGATCCATTACTTTGCAGGGCTTACCATTTTCATCTTCGGCATCCATTTCTAGTGTGAAATGACTGACCGCGTTGAATATTCCGAACTGCTTTGCGCCTTCTTCTAGTCTCGCCGCTAGGTTAACCGCGTCGCCCATCATGGTGTAATTCATTCGCATGGCACTACCCATATTTCCCACTACTATCTCGCCCGTATTTACGCCGATTCTCGTACGCATATTGTGAACTACTTTCGGCCATTTTTCGTCGGGCGCCCATTGTTCTTCGGGGAATCCTTTTGTGTTTCTATTTGGCGCACTTGGCAGCACTTTCTCTTTGGCCCATTTGTCCCTTAGCATGTTGTTAGCATTTTGCATGGCAACAGCTACTCGGCATCCTCGCAAAGCATTGTCTGGCACATCCATTGGTGCTCCGAAAAATGCTATGATGGCGTCCCCTTCATATTTATCGAGGGTTCCTTTGTTATCAATAAGAATGTCGGTCATTACTGACAGATATTCGTTAAGTAGCTCAACAAGCTGTGTCGCTGTCAGTTTTTCAGAAAAAGTTGAGAAGCTTTGGATGTCTGTGAAATAGGCTGTGATTATTCTTGCTTCACCACCTAGTTCGGGCATTTCGCGATTGGAGAACATCTCATCAATCAGCTCTGGAGCAAGGTAGGATGAAAATGTCGCTTGCAGGAACTTTTTCTGTCCTTCTTCTTTCCAGAATTTTATCAGAGTCAGCATGGTGAAATTAATTCCCAATGTAATCAGAGCGTACATGGGTGTTAGGTAAGTATGATGCTCTCTGAAAATAAATAATGATCCAAAGAATATTGCCCCGCCCAGCCCTGCGATAGGAACAACCATCAAAAGTGTGCGTGTCCATGTCAGGAGTATTGTGGTCAGAATACCTGCGATAATGACGATTAAAAGTTCAAGCCCCGGTACCCAGTCTGGGCGGAGTATGAAATCTTTGGTCAGGATATTATCGATAATGGTGGCATGGACTTCAACACCGGGATAGTCGGATGCGAATGGTGTGACTCGTAAATCTCGCAGCCCAGCCGCCGAGGTCCCCATGAAAACTATTTTATTTTTAAGTTCCTTTGCTCCAACTTTTCCACTCAGAATATCGCGCGCACTGTAATACGGGAATTGCATTCCTTTACCGCGATAGCGGACAGCCATTTGTCCTTTAGCATCAACTGGAATTACCGTTTTTCCCAGCCGGATGGACTCAAACCCGTGCATGGACGTTTTTGCGATGATATTTTTTTTGCCGGTAGCTCGCATCAGTGTTGCCAATGCTAGGCTTGGATATTGTTTTCCCTGCCATGAAATTACCAGCGGAACTCGCCTTACCACTCCGTCAAAGTCGGTTATAGAATTATAAAAGCCACAGCGGGGGGCGGCTCTAGTCAACTCTGGAAGTGGGCATATTGCACCCTGTGCGTCCAAAGTCAGTTTATCTAAAGGTTGTGACACACCTGTTTTAATCTGCGCAATAGAAATTGGCGCGACTAAGCATTCTGTTTTTACGGCTGAAACTTCTTCGTCGTCCATAAAGTCGAAATAAAAACCAAGTACATATTTGCCTTGCGACAGGACATCAGCAAGCACCTGATCGTTATCCATCAGTCCTTTGGGTAGCCCTTTGAAATCAATTGTAACGCCTAATTCTTTACGTAAGCTTTCTTTAATAGCGTGCGGGGACGTTCTGTCCGGTTCAGCGAGAAGTATATCAAGTCCGGTTGAGAGGGCACCGGCCTGTGTGATTTTAGCGAGTAATAGTGCCATTCTGTATCTGGGCCAAGGCCACTGTCCGAACTCATTAAGGGATTCATCGTCGATGTCTACAATCACAGGGATGTTTGTTTTTGTTCCTACAGGACTTTGACGCATGAACTCATCATAAATTTTATAATCAACAAACTGTAGTATTGGCGGCCTGAAAACGTAGAGGGCCGCAATTATGACTGTGACAACCATTCCTGTTCCAAAAAGGAAGAATGAGTCAGACCCGTATATTCTTTTTAATGTATGTTTTATTTTTTTTCGCATGTTAATTTGTATTAAAAGATTGATTTTTTCTGTTAGAATGCCATTATGTAACATGTAATAGAGAGTTAATCATCTGGATTTTTTTGGCGTATTTAGGTATATGATAGTGATAAAGTGGTGGAAGTTTTTTTTAAAGATTTAATATATATGTATTTTTTTTGGAGTTTAGCGTGAAAATTGTTCGTTTACCTGTCCTGATAATGTCAGCTCTAATTTTTGCAGCATCTTTTGGTGAGGTTGCGGCGCAGCCTGCAATGTCTGAAGGGATGACTGCGATGAATCCTGATCAGGTTGATGGAAATCCACATCTAGCAAGGATCTTAACGGATCTTCTTGCTACTCACGATAGAATTAAAGCTGCGGAAGCTCGTGTAGAATCCGCTGAGCATCTGGTTTCTCAGAGCTGGTCTGGTTGGACTCCTAGCGTTGACGCTTCGGTTGAAGGTGGGCGCGAGGAAATAGACAAGCCTGGAGGCGGAACAAATAAAGCTCGAAACGAAGAAAAAATTGAAGTAACTCAGCTCCTCTACGATTTTGGCGGAGCTACCGGCGGAGTTTCAAGAGCTGAGGCTGTTTTGAATGAGTACAAAGCTATGCTTGATCAAGTCGAGCAGGAGCTGATTATTCAGGGTGTTGATGCATATCTAGGGCTTATTCGCTCAAGAGAAATGCTCAAGTATGCCATTCAGTCTGAAGATAGTATGAAACGTCTTTCTGGAATGGAAGAGACTCTCGTTCAGCGCGGAGCAGGTCTTTCATATAAGGAACTCCAGATTAAAGCTCAGCTCGCTGGGGCAATGTCCTATAGGGTTACGGTAGAGCGTCAATTGCAGATGGCTCGCAACCGTTATAGATCTGTGTACGGATATGCGGTTACTCTTGACGAAATAGATAAAATGGTTCCTGTGAACATGCCTGCCACATATATGCCGGCATCTCTTGATGATGCGATTGCTTTGGCGCATGAACAGAATCCAATGCTCATTCAGCTTAGATACGTAAAAGAAAGATCCAACAGCGATGTTGATATTCAGGAAGCGACTCTTTTCCCGAAATTTGAATTTGTCCTTGGAGGCAAAAGACGGGAGCAGGATCAGGGCGCAAGTGGTGTAAGAATGGAAAATAAAGCTACTTTGCAAATGAGCTACACCGGTTTTACCGGTATTAGTGAATATCAGGGTGCTCAGTCTGCGAAAGCTAATCTGCGCGAGATTCGCAAGCAGACTCTTGATGTTAGACGTACTGTTGAAGAGAATGTAAGAAATGCTTGGCTTGAGCTTATGACACTTCGTAAAAATGCGGAGCTGTATAGAACTCAGGCGAATATTACTGCCGAGTTTCTTGAACTAATCAAGAAAAAGAGAGCTACCGGAGAACAGGTTGAGCTTCTCGATATTCTGGTTGGTGAGCGTGACTATAGTACCGCCACAAGCGCAAGCGTTACTTCAGATATTGATAATATAATTTTTGCTTACAGACTGCTTTATCAGATGGGTATGATAAACATTGAGGTCTTTAAGTAGGCTGCTTCCCATTTGGCGGATATCCGGCAAAGAAATTCCATGCGCGCTCAGCCCATGGAATTTTCTTGTTTGATGGGTAGAATATTTAGGCAACATTAACTGAGGGTCAACTGATGAGAGAGTTGTTGCGCAGATTGTCATTGGTTCCATTTCTTGCATTTGAGATATCTCTTGCTTCGTTTTTTATTAATATTCTTTCTCTTGCCTCTCCTATTTTTGTCATACAGGTTCTTAATCGCTATGTCGGATACGGCTTTGATGGAACTCTTATTACGCTCACAGCCGGGATGCTTATTGCCGGATTTCTCAGCCACGGTTTTACCGTTGTGCGTGTTCGTCTGGCTTCGGCTGTTAATGTAGGTCCTGACAAGGCACTTGCTGCAGCTGTTTTAACATGCCTTTCCCGTGCAAAAATGAATACGTTAGGGCGCATTTCTCCTGCCAGAATCCATGAACTGATGAGCGGTATACAGGTTGTTCAATCTGGATATGATGCTTCAGTTATATGCTCTGTGCTCGATATGCCGTTCTTTATTCTTTTTGTCGGGGCCGTATTTTTTCTTAGCCCAGCCATTGCTGTGATAACTATTCTTGCTGTTTGCTGTACTCTGCTTGCCGGATGGCTGAGCATGCGGCGAGGTAAAAGACTGATGGATTCCATGCGAAATGAATCTATTTTACATCGGGGATATCTATCTAACGCCATTTCCGGCGCGGATACTGTCAGGGCTTTCGGCGGGCTGGGTTTCCTTTCAAATGTTTTGGATGGTCAGGTCGAAAAGCTTCAAAATATCAAGCGCGACATGGTGCAAAGCGGGACGCGGGCGCAAGCCGTTCTGCAAACACTGGGAATGTTACTCAGGGTGTTGGTCTATGCCGTGGGCGCACGCGAGGTTGTGGACGGAACTCTCAGTATGGGAGGACTTATTGGTGCATCTATTCTTTCCGGTAAGGCACTTTCCGTCTCCGCATCATTTATGAAGTCACGAAATATGATTGAAGAAGCTTCATCAATGATGGGTTCTCTACAGGAGTTCATGAGTCAGCCTCTGGAATCTGTGACGGGAACTGTTTTGAAAAATTACAGCGGCAGTCTTGAGATTAAAGATCTTGGTTTTGCCTACCCCGGATCTAGCGGACCTCTTTTCGAAAGACTTAGCGCAGATATTAAATCTGGTGATATAGTTGTTATTACAGGACACAATGGTTCAGGTAAAACGACCTTAGTCCGTCTGTTACTCGGACTGGTTGATCCCGGTAGGGGACAGATACTTGCTGAAGGGGTTGATCTCCGCCAAGTGGCTGCTCCATGGTGGCGTGGGCAGATAATGTACCTTCCGCAGGAACCCAGATTTTTAAATGCTACAATACGAGAAAATATTTGTTTGAATTGTCCTGATATTGATGACGAAAGAGTTGGAAGAATTGTCGAGGCAGCCGGTTTAAAACGATATCTTGATACCAGCGTGGATGGACTCGAAGCTCCTGTCATAAACGGGGGTTCTGAGCTTGCAGTTGGCATTCGGAGAAGACTGGCTCTTGCCCGGGCATTAGCCGTTCAAGGGGCTGTGTGTGTGCTCGATGAGCCTACCGAAGGGTTCGATCCTGAAGGTTTACGGATTATGGACATGGTTATTCAGAGTATTGTTAAGGCCAAGAAAACTTTGATTATTGTTACTCAGGATGTAAGGCTTGCAGAGCGGTCTAACGTGCTGATTGATCTGAGTACAAAACCAGTGCCTTTGGTGCTTTATCCTGCCAAAGAACGCGGTGAACACGCAAATAGCAATAACGATCCGTCGAAAGAAAATAGCTGCGATGATGGATGCGAGGAAGAGAAATGATAAATAAAGAAGCTCCTCATATTTCTGGCGAAGTTAAAGCCGCAAGCCATTATTTTCTATTTTTATGCGTAGCCATGTGTCTGGGATTCTTTGGTTGGGCCTGCTTTTTTGAGCTTGATATTGTTAGTCAGGCGGAAGGCGAAGTTATACCTAGCTCAAGGCTGAAACTGATCCAGCATCTCGAAGGCGGTATCATATTAAAGATTAGCGCTCGGGAAGGCGAAACTGTAGCTAAGGGGCAGGAACTACTTGTTCTTGAAGATACCTCCAGTGATTCCAGCGTAGAAGAACTTGATGTTCGTGTAAAATCATTGCGTGTGAATATCGCAAGGCTTGAAGCAGAAGATAAGGGGCTTGAGGCTCCTGCATATCCAAAAGATATTTATGAAGAATTTCCAATGATTGTCGAAAGGTCTCTTAAGCTGTTTCAAACGAGAAGAGATCGTCTTAATAATGATCTACAATCCGAAAGAGAAAAAATTATACAGCGCGAACAGGATATTAAGCAGATTGCTTCCAGGCAGCGCAATGCTATAACCAGCCTCAGACTTTTGCGCGAGCAGATTGCAATAAGTGATAGTTTGCTGGGGGAGGGACTTACCTCACGCTACAAGCATCTAGGCTTTCTAAAAGAAGAATCTAAGCTGAAAAGTACCATTGATGAGGACGTAGCTAAAAAGGCAAAAGCCCGTTCGGCTCTTACTCAGGCGCAGGCCGATATCAAAGAAATTACTAACTCATATTATGCTTCGGTCAGGGAAGAATTACAGGATGATCGGCGTGAACTTGAGGAATTTTCTCAGCGCATAAGAAAGTTTCAGGATAATCTGAATAGAACTGTTATCAGATCTCCTGTGGATGGTGTTATCAAAACTTTATATGCCATGAGTGCTGGCGAAGTTGTTAGGCCGGGTATGACTATTATGGATATTGTTCCTGCTGGTGATAAGCTCGTCATCGAAGCTCGTTTGCCTATCAGCGATATAGGGTATGTTAAAAGCGGACAGAAAGCAGTTGTTAAACTTGCTTCCCGTGATGCTGCCCGCTTTGGGAATCTGGATGGAAAAGTCGTAAATATCAGCCCTGATGCCGATACCACTAAGCGGGGCGGGACATATTACAGAGTTCGTATAATAACAGATAAAGATTTTTTTGAGCATGATGGTAATTATTACAGGTTGTTTCCGGGAATTCAGGTTATTGCGGGAATTCATATTGGGACGCGCACTGTTCTTGAGTATATTCTGGAACCGTTCATGGGATCGATGAGTTACGCCATGAGGGAGCGATGAAAAGTAATACGCCGGATGTTTCAAATGGAGACTCAACTAAATCCGATTGGCTGGCAAATCTTCCGGACAACGGGCGCAGGTCTTTTGAAGAAGCGGTTAGGAATCATTCCGCCGGAAAGTATGAGGAAGCTCTTAATTTTTACGCAATGGCGCTTTCGTATGCACCGGATGAGTCAGTTATTTTGTCAAATATCGGTGTGCTATTGCGCTCTCAGGGAAAATTTAAGGCATCCGAAGAGTGCTATCGAAGGGCGCTGGCTATCGACCCTGAATCTCCAGGATGTTGGACAAATTTAGGTAATGTTTTAAGACGATTGGGAAAGTTAAAGGAAGCTGCTTACTGCCATCGTAAAGCTTTCAAAATAGACAAAGAATTTATCGACGCATATTACAATCTCGCGCTTGTTTTACAGGATATGGGTAAGCTTGATGAGTCCATTAAAAATTTTGATTTTTGTTTGAAAGCAAAGCCCGGAGACGCCCGTATTAATTGGGATAAGGCTCTTGCTTTGCTTGCTAAGGGTGATTTTATCAATGGTTTCGAGGGGTATGAATATCGCTGGCAGCGTGGTGAATTGCGGGAGCGTCATTTCAAACAGCCGCTATGGGATGGCTCTCCGTTAAACGGGAAGCGCATTTTGCTGTATAGTGAACAGGGTTTTGGTGATACGTTACATTTATGCAGGTATGTTTCCGAAGTTGCAAAGGCCGGGGGCAAGGTTATCTTTGAGTGCCAGACTGAGCTTGTTTCACTTTTAAAGGGTTTAAACGGGCTTGATAAAATTGTGAGTTCTGGAGATAAGCTTCCTGAGTTCGATGTTCAGGCGTCGCTACTGAGCTTGCCTCTTATTTTTAAACATGAAATCAGCACCGTTCCTTCAGCTTGTCCTTATATTACGCCTCCTGCGGATTCCGGTTTTCCGGTGCATGTTCCTCCCGGAACTAAGTATAAAGTGGGAATTGTCTGGGCCGGAAAGGCCACACATAAAAATGACCATAACCGCTCTGTAAGTGTAGAAAATTTCTTTGTTTTTTCACGTATTCCCGGGGTTATGCTTTATTCGTTGCAAAAAGGTGGACCTTCGATTCAACGGGATGAATTCGCGTGTGGCTTTTTAGTACGGGATTTGGCTGCGGGCTGTAGTGACTTTGCTGATACCGCGAAGGTCATGAAGCAATTGGACCTTATTATAACGGTTGATACTTCGGTAGCTCATCTTGCGGGGGCGCTAGGGATTCCGGTTTTTGTTGCGCTACCGTATAATCCGGATTGGCGATGGATGCGAGAGCGTCCAGATTCTCCGTGGTATCCCTCTATGACTTTATTCCGGCAGCAAGAGCCGGGCAATTGGGATCACGTTTTTAATGAAATGCTATCCGTATTAACGACTATGGTAAGTGAGTAATGGCTTACTTATGTCGGCAATGTTTAAAACAATACTAGACGGAATTGCATACCTGTAATAACTAACATTCATATATTGTTTTTATTGTATATTAGCTGCGATTCTTTAACGAGCGGGGACATGGTAAATGTCGAGTAAGATTCTATTGAAGTCCGGAACGAATGAAGTTGAACTTCTTGAGTTATACCTTGATGAAGGGACTGGAGAGGCGCGTAAGCGCTGGTCTTTCGGACTTAATGTCGCCAAAGTGAAGAAAATCATTAAAGAGGCGGACTTAAAAAATTTTTCAGGACGTAAAGATGGCTCCTTAAAGAAAACAGGCTCTGCTAAAGTAGACACGAGCAATCTTCTTGTTTTGGGCATGTTTGAATTTATGGGCTCCGTCATTCCTCTTATCGACTTAAGCGGTTGGCTTAGAATGGATAAAGTTCGGGGCGAAAATCGTATGGTTCTCGTTACTGAATTTAATGAAGTTACCAGCGCTTTTTTAGTTTCCGGTGTAAACAGAATTCATCGTATAAGCTGGGAAGAACTGGAGTCTTTGCAAGGGAATATGGCTAGGTATGCTGAGGGTACAATTATTGGGACAGTAAAACTTACCGATCCAGCACGTATTCTCCAGGTATTGGACCTTGAGCAGGCTCTTGATGATTTGAGTCCGGCAAAAGGTGATGCATCCCTACTTGAAGTTGAGAAAGTTGATGAAATATTTTTTCAGGCGATGTGTGCAGATGATTCCAGATCTATGCGGAATCTTGTTAAACAGGCTCTCGAGAAAGGTGGATTTTCTGTTGATGCCTTTGTTAACGGGAAAGATTTATGGGATGCCCTTTTGAAGGTAAAAGAGAAAGCTGAAGCGGCAGGTCGTCCAATTACCGATTATCTTCAGCTTGTTGTTTCGGATATTGAGATGCCGGGTATGGATGGTCACGCAGTGACTCGCAAAATCAAAGATGACCCTATTTTAAAAGATTTGACCGTGTTCTTGTTTTCATCTCTTATTACCGAAGAACTCCTGCACAAGGGCGACTCGGTAGGTGCGAACAGGCAGTACTCCAAACCTCAGATTGCACTTCTGGTAGCACAGGCATGGGAAGATGCTAACGCTATGATGGAAGCACAACGCTAATTAGTGGATTGCAATGTGGGTCTGGGAAGGGGTGTTTTTACTTCAAGTTTTTCCGTGATGGCTTGTCTGCGGTATTTATTACGATAGTCCGCAGCAAAGCCATCGGCATCTTTCTTTGAATCGAATATCTTTATAATCACATAATATTTGTAGTCGCTTTTTATATCCTCACGCACAAATACGAATGAGTCAAAACCTCGTTTCTGGACGTTTTGTGCATTCTTTTCTGCAATTTCTGCGGAAGTAAATATTCCTCCCCTCACTATGTATTGCGGAAACGTTTTCTCGGCTTTTTCGGGATTTGGCTTTATAATTGTCCTTAGCTCATACTCCAGTAGAGGTGTTTCTTGTGCCTTAGGAGCTGATTCAATTTGTTCAGGTGCTGTGACGTTAAATTTAACTATTTCAGTATCTGGAAAGTCGAACTCAAAAGACCATTCTCCAGATTGAAGCTCATCCTTATTTGAAAAATCCCATCCGACAAAATATGTATTATTGGGTTCAAGCAGAAGTGGTATAGAATTAATGGTTGTATACCCTTTACCTTCTTTATTAGGAATTCGGGGATGCACCATTTTGATGGTCGTCGAGACAGAAGATGTACCGTTTAAAATAAATTCAAAGCCGAAAGATGTTCCTAGCGCAGCCTCTACCTCCGTCGTGTTCTTAAGTAAACTATGCTTTTTAAGGGGCTTAATATTGTCATAAGACATAGATATGCTGTGTGAGGGGGTCAAATAATAAAGGCCTTTGCTCGTGATTTGAATATCACCAGCAAAAGATAGACTGTGACAGGTTGCAGTCAAAAATAGAATAAATATGCATGTCTGTAATGTCTTTATGAACATTTGCATGTAATTCCCGTGCTGTTTGCGCTGGCAGTAATTTCGGTCTTTTAATTGTTTAAAGCTGTTCTTCCCCGCTGGCAATCAGTTCTAAAGATGCTTCATCGATTATTTCTACAGTCTTCTTATCAACTTTAATTAGCCCTTGTTTACTCATCTTTTTGAAAATGCGTGAAAGGGTTTCCTGAATGGTTCCTAAGTATGAAGCGATTTGTCCTTTTGGTAGGTCCAGTTCCAGAATGTTTGAGTTCTGGGTGGACTTTAACAATAATAAATAGCTTGCCAGTCTTCCGGGAACTTCTTCAAGGCTGAGCGCTGCAACCTGATTTACCATTTGTCTCAGTCTTCCTGAAAGTAATGCTAACATACTCATGGCGAGACTTGGATCTTCTTTTATAATTCGTTCAAATCGTTCACGTGAGAAGTAGAGTAAAGTTGATTTTTCCAGAGATATTGCGCTTGCAGGGTAACTGCTTCCTTCGAAGACAGGTACTTCACCAAAAATTTCACCTGCGCCGAAAATATGAATGATCTGTTCTTTGCCGGAAAGTGATTCGCGGTAAATTTTAACTTTACCGTCTTCCACGCTGTAAAAACCACTCGCCTCCTGACCCATATCAAAAATTTGTTCTCCGCGAACAAGCTTTCTTGGAACAGCGATGCTGTTAAGTTTATCCAACTGGCTTTCTGAAAGCCCTGCGAACAAGTTTATTTGGCTGAGATTATGTGTCTTTTTCATTACAAATAGCCTTATTAGGAATTAATGGTCTAGCTTATTGACTCAAGTCAGACTATGTTGATCTTTTTTAGTTAATCATCAATTTCAACAGCCTGATATCATATGCAAGAGAGGTTTGACTATGGAGAAATCGGCAATCATAAATATTTGTCGGGGAATTAAAGGCGGTGAATGTAGGTTCGCCCTTACCGTTGAAGACGGTTTTGCTGACAGAATTGAAGAGACAATTATCGCTACCGGATGGCCTGAGTTCCTTAAAAAGCAGTTCGGTGATAATATTTCACGGCATAAAGTCTTTAATGTTAATGCTGGAGCCTGTCCTAACGGATGTTCACGTCCGCACATTGCAGATATGGGATTAATTCGCGCATGTGTTCCTGTCATTGATCACGATGGCTGTACCACTTGCGGTGAATGTGTGGAACATTGCCCTGATGATGCGATGGAAATTGTTGATGGAAAAGTGGTCATTAACCGCAACAAATGTTTGGTTTGCGGCTTTTGTACAAAGACTTGTCCTGAATCGGTCATTTCCTGCTCGTCCAGTGGCTGGAGAGTTGTTGTCGGCGGACGCTTGGGCCGTCACCCTAAACTCGGAGCTGAACTTCCGGGAGTATACAGAGATGCGGAAGCTCTAGAGCTGATTGCCAAAGGACTAAAACTTTGGATGGAAAACTACGAAGTGGGCAAAAGATTCGGTTATACAATAGATAAGATTGGTCACGAAAAATTGCTACAAGATTAGTACATATAAGATAGGGAGCGAAAAGCTTTTACAGGCCAAACCCTCCCCTAAAAGGGAGTCCAGAGGGCCTCGGGCCTTCTGGTCCAGCCGAAGGCGAAATCACCCATCAAAAAGCACGCAGTGCATCAAAATCTTAATGTTTTTCTTTGTCCTTTGCTGAGCTTACAATTTAAGAGGGAGCTGGTTTTGGCTATTATCCTGATTACTATTTCATATTTGCTTCTTGCCGCTCACAGTGTGCGCGGCGGAGATTTTGGCCTTGCCGCTTTCTTTGTCGGTTGTTTAGCTCTCGCAACGACCAAAGAACGCTGGGCGGGAGTTGTTACCACTGTGGTCCTTGGCGCAGGCTCATTTATCTGGCTTATGAAGGGCGCAGAGCTCATCCATATGCGTATCGGTCTCGGCGCAGATTGGATGCGTTTAGGCGCGATTATGGGCGCGGTTTTTGCCGTAACCCTTTTTAGTGCTGCTCTTTCTTTTGCTCCCGCAGGCAGAAAAAGGTTCACACGTGATTCTGAAAAAATGTGGTTTAAAGCAGCAATCTTTTTGCTGACTGCCGTGCTTCTTGAGCTGACCCGCAGTAAGGCTCCATTCCCCGTATTATTAGTAGATAGGTTTTTCCCTGGTTGGGGCAGGGCTGAGATATTCCTTATCGCTACCTACGCTTCGTGGATTGGTGGCAAGATGTTTATGCCGGACGGGGCCAAAAGAGTCCGCCCTTTGATCTGGGCAATATTCTCTGGTGCTTTCTTTTTGCAGCTAGCCCTCGGCATTTCCGGATTCGATAAATTTTTGATGACTGGTAATCTGCATCTTCCTGTACCTGCACTTATTGCGGCAGGCCCCGTTTTTCGCGGAAGTGGTTTCTTTATGCCGATTCTTTTTGCCGTATCCATTCTGCTTGTCGGCCCGGCGTGGTGCAGTCATCTCTGTTACATCGGTGCATGGGATGATCTAAGTAGCCGGATCGGTGGCAAGCGTCCTGATGCAAAATTTCCTCACGCGCTTATCTGGGCGCGTTTGATTCTTTTAATCCTTGTTATTGCGGTTGCGTGGGGACTCAGAACCATAGGTGTTTCCGGTTTTGACGCGTTTGTATGGGCCGCCGTTTTTGGTGCTATTAGTTTGTTTGTCATGTTTATATTTTCGCGCCGCATGGGAATGATGGTTCATTGCACCGCATTTTGCCCCATGGGAATAGCTGGCAATATACTTGGCAAGATTTCACCTTGGAGAATGAAAATTTCCTCTGATTGCAATCAGTGTGGCAAATGTAGTAAGGTTTGCAGATACGGAGCCTTGCGAAAAGTAGATATTCAAGCTGGGCGCCCAGGGCTTTCCTGTACCTTATGCGGCGATTGTGTTGCTCCTTGCGCGAGTGGATGCATGGGATACAAACTTCCATTTGTGTCTTCTGATTTGTCCCGTAAAATTTTTCTAGTTATTGTCATATCTTTGCATTGTTTATTTTTAGGTGTTGCCAGAATGTAAATGGTAATTATTATTAATAATGTCCAACTGATAGTGCTGTCAGTAAGGATGAAATAAATTTGTGATAATAGTATAATCTAAACCGTAGATGTGATATGGGTAAATCTAAATTGCCCCCTTTTATCTTAAAAAATAAAAAGGATAAAATTATGAGTCGTACTGTAGCTATTGATATTGATGCATGTATTGGTTGCGAAGCTTGTGCTGAAGAATTTCCAGAAGTTTTTACCATGGGCCCCGCCAATATTCCTCAGGTGTATAACCCCGAGGGTGCTGACGAAGAAAAGATTGAAGAGATTATGGATTTGTGTCCTACGAACTGCATCATTTGGGAAGATTAATTAAAAATTAGAGCTTTTGACTTGGATCAAATACTTCCGATGGGTCTCTGCCTATTCTGCAATCAACGAATAGGAAAACAACTTACCTGAAAAGGAGAAAAATTATGTTTTGTAATCAGTGTGAACAGACAGCGAAAGGCACAGGATGTACCGTAAAAGGTGTATGTGGTAAAACCGATGAGACTTCAGCAATTCAGGATCTTCTGATCCGTGTTCTTGCAGAGCTAGGAACTGTAGCAGTTCAAGCCCGTGAAGAAGGCATCGAAATCCCTTCAGCTGTGAATCGCCTTACTGCCGAAGCTGTTTTTTCAACTCTTACTAATGTAAACTTCGACGACGAAAGATTCATCCCTATCGTTAAGAATGTTGCTGCAGCAAGAGACGAACTCGCTGGAAAGCTCAAGGGCGGATGCTCTTGTGACGGAGCTACTAAAATTGGTGCAACTGCTGCTGAACTCAGCAAACAGGGCGCAGCTTTCTCAGTAACTTCATTTGATGAAAATCCAGATCTGCGTTCACTAAAGCAGATTCTTATATATGGTCTTAAAGGTGTAGCTGCATACGTTGATCACGCTGCCATTCTTGGTCAGGAAGATCCTGCAGTATTCGTATTCATGCACGAAGCTCTAGCTGCTTCCCTCAAACCACTTGGAATGGAAGAGCTTGTCGGCCTTTGCATGAAGTGTGGTGAAGTTAACCTTAGAGCAATGGAACTTCTAGACGCTGGTAACACCGGAACTTACGGTCACCCAGTTCCTACTGAAGTACCTCTCGGCGCAAAAGCTGGAAAGGCTATCCTTGTTTCAGGTCACGATCTGAAAGATCTTCGCGCTCTTCTTGAGCAGACTGAAGGCACAGGAATCAACGTTTACACCCACGGTGAAATGCTTCCTTGTCACGGATACCCTGAGCTCAAAAAGTTCAGCAATTTCCACGGTCACTACGGAACAGCATGGCAGAACCAGTTGAAAGAATTTGCTGAATTTCCAGGCGCAATTCTTATGACAACTAACTGCATCCAGAAACCTTCTGAAAAGTACATTGGTGACATTTACACCACTGGTCTTGTCGGATGGCCTGGTGTGACTCATGTTCCTAACAATGACTTCAGCGAAGTTATTGCTAAAGCAAAAGAACTTCCTGGTTTCCCTGCTGATACCGACAACGGAACTGTTCTTTGTGGATTCGCAAGAAACGCAGTTCTTGGCGTAGCTGACAAAGTTATCGACGCTGTTAAAGCTGGCGCGATTCGCCACTTCTTCTTAGTCGGTGGTTGTGACGGTGCTAAGCCTGGTCGTAACTACTACACTGAGTTCGTTGAAAAAGCTCCAGAAGATACAATTATCCTTACCCTCGCTTGTGGTAAGTTCCGTTTCTTCGACAAAAAACTCGGCGATATCGGTGGAATTCCTCGCTTACTTGATATCGGACAGTGTAATGACGCTTACTCCGCAGTCCAGATTGCAGTCGCTCTTGCTGGCGCATTCGAATGCGGCGTGAACGAGCTTCCTTTGTCCTTCATCCTTTCATGGTACGAGCAGAAAGCTGTATCCATCCTGTTGACCTTGCTCCACCTCGGAATCAAGGACATCCGCATTGGACCTAGTCTTCCTGCTTTCATCACACCGAACGTGCTGAACTTCCTTGTTGAGAATTTCAACATCATGCCTATCAGCACTCCTGATGAAGACCTCAAGGCTATCCTCGGATAGATTGTATAGCGAATAGACTTAATTACAGACTTAAAAAACGGCGGAGGAGGAACTTCTTCCTCCGCCGTAAAATAAACAAATTTTATCAGGTTTTCAGGTTTAGGAGATAAATTATGAAGGTTACAAGAAAGCTCATCCATATAGACGAAGAACTCTGTAACGGTTGTGGAGAATGTGTTCCCGGCTGTGAAGAAGGCGCACTACAGATTATTGATGGCAAGGCTAAACTAGTTGCCGATCTTTATTGTGATGGTCTCGGAGCCTGTCTGGGCGAGTGTCCTACCGGCGCACTTACTGTCCGGGAAGTTGAGACCGTCGATTTTGATCCGAATGCTGTTCGGGAACTTCTCGAAGGGCAGGGAAGAGCAGTGCCAGAGCACATGCCATCCCCTGAAAGTCTGAGACTTGGCGGAGAGCCTAAAGAAGTTCTAGAACCGATTGGCTGTGGCTGTGGTTGTTCCGGAACTAAGGTTGTGGATTTTAATCCCTCCAAGCAGGCTAAGAAACCTGCTGATGTTGAAGGCAAGTCTGTGGAGTCTTCTCTGACTCACTGGCCTGTTCAGCTTAGGCTTGTTCCGGCGGAAGCTCCTTTCCTTAAGGGGGCGGACTTACTGCTCACCGCAGATTGTGTTGCTGTCTCTATGCCCGGATATCACGAAAGATTTCTTCCTGGCCGCAAAGTTCTCATGGGTTGCCCTAAGTTTGATGACGTCGAACTTTACATCGAAAGACTCACCGCTATATTTGCAACAGCAGGTCTGAAGTCCATTACCCTTCTTGAAATGGAAGTTCCTTGTTGCTCCAGCATGAGCAAGATTGTTGCAAAGGCTCTTAAGAATTCAGGTGCTACTATCCCAACTGAGAAGATCATTGTAGCCCGCTCAGGTGAAGTTATTTACAAAGGTGGCTTGGCTCAGCCAGTTAGTCTTTAATTATCGGAACTATCTTGATTTGTTGCTAGGTAACATTACTTAAGCAAAACAATCATAAGCTTCCATGTGTTTAATATGAAACGGGCCCGAAAATTATTTCGGGCCCGTTTTTGTGTTATAGCGGTATATTGCTTTCTTAATATAGCGCATAGTGAGTAGCTTAAGGGGTATAAAATATATTATTTGGCAGTTAACAAATTTGGTTAATTTTACTTAACCCCCTCCCCAGTAAGTCTATGGAGGGGATTTCTTGTTTTATGTCGTAGTTGTCTTATCAAATTAGAGCGTTTAAAGTGGGGTGCAACCTTAAATATCGTTTTTGTTAAATAAAATAGAAATACTTTCTAATTTAATGCATGTTTTACAGTATAGGTAAAATTAGTCTAATTATAATGATTTATCTTTCATTATAAAAACTATATTGTCATAAAAACAACAAAAACAGTCCGTCTGGATGATAATCAAGGATGCGGTTAATGGATGCTTCTCTTATAGATATACTTTGGATTCTCATCTGTGCGGCTTTGGTTTTTATCATGCAGGCTGGTTTCATGTGCCTTGAATCCGGGCTTACAAGGTCGAAGAACTCAATTAACGTGGCTGCTAAAAATCTCGCTGATTTTGTTTTTTCTGTATGTGGATTCTGGGCCGTTGGGTATGGCCTTATGTTCGGGGCTGAATATGCAGGGCTGATTGGAACCGATTCTTTTTTTGCAAACCTTGAATCTACACCTTATATGGTCGCTTTTTTTGTTTTTCAGGCTATGTTTTGCGGTACGGCTACAACTATTTTTTCCGGTGCAATTGCAGAGCGTATGTCTTTTTCAGGCTATCTAATGATAGCTGGAATTCTTGCTGTTTTTGTCTATCCGGTTTTTGGAAACTGGGCATGGAATGGACTTGAAACTGGAAAGCTGGCTGGCTGGCTCGGAGCCAAAGGTTTTGTAGATTTTGCAGGGTCTACAGTGGTTCACTCTGTCGGTGGCTGGGTTGCTCTTGCGGCTTTGCTCGTCGTTGGTCCTAGGCGCGGACGTTTCGTTGACGGGGTGGCGCAGGAAGTAAATGCTTCCAACTTGCCAATGTCCGTACTCGGAACGTTACTTTTATGGTTTGGTTGGTTCGGTTTTAACGGTGGTTCCACTTTAGCCATGAATGGGACCGTTCCCACAATTATCGTTAATACTCTTCTGGCTGGTGGCGCTGGATCTGTAGTTTCTTTATTAGTTGGTTGGTTTGAATGCCGCACTCCTAAAATTTCATATATGATAAACGGCTGTCTTGGCGGCCTTGTTGCTATTACCGCGAACTGTCATGTTGTTTCGGCTCTTGATGCGGTCATTATTGGATCCGCAGCCGGGCCGATATGCATTTGGGCGGAAAAGACTCTTGAGCGGTTTCAGATAGATGATGCGGTGGGCGCTGTCCCTGTTCATCTGGCGTGCGGAATATGGGGAACATTAGCCGTAGCCTTGTTTGGGGATACGGCACTGATCGGAACTGGACTTAGCATGTTGGAGCAGCTTGAAGTTCAGGCGCTAGGAATATTTGCTGCTTTTGTCATCGCTTTTGTCATCCCTTACATTTTGATTAAGATCATTAACCGCTTTATTCCTCTCAGAGTATCCAAAGAAGACGAGGAGGTCGGTCTAAATATTTCAGAGCACAATGCGAGAACAGACTTGCTTGATCTGTTTGCGGCTATGGAAGTTCAGGCTGATACGCAGAATATTTCTTTACGCCTACCTGTAGAGCCTTTTACGGAAGTCGGGCGCATTGCTCGTTGCTATAATTTAGTAATGGATGCGCTTGAAGAGAGTGTATCTAAAACTGAGGCTGTAATTAAATCTGCCACCGATGGGATTATTACTTTTTCGCGTGACGGTTTTTCTATTTTGCATGCAAATCCCCGAGCTATTGAAATGTTTGCTCTTCCTGGCGGAGAAGCACTAAGTTCAGTTCAATTCACAGACCTTGTGAGTGGAGATGATAGTATTTCACGAGGCAGGGTCTCAGAGTCTTTTTTTAATTCACAACTACTTGAGCTTTCGGGGAATAGTGCTGATGGTTCAACTTTTCCTGTTGAAACTGTGATTACTCCGGCTAAAGATATGCCGTTCTATGTCGCCATTATTCGGGATATTACTGATCGTAAGGCTGCAGAGTTGGAGATTTGTACTCAGCAGGCATATTTTCGCCAGTTGTTTGAGAGCTCTCCGCAGGCGATTGTTTTAATAAATACTGATGGTAAGATTAAGGATGTTAATAAAGGTTTTGAGGATCTTTTCGGAGCATCAAGAGAGCTGGTTTTAGGGTTTCTTAACCGCAGTATTGTTGTTCCTGATCATCTACAGCAAGAAGCAGCTCAGTTTAATGAAACGGTACTTTCCGGTCGTCCTGTCGATAAGGAAACCTTCCGAAAACATAAAGATGGACGGCTCATTCCTATTCACGTGCTTGGATATCCAATCGAAGTTAACGGCGAAATTTCCGGTATTTATTATATTTACAACGACATAACAGAGCGCAAAGAATTTGAAAATCAGCTTGCACATCAGGCTTTTCATGATGCTTTGACCGCACTACCGAATCGGGTTCTTTTTACTGAAAGACTTAACCGGGCCATAAAAAGGTCTAAACGTAAAAGTGATCACAATTTTGCGGCAATGATGCTCGACTTGGATCGTTTTAAATGGATCAATGATTCGCTTGGACATCTTGCCGGAGATAATTTCCTCGTAGCAATTGCCAAGAGATTAAAGTCCTGCATTCGTGAAGTTGATACTGTTGCTCGTCTCGGTGGTGATGAATTTGGCATAGTTATAGAGGATTATGGGTCTTCCCGCGAAATAATTGAAGTGGCTAAACGTATTGAAAATGCTCTTGAGCAGCCAATGTTGCTTGATGGAACAACTGTTACATCAAGCGCCAGTATCGGTATTGTTTTAACCACCAAAGATTATACGGACTCAGAAGATATTATGCGCGATGCTGATATAGCTATGTACCGATCGAAAGAACTTGGACGCGCTCGTTTTAAAGTTTTTAATAACAGAATGCACGAGCAGGTTCTGAATGAAGTAGAGCTTGAAAAGGATCTGAGAAAAGCAATTGAAGAAGAAGCCTTGTCTCTTCACTACCAGCCCATTGTTGTTGCAGAAACAGGCAGGCTGACGGGGTTTGAAGCATTACTGCGCTGGGATTGCCCAGAGCGTGGAATGGTTTCTCCTGATGTTGTAATACCTCTTGCGGAAGAAACAGGGTTAATTGCTCCCATTGGCAAGTGGGTTTTACAGAATGCCTGCTCGCGTATGTCTTCATGGGTAAAAGAAACCGGGGAACCGGATCTTACAGTTAGTGTAAACTTGTCATTTAAGCAGCTCTCTCAGTCTGACTTTGTAAGTTTTGTTGAAAAGACCCTATACGATTCGGGGTTGCCTGCTAAAAACTTAAAGCTTGAGTTGACGGAAAGTTGTTTGATGCAGAATCCTGAAGAAACAATTCCAAAATTGACAGAGCTTCGCGCTCTTGGGGTGCGGCTTATTATTGATGATTTTGGAACAGGGTATTCTTCTTTGAATTATCTACAGAGTTTTCCAATTGACGGGCTTAAGATTGATAGATCTTTCATTTCTGCGGATAAAGCCGGGGAAAATAATGTTGAAATTGTCAGAACAATTGTGAATATGGCAAAGAGTCTTAATGTGGGTGTTGTTGCTGAAGGTGTGGAAGAGAGTGGACAGCTTGAAATGCTTAAAGGTATGTCGTGTGATGAAATTCAGGGATTCCTGTTTTCAAAGCCAGTAAGTGAAGATGATGTTCATTCTCTGATATTAAGTTTAAAAAAAGATGAGAAGTAGACGGTTTCAAGGTTATAAATATCCGCTTAAACAAAAAGCCCTTCACAGATAATCTGTGAAGGGCTTTTTGTTTGGTGATCTATAAGGACTATTCAAGAATATTTTGCTCAAATCCAGGATGAATACCGCCTTGCTGTGGTGCGTAGCTCGGCTGAATGCTGGTGCGAGCATTGCTCGATTCTGGTAGAGGGCCGGAAGTGTTAACAAGCGGGAGAATTGACCCTCCATCATTAAATGGAAGCAATGATCTTGTTTGACCATTAAGCGGTACAGTCCAATCCCACGAGCCTAAAATCTCACCATCGTCAAGGGTCGTTATGGCTGCAGTCATGTAAATTAGCTCCGGTCCTACAGTGTATGCTCCGGCAAGGGTGCATCTTATAGGCGCTGGACCATCTTTATCCGCACTCTGGGTTGAAAACTTTGAGTTGTCGGCAACAACTGCAAACCCTTTTTGAGCTATGCGCGAAGCCACTTGTTCCGTAGTTATCTGCGCGAAGTCTGTTTGAAGGGCGCTTCCGCGGATCCTAAAAACATTTACCGTAATTGGTGATCCCGCGGGGAGAATTTCTTCTAACTGTCCGGAAATCTTGTCTGCGGCTTTATAATTAATTTCGATCAATGGAGTTTCGTCCACATTAAAAAAGTCGCCTGTTGTGGGCCTTTTGCCTACGTAATTAATAGTGGCTTCCTGTTGTTTTGCGCAACCGGGAGCGATCATTAATATAAACAGTGCTGATATTATGATACAATTTTTGCCTTGCATGAAAAGCTCTCCGTTTCAGACATATAAAATTTCGTGAGTAATCCTGTCGTTAAATTGAATGCAACGTGGATGCCATACATCAAAAGATGCATTATGCCAGCGCATTAAAAAATAGTATGTTCACACTTTTTTTTTAAAAGGACGAAACTGCTCAATTTTATGACTTATCACGCCGATATTTAATCAAGACGGGAAATAATTTCACGTACAAGGGCAGACATTGCCACAGAAGATTTTGAAGCTTGTTCAATAACTCCTTCGTGAGTTGTTTCAGCCATGCAGTCAGGTAGATTTTTATTGGTCAGGCAGGCAATTCCCATCACTTTCATACCCATATGGACAGCCGTAACAGCTTCGATAGCTGTAGACATGCCGACAGCGTCGCCGCCGAGTAGTTTGAACATGCGGGTTTCGGCCGGAGTTTCAAGATTCGGTCCTGATAGCTGAATATATACACCGCGCTCAAGACGGACAGCAACGGCTTTGGCTGCTTCAATAGCTGTGGCTCTTAAGTCTGCACAGTAAACTTTGCTCATGTCCGGGAATCTTAGGCCCCACTCTTCGTAGTTATGGCCCGTTAAAGGGGATTGGCCTGTGAAATTTATATGGTCGGTAATGAGCATGAGATCTCCAGCATCAAAATGAGGATTGATTGCTCCTGCTGCATTGGTTATGAAAACTTTTTTTATGCCAAGTGTTCCCATTATGCGTATGGTTATACATGCTTCCGCTGCGGTGTAACCTTCATAAAGATGGAATCTTCCACTGAAAACGAGTACAGGTTTTTTGTCCATAAACCCGTATATTAAGCGTCCGCTGTGTCCTTTGACTGTGGACTGTGGCAGGCCGGGTATTTCGGAATACGGTATTTCGATTGCATCATCTAATTTTGCAATGGCTTCGCCGAGTCCTGAACCAAGAATTATTCCGATGGTATTCGCTTGAAAATTATCTATCTTTTCTAGTATATGACTGGTAATAGTAGATGTTAGGTCAGGGGAGGTCATAGTTTCAAACTCGTAGTTTTAGGGTTGATTTATCATGTACATGCAGGGCATAATTACCCGCTGGACTGTTTTTATTACTAACTTAAAAGAGAATGGGATTCTATGGATTTTTCCACTTTAATCGGGATGCTTGTCGGGCTTTCTCTTGTAATCGGTGCGATTTTCATGGGCGGGGCAGTTGATGTTTTTGTTAACTTGCCAGGCATGATGATTGTTATTGGTGGAACTCTTGCGTCTATCTGTGTTGCTTTTCCTTTCGAGGAAGTGATTCAGGCTATGGTTGCCGGCTTTAAGGCCTTTGCTTCAAGAAAAGTTAAGGTCAATGAAGTTGTTAACATCATGGTTAAAGTTGCAGAGATCAGCCGCCGCGAAGGGCTTATCGCTCTTGAGAATGTTCAGACTGAGAATGTTGTTCTGAGGAAGTCTTGCCAGCTTATTGCTGATAATGCAGACCCTGAACTTATCCGTACTACTCTTCAGATCGAAATTTCTGCTATGAAAAGGCGGCATAAAATTGCGCATGACGTATATAAACGTCTTGCCGGTTTAGCTCCTGCTTTCGGAATGCTTGGAACTCTTATCGGTCTTGTGCAGATGCTTTCCAATCTTGAAGACCCCAAAAGCATAGGGCCTGCCATGGCCGTTGCTATTTTGACTACTTTTTATGGCTCTGCTCTAGCTACAGTGCTTTTTATTCCCATCGGGGCCAAGCTTAAAGCCCGCACTCTTCAGGAACAATTGCATTTGGAAATTATTTTTGAGGGTGCGAAATCTATTCTTGAAAATAATAACCCGCGCCTTGTTTATGAAAAATTGTCCTCTTTTCTGGCTCCTAAAGACAGAACTGGAGAGTAGATTATGGGTGATCAGCTTAAATCATCACTATTGCCTGACGATATTGAAGAAGAAGATGATTCAAATGAGTGGATAACTACGTTTGCAGACTTGTGCATGCTTCTACTTGTGTTTTTCATTTTGCTTTACTCTATGTCTGAAATTGATGCTAAAAAGTTTGATGCAACATTTCAGTCCGTCACTAAAGCCATAACAGGCAAGCTCGATAAGATCGCCACGAGTAGAGTTTCACGCGAAGAAGCTGGAGCCATTCTCAATCAGGTTGTGACTCGCAGAGAGATTATTAAAGCGCAGCGAAAAGTTTTTGAAGATGTGAAGTATCTTCAGACGACTAAGGGTGTCGAAGGGATTATGAGTGCCAAGTTTGAAGATGGTAAGATTATTATTAAACTGCCGTCTGATGTTTTATTCAAACCTGGAGATGTTACTCTCAGCCCTAAGGGGCGTGCGGCTATTTCTGCGCTTAAAGACTTTTTTATTTCCCATGCTGACCAGTACATTAATATTAAAGGCTATACTGATGATACCAATCCCGGAGCCGGAAGCAGGCTGAAGGATAACTGGGAGATCTCATCTTTGCGAGCTGTTAATGTGCTTAGATATCTAATGAAAATAGGTATTAAACCCAATAGATTGACGGCTACAGGTCTTGGGGAAATGGACCCTCTTGTACCGAACAATTCTGTGCGTAACCGTCAGCGTAACAGGCGGGTTGAATTTATTTTGGACAAAATGATGACCGGACCTTAATGGTCTGGCAATTGAGTTAACTGCGTAACTGGTTGAATATAGGGTGGTAGTAAGATGGATTTTTCTTACGAGAGTTCTAATAAGGCTAGGGGGGCTTTCCGGACCAGTGTTCCGGGGCTTGCTATTAAGGTTGAGGGGTATCCTGAGCCTTTTAGTGTTAAAGATTTCAGTGTTAACGGATTGGCTTTTTCCGCTGGAGATGTTGATTTTGAGGTTAATACAAACCTTGAGGTAGACCTTGTTCTGGGGAAGAAAGAGATTCTTGTCGGGATAACTCTTGGGGTTGTCAGGAATATCGGAAAAGGGCTTATGGGATGTGTTTTTGTTGATCTTGATAAATATCAAGAAGAACGTCTTGATAAGTTGGTTCTTGAGATTCAAAAGCGCATGATATTACTGCGTAAGAAGAAAGGCGCATCCTGATTTAATCAGGTGTAAAATTATTATCAGGCGGTATTTCACCAGTGAATAGTGGCGAGCATAGGGTACTTATAGCTAATAGAGGTGAAATAGCGATTCGCATTACTAAGGCGTGTATTGAGCTTAACCTCAGTTTTAGCTGTGTTTATACCGATGCAGACCGCGATAGCGGGCATGTCCGCTTTGCACGTGAAAATGGTGGAAGTCGGTCATTGTATTGCATCAGCTCATATAGTGATGCCAATGAAATTTTCAGTGTAGCTGATAGTTGCGGTGCTACAGCCATTCACCCCGGATACGGCTTTTTTGCAGAAGACTTCCGTTTTGCCAGACGTGTTGCCGAAAGAGAAAAGCCTCTTATTTTTATTGGTCCGTCATGGTGGATAATCCGTGAATTGGGCGATAAAATAAACACAAAGCGTCTTGCCCGTAGTCTTGGGGTTCCGACTATTCCCGGCTCTGATAAACCTATTTATAATGAACTTGAGGCTGTTGAGTTTGCCGACAGCCTTTTTGCTTTTCAGAAAGAACAGGGGTTCAAATTTTCCGCTATTATGGTTAAAGCCTCTGCTGGTGGCGGCGGGATGGGGATTGAGGAAGTTACTGATCCTGATGAATTTCGTTCCGTGTTTAGGCGCATTCGTAATTACGCTAAGAGACAGTTTAATGATGAAGGCGTATTAATCGAGCAACGCATTTATGGTTTTAACCATCTCGAAGTTCAAATAGTATCTGAACGGTCCGGTAAAAAACATGTTCATTTTGGAACCCGCAATTGTTCAATTCAAAGTAGCGGAAATCAGAAAAGAATTGAGGTTGCTCCGGGGTTTGCTTCAGAAGATATCCATTATATTTTTAATGCCGCCAGTGTATTAGATTGCATTACATCCCATTCCCTCTCGATGGCTCGCGAAGTTGCTTATGATAATGTAGGCACTTGGGAATGGATTGTGACACCAAGAGGCGAACCTTTTTTGATGGAAGTCAATACACGCATTCAGGTTGAAAATGGAGTTTCGGCTGCTATCTCCAACATCAGCGGGCAGGGTAAAGTAGATATCGTGCGCGAGCAATTGCGGCTCGGGCTTGGTGCGGACATGGGGTATTCTCAGCAGGATATTATTTTGAAAGGTCTTGCTCTAGAATATCGCATTATTGCAGAAAACCCAGATCGTAATTTTGCACCGTGGGTTGGCACTATCGAAAAGTTTGGCTGGGTTGCAGAGGATTGGCTGGAAGTTTTCACTCAGGTTCCGACTGATTGTGAATATGAAATACCTACAGAATTTGACCCTAATTTAGCTCTTGCAATAATTCGTGGCGACTCTTTGGACCAGCTTCGGAAAAGGGGCATTGAATTTTTGGAAGGGTTGGAACTGCGAGGGGCAGACCGGGCAGGTCTGCAGTTACAATCTAATATTTCTTATTTGAAAGATAAAACAGCGTTGATTTTAGAATTTTAGGCTTTAATTTGTGAATGTAAACTTAAGTCAGGGCGCAAATGGATACTGATAAGCGCTTAGATGCGCTGACCAAACGATTGGATTACATTAAAGACATTTTCAAAAACAATGAAAATGCAAACGTCACCATGCTCAGCTCTGAACTTGGTGAGTGTAAACTGTCGCGCTCGAAAAATTATATTCAAGATTTAGATCGTGCACTTACCAGACTTGAAGATTTGTTCAGTTTTTTGGAAGCTAAGCTGGAAAAAGAACTGACTCCGATGGACAAGGTTCGCATTGTGCGCCATCCGCAGCGGATTTGCCTGAATGATATTCTTGAAAATGTTTACGATAATTATACTGAACTTGGCGGGCTTGGTGAAAACAGCATCGATCCAGCGATGGTTATAGCTCAGGCTTGTATCGCAAGGCGGGTCGGTAATAAAGTTGTGAATCAGCCGGTTATGGTTATCGGGCAGGAAAAAGGGCACGGGCAGGAATTCCGTAATGGTGGATCTGTTAAGCCGTGGGGAAATGCTAAAGCGCTACATTATATGAAGGTTGCTCAGGCTGAGGGCATACCTATTCATACCTATATTTTTACTCCGGGGTCTTATCCTATTGAAGATTATCCCGGTGCCGCGCAGCAGATTGCTAAAAATATTTATGAGATGGGACAGATAAATGTTCCAATCGTAGCCGTCATTTCCGAGGGCGGATCAGGCGGAGCTGAGGCCATTGGGCTCGCGGATAAAAGGCTTATGCTTTCGCACGGATACTATTCAGTCATTTCTCCCGAAGGGGCTGCCGCAATTGAGGGAAACCCCCGTACAGGTCAGCGGGTAACCGAAGCAATGATTGCCAGCTGTGCGAAAAAGCTTTGTATTACCGCTGAAGATAATCTGCGTATGGGGTATGTTGATAGAATTATTAACGAACCTATTCTCGGAGCAAGACCGTACAATTATGATTTTTTTAGAGTGCTGAGATCGGAAGTTATTCGCGCAACTAACGAAGCGTGCCTATCTGTGAAAAGGGTCAAATTTTTCAAGGCAATGGCTATTCGCCGTAAAAGAGCTCAGGACGGGAAAGAATTATTTGTGCGTTGGGCTCTGAACAGCGGAGCGCGGAAAAGGCTGGTTGATAAGCGTCACTCTAAGTTCCGCGAATTGTCGACCTCTGCGTATATGGATAATCGTTCACTAATGCTGAAATTGGGTACGGCCTTGCAAGGTGTTGCATGGTCTACTAAATCATGGCTTTTGTACGATTTTGTCGGACGCGGGGCACGCGCAGCAAAGCAGGGTGTAGAAGGGATTCAAGCTGAGGTCTATCAGATAAAAGAAAAAGCGTCCGGCCTACTTAAAAAGGATAATGGCTCTGATCCAGTTGGGAATAATATTTCTAGAGAGGCAAGAGATAAAATTTTGTGCCTCTCATCACCTGCTCAGCAGGGGGCATGTCTTGAGGATGGAACTTGGAAATATCGCAGCCCTCAATCTATTGTAGATAGAACGTTCAGCTGTCCGAATAGTGCGGACGAAGGGTGCCTTGATTTATGGGGACCTGACCTTTTTGGAGATTTCGGTGGAGTTTGCATCACGTGCGGTCATCATTTTAAAATGGAATATCAATGGTATCTGTATAATGTTTTCAATTATGCTGAAGGATTTGAATTTAATTCCGGCATAGAGGCCGCCAATCCACTTGATTATGAAGGATTCGATCTTAAGTTAGATGAGGTTCGTAAAAAAACTGGTCTTCGTTCGTCCTGCATTACTTTTGAAACACGCATGGACGGGATTAATGCTGTGGTTATTTGTATCACCGCACCGTTCAGAGGTGGTTCTATAGGGGCTGCTGAAGGTGAAAAGATTATTCGTGCAGCGGAAAGGGCGCAACGTAAGCAACTGCCACTTATAGCTTATGTTCATGGAACCGCTGGTATTAGAATTCAGGAAGGTACTCACGGTGTGCTGCAAATGCCGCGCTGTACAATGGCGGTGCGTAGATATATGGATGCCGGGGGCCTTTATTTAGTTGTGTACGACACAAATTCGTACGGAGGCTCTGTCGCAAGTTTTCTTGGGTGTTCTCCATATCAGTTTGGTATCCGTTCTTCGAGTATTGGTTTTGCCGGACCACGCGTAATTACTGAAACAACGGGGATTAAAGTTCCTCCGAATTATCATAATGCGTGGAAAGCTCTTGCCAGAGGGCATATACAAGGAATATGGGATCGCAGGGAAATGAGCAAAAATGTACAGCAATCCCTCTTGACCATGGGGGGTAGAAACCTCTACTACCGTTAGCAGAAAGTTGATCCATAATTGCCGAAAGTTGGCAGAGAACAGAAAATAATTCGAGGTTTATATAATGTTAAATATTAAAGAGCTACTTGAAGAGATAAAAGCATCCCCTTATGAAGAGGTTGAAATATCAGTTCCGCATACCGGAATAGTTGAATTTTCTGATCTTAAGGTTGGAGATAAAGTCAGTGGGCCGACTGGAGAATGGAAAGAAAAACCAGGTACTGTGCTTGCGAAACTCACCAGAGAAAGGAACACAAAGGCTATTCCTGCTCCCGAGAAAGGTGAAATTGTTTCTATCAGACATGATTTAGAAGGAAAGTTTGTTGAGGCTGGAGAGGTCCTTTTAAAGATTCGCCATTTTCTCTCGAAAGAAGAAGTGATACAGCTTATCCTTAAGAAGGCGCTTTTCCTTTTCAACGCACCTGAGAAGGCTAAATATTATTTCACACCTGAAATTGATACAAAGATTAAAGGTTCCGGCGAACGTTCCGTGAAAGTCCGCGATGGCCTTGAACTCTTTATTGTATCCCGTATGAAAAGAGAAACTCCTTTGAATTACACTGGGCCTGAAGGCATTATTTACGCTGTATATTTTCACAATGGCGATAATGTTGACGGTGGACAGGCGCTTATCGGAGTTTGCCCTGAAGACCAGCTCAAGCATATTCAGGATGTTGTGAACCGTATTCAGAGTGAATGGGAAGAGAGAGATTAAACTTTTTGAGACTTAACCGAGAGAGGTGTTCGTATGGGAAATGTACTTCAGATAAGAGTCATGGCTAAAACTTACGATGAATCTCAGGTTGATAAGAAATGGCCTTTATTGGTGGCTTTGGCTTGGGCGGAGCCTCGGGCCAAGGGGCGGTCTCACGGAGTAATAGAGCTTGTTGAAGACCTTAAGGATAAGTTAGAGCTTGGTATGCTTTCTAAAGCGGAAGAAGAGCTGCTCGGTGAGTTAATTAGAAAGAGTTTCAATGTTAAGCTGCGTATCGAAGACGCGCTTGGTGACTGGAAGGCTTCAGAAGCTAATACTGCCAGTTTTGATCTCGAAGATTTGCTCGATGAGTTAGAAAAGAAAGTTGTAAAAGATAAATAGTAAATATAGCAATTACAATAATAATTAAAGAAATATTCAATATTACGGGAGCTGCAAATGGCTGGAAGCATGAACAAGGTTATTTTGATAGGACGTATTGGACAGGATCCTAAAATTTCATACACAACTTCCGGTCAGGCTGTTGCAAACCTGTCAGTTGCTACTGATGAAGGTTACAAGGATCGTAATACCGGACAGAAAGTTGATAAAACTGAATGGCATAGAATTGTTGCATGGCGTCAGACTGCAGAGTTTGTAGGCAAATATTTGTCTAAAGGCCGTCTTGTAATGGTTGAAGGAAAGCTTCAGACTCGTAAATGGCAGGACCAGAATGGTCAGGACCGTTACAGCACTGAAATTGTTGCAAACAACATTCAGGGGCTTGATAGCAAGCAAGGTGACGGCAACTATCAGGGACAGCAGCAGGGGCAGGCACAAGGTCAGCCGCAGCAGCAGGGCCAGTATAACCAGCAGCCTCAGCAGAACCAGCAAGCTCAGCACAATCAGCACAATAAGCAAAATCAGCAGAATCAGGCGGGGCAGTACAACCAGCAGCCTCAGTACAATAATGCTCCCCAGAATGGTGGAGATTCTCAGGAAGAAGATCTCGGGCCTGCATTTCCTTCTGAAGCTAGCGGGATGGACGAAGTACCATTCTAGGGAATCAGCTAAGAAGTTAATTGCATCCGCTTCTTTTGGGGTGTGATTTTAGTTCAAAACATATGTGAGTATTAGAAGAGGAAGGCATTAGCCTTCCTCTTTTTTTGTGCAATATTGAAGGTGAGAAATATTATAATTTGTTGGTTTTTATTTAGCTGATTTGTTATCTTAAAAAATGATGGGCCTGTTTTGATGATTTAAAAATGACGTGAGACTTGAGTGTGCATAATGTTACACATGGTAAGACAAACGCTGCGAACTGTCGTCTGAGATGTCTTCTATAGGATGCGGATTGCTTATGCAGATTAAACAACTGTTCCGACACTGGGCCTGTTTATGTTTTGCTCCTGGGGAATTGCTGCGACATAATTATGATGCGTTTAAATCTTTATTGGATTATGACGCGACAGCTTTGGAACTTATTGCAGATATCGAAGATGTCTTTTATGGTAAAAAGTTAGCTGATCATCAGCATGTTGTGTGGTTGATGTCCCAGCTTTCTGTTGCTGTAAAAGGCATGGTTGATCAACTTTTTGAGATGAATCCGCTACTTGCGAAAGATCTGCAGGATGTTTTTGAATCTATTAATTCTATAGTTAGTCTCGCCATCACGCAGACTCTTCCTGAATCATGTCCTCCTTATACTTTTTCGCTTCTACAGGCATCTTCATTTCCAGAATTATCCGGTGGAAAGGGCGCGAATCTTAGCCATGTTGCCATGCTTAGAGATATTCAGACGCCTCCTGGATTTGTTGTCACTTCCAATGCCTTTAATAAGTTTATCCAGTTTAACGGGCTTGAAGATGAAATTGAAAGTCGGCTTCGGCTGATGAAAATCAGTGATCGCAATCTTCTCGCTAAACTTACCCTTGAAATGCAGGAACTCATCTTGGCTGCTGATGTTCCTCCAGAAGTGGCTGATTCAATTGGCTTGGCCTTGGCTAAGAATATTCCGTCAGGAAGTCTTATTGCTGTCCGTTCAAGTGCTCTTTCCGAGGATAGTGAGATTTCGTTTGCTGGACAATATTCAAGTGAATTGAACATCAAACAGTTTGACGTTCTTGAAGCATATAAGCGGGTGCTGGCGGGGAAATATTGCCCGCGCGCGGTATCTTATCGAATTTCGAACGGGCTTTCGGATGATGACACGGCTATGGCTGCTCTTATTATCCCTATGATCGATGTCCAGAATGCTGGTGTTGTCTACTCCAAAAATCCCGAAGAAGCTGGCTGTTGTGAGAATATCTGCGTTTATGGCGTGCAGGGTATGGGAGATAGCTTGGTTGATGGTAGCATATCACCTGCTAAGGCAGTTCTGTCCAGAGATTTTGAACCTTCCTTGATCAGCAAGGAGCAGACAACCAGCGATGCTCTTCCTTCCGAAGGTGCTCTTACCGAGTTAGCTCGTATCGCAATGCTTCTTGAGAATTACTTTGGTGGTCCGCAGGATATTGAATGGGCAACGGATCAACAGGAAAATATTTTTGTTTTGCAGACACGTCCTTTGCAGGGAAATCACGGAGAAGCTTGTGCGGAGCATCCTCCTTTAGTGGTAAATTCTATTGTTAAAGATCTTGAACGGGCGTCGCTGGGAGTTGGTTGCGGTGAAATTTATTTTGCGAAAACAGGTGAGGACTTCCCGCGCATTCCTGAAGGGGCGATTGTTGTCACTCCTACGCTTAGCCCAGCTCTTTTAATGTTTGTTGACGTTATGAGTGGGGTTCTTTCTACTACAGGCAGTAGAGCTAGTCATTTCGCTTCAGTAGCTCGTGAAAACGGTCTTCCTGTTTTAGTGGGGGATGTTGCAAACCTTTTTCAGGCTGGGCAAATTGTTACGGTGGATGGTCTTGAGGGGGCTGTTTATGATGGTTGCGTCGAGGCCGTTTTAACTCGTTCCCGCACTGGAAGGGCGATTTATCCACGGGTTATCGAGCTATATTCCGACATTGTTCCTTTTGTGTGTAAACTTAGTCTTACTGATCCGGAGGCAGAGGATTTTTCCGCTAAAGGGTGTCGCTCTTTTCATGACCTTGTTAGGTTTTGCCATGAGAAGTCCACTCGTGAAATGTTTTTGTCTGTTGATAAAAAAGGGTGGGGGATGGGAGCTTCTAGGCTTCTCAAGAGTGATTTGCCACTGGTTATGTATATTCTTGATCTCGGAAAGGGCATTAACTCAGGCGCGGTTAGGGATTCTATTACTCCTCAAGATATAACAAGCGTTCCTATGCTCGCTTTGTGGCGGGGATTATCAGATGCACAGGTTAAGTGGTCAAAAGAATTAACGCATATTGATTGGGATGAGTTTGATCGAATTTCGTCAGGCATATTTAGCCTAGAATCTAAGGTTCTTGCCAGTTATGGAACTGTTTCAGATGACTATCTTCATTTATTGATTAGGTTCGGCTATCATTTTTCAGTAGTGGATTCTATTTGTGGGCAGGACGAAAGGCTTAATTATATAAAGTTTAGATTTAAGGGTGGAGGTTCGGGTCTTGATAACAAGGTCTTTCGCCTTGAATTTATTAGTCAGGTTCTCGATAGTTATGGATTTGAAATTAACATTCGTGGAGATATGCTTGATGCTGTATGTCGCAGAATGAGTGAAAATGATACTTTTGTCCTTCTCGTTCGGCTGGGGTATTTGCTGGCTGTTACGCGGCTTATGGATATGCGGCTTGAAAGTACAGATCAGGTTGCGGTAGAATTTACGAAATTTATGGACCAAGTGGAGGAGCTTGATGGAAACCATGATAAGTAAGCCTGCCTATAATTTGACATGGGTTACGGAGCAACTTGCGATAGGTTGCGCTCCTATGAGCTTTGCTCAGCTTGAGTCTTTGGAAGATCAGGGGATTAACGCTATTTTAAATTTATGCGGAGAGTTTTTTGACTTACATAGCATTCAGATGGAGGCCGGTTTCGACGTTCATTATCTTCCCTTAGACGATGAAGATGCCCCCGGTCTTATCGAGCTTGAAAAGACTCTGGAATGGCTGGACGAGGCCATTTATATCGGCAAGAAGGTTCTGATTCATTGCAGGCATGGTATCGGGCGGACTGGAACTGTGCTCAATGCATATCTTTTGAGGCGGGGATTAGGGCATAGGTTGGCGAGCAAAGCTCTTAGCAAACTTCGGGCAAAGCCGACGAATTTTGCGCAGTGGTGGGCTATTAGGAAGTATGGCCGCAAAAGCCGCAAATTAAAGATACGCGAGCCGCATTTGGAGTTCAAACGGTTGGTCGACTTAGCTCCTTTTTTTAGTGATTATGTGAGGTTGATAAATAGTATCGAAATTAAAGCTGTAGCAAATCCAGGTCATGAACAGTGCGGATTGGATCATAATCTATGCTGCAAGACTCCTATACGTCTTACATTGGTTGAGGCTGTGCATCTTAGTCATTCCATTAACTTGGAGCTTACTCATGCCGAACGGATCGAAGTTATTCGAAAGGGAGTTGAAGCATCCAGATTAGAAAAATCAGCTGCTAATGATTTGATATCCGAAAATAACTCGAGAGAATATTGTCTGTCTGATTCAGAAGCAATTTGTCCGCTTCTAATGAATAAGTATTGTATGCTTTATGATAATCGTCCGCTGCAATGCCGTACGTTTGGTGTGGATCTTTCTGATGATGGGAGCTTGTGGGGTGAGTTTTTGGAACCTGCGCTAAATAAAATTTCTTCGGAGATATGGTTTGCTTATACGGGATCTATGAGTGGTATTAAAATGCCGCTTTTTTCTTTGCCGGATGTTGTTTCCGGTAAGTTCATTGAGTCATTGTTCAAATGTATGATGGACGAAGGTTTATTGGATGAATAAAAAAGGTAGGCCCCGCTAATGGAGACCTACCTTTTTTTGTAAGCTATGGGTGTGAACAGATGGTGCTGTCTTTAGAGCGCTTCCGACCCGGACTCACCTGTACGAATGCGAACTACTTCATCAACGGGAGTAACGAATATCTTCCCGTCTCCAACCTGACCTGTTCGTGCTGTTTTTAGAACGGTCTCAATTGTTTCATCAAGCATTGATTCGTCTACAACAACTTCAAGTTTTATTTTCGGCAGAAAATCTACTTGATATTCCGCACCTCGGTAAACTTCTTTATGTCCGCGTTGACGTCCAAATCCCTTAACATCGGTGATGGTCATACCTTTGATGCCAATTTCGCTTAAGCTTTCTTTCATCTCATCAAGTTTAAACGGGCGGATTATGATTTCAATTTTTTTCATGAATTATCCTAGATTATACTAATTGAAGATTAGTGCTGGTAAGCGCCTTCGTTGTGCTCACTGGTATCCATACCTTCTTCTTCTGATTTTGGATCCATACGAAGCGGTGAAACTGCGTTAATCGCTTTAAGCAGTATGTAACTGACTATCAGAGTATATCCGCCTACAATGGCTATACCCTTAAACTGTGCGATAAGGAGAGATGCTTCTCCGAATATTAGTCCGTTTGCTCCGCCTGGATTAACCTCCAGTGAAGCGAAAATTCCAAGACATATGGTTCCGATCAGTCCACCTACACCGTGGATACCTACAACGTCGAGACTGTCATCATAGCCCAGTCTGGATTTAGCCATGACTGCGGAATAACAAATTAACCCGCCGAGCATACCTATGATCACAGCTGAGTTAGGACTGACAAATCCTGCTGCCGGAGTAATTGTTGCAAGCCCTGCGATTGCGCCTGAAGCTGCGCCAAGTGATGTCGGTTTGCCGCTGTGGTACCATTCAATGCCGCACCATGCAGCCATTCCTACCATACCTGCTATATGCGTGGCTACAAAAGCTCCGGCTGCGATGCCGTCAGCTGCAAGTGCGCTACCACCATTAAATCCAAACCATCCGAACCATAGTAAACCAGTTCCGATAAGAGTCATAGGGAGATTGTGCGGAATAAACATACGCTTTCCGTAGCCTGTGCGAGGCCCGATGACAAGGCATGCTACAAGTGCTGCGACACCACAGGTGACGTGGACAACAAGCCCGCCTGCGAAGTCTAGAACCCCCATTTCCGCAAGGAATCCGCCGCCCCATATCCAGTGACAGACTGGATTATATACAAGGATCGACCAGAGTAGACTGAATACTATGAATGGAGCAAATCTGACGCGTTCTGCAAATGCGCCAGTGATAAGGGCAGGTGTAATGACTGCAAACATGCATTGGTAGATCATGAAAACTGTCTGCGGTATTGTTGTTGCGTAAGTTTCGCTTGGAGCCCCTGTTACACCGTTCAGTGCAAAAAAAGACATGTCGCCAATAATTCCGTGAAGGTCTGGGCCGAAGGACATGGAATATCCTACGTAGATCCATTCTATACTTATGACTGAGATCATAATGAAACTTTGCATAATCGTCCCAAGTACGTTCTTGCCGCGAACCATTCCCGCGTAAAACAGAGCCAAACCTGGCGTCATGAGCAGGACTAAGGCTGCTGAAACAAGAATAAACGCGGTATCACCACTGTTTATCATCTTTTTCACTCCTAATGGGTCAGCACAAAGTCAGACCTCTTTAACTAATTATTGACGTATTTGAAATGGATATAGAGGTATATAACAAAAATGTACCATGCTTTGCATTCAAATTTGTAGAAACCTACAAATTCGTGACAATTCTGTCAATAGTTATCCGTGGTCAGCGGGTGATTGGCGAGTAAATTGATTTTAACCGTAATAACGGTTTTAACTGGGGTAATTACTTCTATATCAGTCAAAATAAGAGGGTATAATGAGCTTTTACGACATAAGTTACAAAAATGTAGCATCTGTATTGAGCTCTAGAGATAGGTGGGGAGGTGAATAGTTTTATACTTGTAAAAAAATGCGGGACATCGTCAAGGGTGGTGGCGGAATAGGAAGGAGATGAAGTCTTAAAATTAGTTATTTAGAGAACTCTGGAAAGTGTTTTTTGGTAAGGGAAGAAGCATCTTGAGTCGCCATAATTGCTGCGAAATCGCTAGTGAACGGTTTGAGTTCATCTATAAGAAAGGGGACGGTTTCGGTGCATGCTTTGGCTGAGGAAAAAGATTTGGTACTGTTGCCTGACGGAGGAGTTTCAGAGATTGGTGTGCTCTGGTATATTTCACAGGAAGCTTTCCACGCAACTTGTAGGTCGCGATACGCATATCGGTATTCGCGTAGGCTTGTATAGTTTTCACCGCGAAGCATGAAAGCTTCGGCCTTGGTCAGCGGCGTAGCGCCTGAATCGATAATTCCTGATAGGTACTGGACGGCTTTTTCATATTCTTTTTCATTAGTAAGCTCAATAGCATGATCAATCGATCCACCAAACATAGCGCACCCAGAGAGGAGTATTGAAATGAAGCTAAGGAGTAGTCCATTTCTAATTTGAGGGATCAATTGTACTCGTAATATTTTCATGGCTTCTCAATGTATGTTATTTATAGTGCTGTTTTGTGCACAAATCAGCCGTGATTAACTGAACGCGATAAATTATCTCCGAGATTTGGTTTAATATTTGTAATATAGTCTTAGGTAAGATGTCAAAAGAAAGCCCCGGATTCGTAGTGGAATCCGGGGCTTTAGCCATTAACAATTAATGAATTACGAGCGTATTTTAGATCTCGAACAACATTTCAAGGTCATCACGAGTAAGAGATTTAAGAGCGGACTGACCTGGAATAATTGCATCCGCAACGCTTTTTTTCATTTCCTGAAGTCCTAGTATCTTTTCTTCTACAGTATTCTGACAAATCATTTTGTATGCAAAAACCTGTCGTTTTTGACCGATTCGATGAGTTCTGTCAGTTGCCTGATTTTCAACAGCAGGGTTCCACCATGGATCATAATGAATAACGTAATCCGCTGAGGTTAAGTTTAGACCTGTTCCACCCGCTTTAAGCGAGATCAGGAAAATAGGAATGTCAGGGCTATCATTAAACTTATCAACCTGCTCGAAACGGTCCTTACTTGAACCGTCAAGGTAGGTGAACGGAAGTTCTTTGATCGTCAGCCATGAGCGGATAATGTGCAGCATCTGCACAAACTGTGAGAAAACGAGAACCTTATGTCCGCCTTCCACTACATCAAAAATGAGGTCTTTAAATGCGTCAAATTTACCTGATGGCAGATTCGTTGAGAATCCCGGCATGTCGAGTTTGAGCAATCGTGGATGACAGCATATTTGTCTCAGCTTGAGCAGTGCATCAAGGATAGACATCTGACTCTTGGCCATTCCTTTTTGATCAACATCTTTAAGGACCTGATCTCTCAAGCGTTTCGCCAGAGCATTATATAGGTCGCGTTGCTCATCGATGAGTTCGCAATAGTGAACTGTCTCAATTTTAGGAGGCAGATCTTTCGCTACTTCGGATTTAGTTCTGCGAAGAATAAACGGTTGTACTCTTGTTCTCAGATAATCAAGGGCTTCCTGATCACCGTCTTTGATTGGTTTTATTATGCCGCGCTGGAAAGCGTGCTGCGAACTGAGAAATCCGGGCATAAGGAACTCAAAAAGAGACCAGAGTTCAAATAGATTATTCTCAATCGGAGTACCGGAGAGGCAAAGTCGCATGCCAGATTTTAACTGGCGGACAGATTTTGCTGTGATGGTATTAGGATTTTTAATATTCTGCGCTTCGTCAAGGATAACAGTAGTGTATTCGCGTTTAAGTAGTTCTTCCAGATCCCGGCGGAGCAGTGCATACGTTGTAATAACGATGCATGAATCATTGATTTTTTTGAACAGCTCTTCACGCCTTGAACCATAAATTGTCAAAACTGAAAGCTCAGGAACAAATTTCTTCGCTTCACGTTCCCAGTTTGGAAGAACTGAGGTTGGAACGATGATTAAATTAGGTCCTTTTATGCCTCTTTCATAGAGGGACATGAGGAAAGAAAGGGTCTGGATAGTTTTACCCAGTCCCATTTCATCCGCAAGAATTCCGCCGAAATGATATTCTCTAAGGAAATTCAGATAGCTAAGCCCTTGAAGCTGGTATGGACGCAATGTCGCATCAAGCCCTTGTGGTGCTTCAAGTTGCTGAATTTCTTCAAAATCTTTAATTTTTTCCCTGAGTTTAACAAACTGTTCATCTGTTTTGGTGTCGGGAAGGTCCTCGATGATCTTATCAAGAACCGGTGTTTCATACTGCTCATAGGTTGACCTAGGAGGCTGATCAGGATCATAGCCAAGCGCTTTCAGTTTATGACTGAGCTTCTTGAGCCATGCTTCCGGCAAGCTGGTATATGAGCCGTCTTTAAGTTGTACGTACCGTTTACCCTGACTCCAAGCTTCCCATATCTTATCGATAGGAACTCTCTGATCATCATACTCGACGGATATGTCGAGATTAAACCACTTATTATCTTCGTCAGTATCAATTTCGGCGATAATTTCCGGCTTAGTGAGTCTTACTTTGTAGCGAGTAAGATTCTTTTCTCCATAAATTCTATAAGCTTCAACTAACTGTGGATAGAAATCCAGCAGGAATATGATTGCGGCTTCCTGTTCCATGAACCATGTGGAGTTGTTACGAGGCTGAAAGCCCATATCTCTAAGTTCTGAAAATAGTTGTGCTTCTTCATCTTGAGCGCGGCGGACAAGGTAGGATTTTTCTCCGTCTTTGTAACTACCGGTCTGAAGATCAGGGTTCGGCTCAGGCATGGCTACTTCGCCATGTTCTGTATCATATAGGTTATCAATCCTGATGGTCAGCAGGCTACCTTCTTCATTGAGGTAGAGCTTAGGATTAAATGTAGCCGGGACAAAGAAAGGCTGCATTTTTTCAAGAAATTCTTCGTGATCATATAGATCGGATACAGGTATCTGTGTCCAAACTCTGTCAAGAAATTCAGGAATTTCTCCCGGAGGAATTACCGGGTTCTGAATTCTCATTTCCTGTACAAGTTTAGGGTCCAGAGTCGTCTGCACAGGGTAAAAGCCATGCTTCCAGTACACCCATAGTGGCAATCTTCCGTAGAAGAAAACCTCATCATCATCCATAATAGAGAAAGGCGGCTTGCCTTCGTCGGACAATAAAATGTCAAAACTGAGACCTTCATCCGCAAGTTGCGGGGAAAGTTTTAGCTGCATGGTCCTACTTTCAATTCGGATAGGGATGTCCGTATCTTTTAAGAAGATATAGTATTCATCTTTGACTGATCTGAAAAACCATGCATGCAGACCTGCCGGAATGTCGACTCTGTGTCCACGGTAGTCTAGGTAATGGCCTATCTGTTCAGCAACAAGTGGCAGGTTAGGCGAAGTTTCGCTCCACTCTGGGTTTGCTATAATGCTCTCTAAATCTACTTCATTTTGAACCTGTGAAAGGCCTGACTTATTCTGTCTGGCTCTGAAAAATGATACCTGCAAGCGCTCAGGCTCTGGGTACATGCGGTAAATAATGTAATGTTTTCCCGCTTCAGGTTCTAATTCTGTGGAGAAAAATGATCTGAAATTTTGACGCCAGTCAGCCTGCTTTATTGATTCCGCTTTTTCTTCCTCTACATCGAGTGAAAGCAAAAGCTTTAAAGCTGCCGCGCCTACATGTCTGCATACCCCGGAATAAGCATCGGGACAGTTGCAATAGTGGTTGATATTTTCTTCAGCCAGGTTCAAACCAAGCTCGGAAGTGTAGATCTGAAAATCGTCACCTTGGATTGATGAATCGATATCCCAATATCTTTCGCGCTTCCTTATATCCAGTTTTTGCACTCCGCCAGAACTTACAATAGTGCGTGAGCCGTCCAGAATGTATTCCGGTACGGTATTAGATACAAAGTCTTTAAGAATCTTCTTTACGACTGCTTCTTCATTTTGAGACATCCTTGTTTGGACCCCCGAACTCTAACTTTTAATATATTTTTGTAACATCAGTATTGAATATGGAAATATTTATTAGATTTTGCTTGTTACGGTGTTTCCGTAAAGTAAAAAAACGTTTTGGTCAATCTATCTGCATACATTGCTTGGCTTTTAAAGAACATTAGTCCATAGTGTTTAGCTCGATCAATTATGCAATTTTATGAAATATTTTTTACAAAAAAACAAGGAAAACATGAGTCGCAGCATATTTGCTTACATTCTCTTCGGCTGTTTTGTATTTCTCGCCGCGTGCGGTCAAACTCCTGAGCAAGAATCAGAAAAAAAAGCTTTTCCTGAAAGTACAGTTGCTTCGGCTCAAGAATCAACGCCTGTTGCAGGTGGGAGACTTACCGAGCCTCTTCTAGCCGAACCGATAAATCTCATTTCGGCCCTTTCTTCTGACAGCGCGAGTCATACTGTAGCAGATAAGATATTTGTTTCTCCGCTAAAGTACAACAAAGATATAGAATTAGTTCCTGAGGCTGCAGAATCTTTTGAAATTCTTAATGATGGAAAGCTATTCAAGTTTAAACTTCGTGAAGATATTAGATGGACTGATGGGAAGCCACTTACAGCTGAAGATGTTGAGTTTACGTATAAAATGATGATAAATCCCGAAACTCCGACTGCCTACGCTTCTGATTTTTTGAATGTTAAAGAATTCAAGGTCACTGGTAAGTATTCATTTGAAGTCACGTATGACAAAGTTTTTGCTCGTTCGCTAGTTACATGGGCGTTTGATATTTTGCCTAAGCATCTTCTCGAGAACGAAAATCTTAGAGAAACAAAATATTCACGCGCGCCCATTGGGGCTGGTCCTTATAAATTAAAGGAATGGATTTCCGGTCAAAGGCTTATTCTTGAGGCTAACGAAGATTATTTTGAAGGGCGTCCTTATATAGATGAAATAGTGTTCAGAATTATTCCAGATACATCTACTCAGTTCATGGAACTTAAAACTGGCAATTTAGACGGTATGGGGCTTACTCCTCAACAGTACTTGTTTCAGACTAAAGGATCTAGTTGGGAAAAGGATTTTCAAAAATTTAAGTTTCTTTCTTTTGGGTACACATGGTTGGGCTACAATTTGGAAAAACCTCTTTTCAAAGATGTCCGTGTTAGACGGGCTATTTCTTATGCAATAAATAAAGAAGAAATAGTCAAAGGAGTTCTGTTGGGTCTTGGTTCTCCTGCTATAGGCCCATATAAGCCAGATACATGGGTATATAATGATAAGCTTGTCCCTTACGGCTATCAACCAGAGAAAGCTGTGGAACTTTTAAAGCAGGCAGGATGGTCAGATACTGACGGTGATGGTATTATCGATCGTGATGGGATTCCTTTTACGTTTACAATTCTCACAAATCAGGGAAATACCTTACGAATTAAGACCGCAACAATTATTCAGAACCGTCTTAAAGATATTGGCATTGACGTCCAGATAAGAACCGTTGAGTGGGCTGCATTTATTAAGGAATTTGTTGATAAAGGGAAGTTTGACGCGATTATTCTTGGTTGGAGTATAACCCAAGATCCTGACAATTATAATGTATGGCATTCTTCTAAGGCCGTTCCAGGTGGGCTTAATATTGTTAAGTTTAAGAATAGCGAGCTTGACGAACTACTAGAAAAGGGACGAACTACTTTAGTTCAAGCTGATCGCAAAGTTATTTACGATCGTATTCAGGAAATATTACACGAGGAACAGCCTTACTGTTTTTTATACGTTCAGATGTCCCTCCCTATTTATCAGAGCCGGATTAAGGGATTAAAAATAGCTCCCGCAGGGTTAGGATATAATGCAGACAGATGGTGGATACCCACCGCTTCGCAAAAGAAGCTCAGGATACAGCAATAATTATGATAAGAATTAATGAAATTACTGATGTAGTCAGTACCTATATTGATGATCCTGATCTGGATCTTATTCGCAGAGCTTATGTGTTTTCAGCGCGTGCTCATGAGGGGCAGGTGCGCCTTTCGGGTGAGCCTTACCTTTCTCATCCTTTGCATGTTGCTAAAATTTTAGCCGATATGAGGCTTGATGAACCTACTGTTGCGGCTGGTTTACTGCATGATACAGTTGAAGATACTGATGCAACCATTGATGATATCGCGGATCTTTTCGGTGAAGAGGTTGCTGATATTGTTGATGGCGTGACTAAAATCGGGATGATGGATTTTGAGTCTAAAGCTATCGCCAAAGCTGAAAATATTCGTAAGATGATTTTAGCCATGGCGGAAGATATTCGCGTATTGATGGTCAAGCTTGCTGACCGCTTACATAATATGAGCACTCTTGATTTTCAGAAGAACTATAAGCAGCTTTTGATCGCGCAGGAGACTCTGGATATTTATTCTCCGCTCGCCAACAGACTCGGTCTGTATATGGTTAAGCGAGATTTAGAAGATCTTTGTCTGTACTATCTAAAGCCGGATATTTTTCAAAATATTACTGATGGTCTTGAGCGCCAGCATACTCTTGGAAAAGAGTATGTGGATAAAGTGCTTGGGCTTTTACAGGATGTGCTGAAAAGCAATGAGCTTACGGGTTCTATTTACGGAAGAACTAAGCATAAATACAGTATTTACAATAAGATGGTGCGTCAAGGTCTTGAGCTTGATCAGGTTCATGATATTATTGCATTCAGAGTAATCGTCGATTCTGTTAAGGAATGTTACGCGGTTCTGGGGCTGGTTCACTCTATGTGGATGCCCGTATCCGGTCGTTTTAAGGATTATATATCCATTCCGAAAGCTAATATGTATCAGAGTTTGCATACTACTGTTGTCGGTCCCGAAGGGGAGCGCATCGAGATTCAGATTCGTACTGCAGAGATGCAGAAAGTTGCCGAGTACGGTGTTGCTGCTCATTGGCAGTATAAAGAGTCCGGAACAAGTGCTTCAAAGCAGAATAGGGACGCTGAGCGTTTTTCATGGCTTCGTCAGATTATGGACTGGCAGCGAGAACTTGAAGATCCGCGTGAGTTCATGTCTTCACTCAGGTTTGATCTGTTTAATGATGAAGTTTATATTTTCACGCCAGGTGGTGACATTCAGGAACTCCCTGATGGAGCTACTCCTGTTGATTTCGCTTATTCTATCCATACCGATGTTGGTAACCATTGTACTGGTGCGAAAGTTAACGGCAGGCTTGTACCGCTGACAACTGCGCTCAAAAATGGTGACACGGTTGAGATCTTTACCGATAAAAAGCGTAAGCCGAGTCGTGATTGGCTTAAGTTTGTTAAGACCGCTAAGGCCCGTACACGTATTAAGCATTACATTAGAACTGAAGAGCGCGAGCGTTCAATTAGGCTTGCCAAAGAGATGCTCGAGAAAGAAGGCCGCCGCATGAATTTGAATGTGCCTAAGGCCATCAAAGACGGTTATTTCGTCATGCTTGCTGATGAATTTTCATGTGGTAATGTTGATGATCTGCTTTCAAATGTAGGCTATTCACGAATTACTCCTCGCAAAGTTTTGCGTCGTCTCTATGCTGTAATTAACAACATAGAAGGTGAGGAGGAAGTTCCGGACGTTCACCCACAGCAGACCCCTGAAGAGAAAGACAAAGATAAAGCGAAAGACATAGGGAACGCCATCGAAATCGAAGGTGTTGATAATGTTCTTATTCGTTTTGCGGGTTGTTGTACGCCGCTACCGGGTGAGCCTATCATTGGTTATATCAGTCGTGGGCGCGGGGTTGCTGTTCATTCTGCAACATGCCCGAATGTTAAAAGTCTTGAAGAAGAACGTCTTTTGAATGTTTCGTGGTCCGGTGGACAGGAAGAGGCTTCGCATCCGGCGCAGATCAGTATCAGATGCAAGAATATCAAAGGTTTACTTGCTAAAATATGTACGATTTTGTCTGATCAGGATGTGAATATTGATTCCGGTACATTCAGATCGGATGTGGATGGAATTTCGCTCTTGGAATTCACCGTTGAGGTTAGAGATCTAGGGCATCTTCATCGCGCGCTGAACAAGCTTAAGACTCTTGATGAAGTACTTGAGACTACTCGTTTAGGTTAGTTCTCAGGTTCTAATCAGCAAGTTTTTAAGCTGATTGAATGAGCTTTGGTTGATAATAAATTGATGTTCAGGTGATACGTAAACTGTAGTAATTGTCACTATCTGCTTGGAATTAAATAGATATTATGTCGGCACTATCTGATTAAATCAGGTGGTGCCGATTTTTTTTGTTCTTTTTTTCATGCCGGACCCGAGTCGGCTGAGTCAGGTCCGGCCTAAACGATATTCTCTCCATATTGGTTGAAACAATTTGCCGCGCGAAATTCAGAATAGGTTTGGATGTTTTGCAAGGTGGATAGAAAATTATGAGGAATTAGTATGGATAATTTAGACGGGTATTATCTTAGAAAAAAAGAACAGAATGAGCTTTCGATGGGCGCGATATTGTATCATAAGTCTATGAAACCAGAGGAAAAACTTGAGCAAATGTATGAGGTCGTTGAGCCTATAGAATTCGGAGTTGATCCTAATGCAAATTATCAGCAACGGTTTTTTTTCGAATTTAACAACTCCGAAAAAATGTATCCTAAAATGCTTAAAGGGCAACGCAAGGCTCTTTGGGATCGCAGATATAACGAGATGGAAGAGCTTATGGAAACTCGCAAAAAAGCCAAATCTCAGGTCCACATTAATTTTATGTTGAGTAACCCCGAACTAGAGTTGGTTAAGGATCTGCACAACACCGAATACGGTAAAGAATTGATGTCAGAAGTAGCGATAAATCAGCGGAGACGTCCAGAGTCTGGAACTGGTGATTCCATTCATGATGAACTGGAACGGGATTCTGTAGACATGGAAGCTGTACCGCAGTTTCAGTCTAAGCCTTTTCTGATTCCGGGGACGGATGAGAACTTTGCCCAGCTTGAACTAGAAATGGACGATGGCGGTAGGATCATTAAGCGCTCATTCGATCTTTATCCTATGAAAATCGAATACAGGTACGAGTATGATGGAGAAGGTAGGCTTGAAAATGTTTATTGTGATCGCAACACTACCGAGATGTATCAGTACGGTGAGTATGGTGAAAGAACGGCGATTGAAACTAGGTGGGTAAAGCCGCATCGTTATAGTTATAATGACAATTTGCAGCTCATGCAAACTGGCAAAATTAAATATGTTTATGACGACAAAGGGCGTCTGGTTTCTAAAAATGAATTTGGTGAAATAACACAATATGCTTATTTAGAATCAGGGCCGCTGTGTGAAGTGATTCTGCCGGATGGTAAGAGAATTGAGTACACCTATAATCCTGCCGG
Source organism: Maridesulfovibrio frigidus DSM 17176 (assembly GCF_000711735.1). Lineage (NCBI taxonomy): Bacteria > Pseudomonadati > Thermodesulfobacteriota > Desulfovibrionia > Desulfovibrionales > Desulfovibrionaceae > Maridesulfovibrio > Maridesulfovibrio frigidus. Next base: position 381,408 of record NZ_JONL01000003.1, read on the forward strand.
CCAGAGAGCTTCTAAGGCTGTGGACGGTAAGGTCGTAGAAACATATCTATGGCAAGATCTGACTACATTATTGGTAGTCGTTGACGAGAAAGGCAATGATGAGAAGATATTCAGATATGACGAAGAAGGTGATCCTGTCGGTATGACTTACCAAGATAAAGAGTATCTTTTTGCCACCGATCAGGTCGGATCAATATTTATGGTTGCGGATGATCAGGGTCGTGAGCTAAAACGAGTTATATATGATTCGTTTGGTAATCTACTTGTCGATACAAATAAAAAGTTAGGCACCTGTCTCGGATTTGCGGCAGGTCTCGCAGATAAAGATACGGGCTTAGTCCATTTCGGCTATCGTGAATACGATCCTCGCATCGGCAGATTCATAACACCCGACCCAATTGGTTTTGCTGGCGGGGACGTGGATGTTTATGGGTATTGTTTGGATGATCCTATTAATTTTATTGATCGCACGGGGCTGGCGCAAGTTCATGAAAGAAGACTGAAAGGACTTGAGTTCTTAGATGAACCAAGTGGTACTGCTCTGAAGAAAGCTTTTCATGCAGGTACACCCGTCGGCCGACTTACTAAAGCATTTCCTGGTGCGGTCGATTGGTTAATGGATAAGGGTAATGTAAAGCTTAAACATGAATTTATAAAATATGACAAAGCTGATCTAGAGAAAAAGGAAAAAACAAATTCAGGTTTCTCAAAAGGTGGAGTTCGGCATGATGAAAATGGAGTTAGTACTCCCATAGGCGAGCATTTTGATGATAAAGTAATGCGTCAAGCTGAGAAAAACATCGAGGCAAGTGGGAAGTACAAAAAAGGAAAATACAAAGAGATCGGTAACAACTGCCAAGACTACACAGAAGATGTTACAAAAGAGTGTCAGCGTATACAAAAGAAAGAGTAAAATTAATTTTGACTAAAAAAGAGAGAGGAGAAATCCTCTCTCAATCAGTGGGGAAATATGAAGACGTTAACAATCGTCATCTCTATATTTATTTTAATGTTCATGGTCTACTCAACTAATGTTTTTAAAGCTTATTTTATGTCTGATAAGTATTATGAATCTATTTTTGAAGGGAGTTTTGATCCGAGTATAAAAGGAGCATCTGTCAAAATTAATCTTAAAAATAAATATGATGCTGAATATTCATTGTTTATAATTGTACCTGAACATCTTTCTGTAGAACTACGTACTGAGAAAGAAGTATTGCGTTACAAATTTGTATCAAACGGCAAAACGCTTAAAGAAGGCCTAACAGACTGCCCTTTTGGTGCAATGGGGTACAGTTCATCTAATGATAATTATTGCTCTGCGCTCTTATTAAATTTCACTTTGCCTTATCCGGGAGCTGCAGAGGGTGTAGTACTTGAACTGCAAGCCGAGAATCCAATGTCTTCATTAAAGAAATATGAAGGTGAAATTATGCTTAGCATCATGCCTGCATCTCTAAAATAAATTTCGCTATTCAATAGCTCTTCAAATATTATGCTATTTCCAAATGTAACATCACCTATGGTTACCCCCTTATTGTTGCGGATGACAAAGGTAGTGAGTTAAAACGCGTTATATATGATTCGTTTGGGAATATACTTGTCGATACAAATAAGAAGTTTGACACTTGTGTAAGATTTGCGGCAGGTCTCGCAGATAAAGGTACGGGATTAGTCCATTTCGGATATCGTGAATACGATCCTATCATCGGCAGATTCATAACTCCCGACCCGATAGGTTTCGCTGGCGGGGATGTGGATGTTTATGGCTATTGCTTGGATGATCCTATTAATTTTATTGATCGGACGGGGCTGTTTGTGTTTGGCAAAAGAAGGCTTAAAGGTCTTGAGGTGCTAGATAGTCCTGTAGGTAAAGCCTTGAATGGCGCAGGCAAAAAAGTGCTAGACACAGTTGCCCGGGGTCCGGTTTCAGATAAGATAGAAAAAGAACTTAGCCGCAATAACCTTGAATTAAAACATGAACATGGTTTTTTTGAAGATGAGGAAGGTGGAAATATTGGAAAGTCCGACAAAGGGCGTATTACGAATGAAACTAAGAAAGGTTTTAAGTTTGAAAGGCAACATTATGATGACAAGCGTATGAGGCGAGCAGCGAAAAATCTCAAAGAAGGTGAATATGACGCTGTTTCTAATAATTGCCAAGACTTTAAAGATAAATTGTTAAAAGAGTATCATGCTACTTTTCGCAGTGACAATCTCCACTAACTAAACAAGGGGGGGAGGTACCTTTCCCCCCTCATATAGGCTCAATAATGATATGGAAAAAAGTAGTCTTAACGTGTTTTTTGCTTATAATTGTCTGTTGTTTTTTAGTATACAATTCTAATCATTATCAGGCTATCTTCAACAATAACAAGTTTTATGCGGAGATATACTCAGCTCCTTTTGATGTAACACAGAAAGGAGCAACTATCCGAATTCCACTTAAATTTAGCTACAAAACACGCTATGGCATATTTATAAAAATTCCAGATTATGACCCACTTTCTTATGTTGAGCGCACAAGAGGCTTTTTAGAATATCACTTTTTATCTGATGGAGTTGTTTTGAAAAGTGGAAAGACCTTTCCTAGTAGCCAATGGGAGAGACTGTGGAGAGACGACTGCTCTTTTATAGGCATACTTGGTTTCGACTTACCATTGCCTGGAGCAAGTAAAGACTTAGTTTTGAAATTAACTGTTGTAGAACCTTTTAATTTTTTTATCCCCTTCTCTGGTGACACTTACTGTGTCGTGAAACCAAATGCTAGCTTCAAATAATTGAACTAAGTATCCTCAAAAGATACATGCTTAATCCATTTCGGCTATCGTGAATACGATCCTATCATCGGCAGATTCATAACTCCCGACCCGATAGGTTTCGCTGGCGGGGATGTTTATGGGTATTGTTTGGATGATCCTATTAATTTTATTGATCGGACGGGGTTAACACCCCTAGAAAATATCTTTCGCAGGACGAACTATGATCGCCTTGGTACTGTATATTTCGGACCAGACGAAATTATGATGCTCTATGATGATCTTGGCATCGAGGTGCGGCTTGTCGGCAGTTGTGTGCGCATCGGATGCAACCATGACTTCATAGCCAAGACTCGTAGCTTGGCGCGCAGTAGAATCAACACAAAAGTCGGTGCAGCATCCTGTTATGATGAGCTTGTTCACGCTCAGTTTGTCCAATTCTTCTTTAAGATTAGTACTGCAAAAAGAATCACAGCACGTTTTATCAATAGTCATATCAGATGGCTCTTTATGCAATTCTGGTAATATCTGCCATTCCTCGGAATTTAGTTCCAAGCCCTGTTCTGGCGGTCCGTTATGTCGGATGAAAATGATTGTAATTTCCTTTTTTCTGGCTCGATCGATTAAACCGTTAATGCGCTTTATAACATTTTCAGCATCAAACCGTTTCTTTGCTCCCTCGAAGAGTCCTCTTTGCATATCTATGACCAATAGCGCCCGCATATCTTTACCTCCTGCTGTCTTATAAATTCCCGCTTATGCATGTCCTGAGATAATTTATTGTACTGGACAATGGAAGCGCAATTTGTGCTTTCCACTCGTTTTAGGTGCTTGGAGTTGATTCTATCCGGTTTAATTTTTTTAAATATTGGGTGGTCTTATTTTTTAGTCATTGTATTAATTGTGTATATTGTTGTGATGTTCTATTTAAACAAAAGTTTTAAACGAATGTTTTAAACAAGTGTTTGACTTTCATGAGGAGCGTCGTTAGCTTTCTTTTGAAAGCAGCAAGAAAATTGGCTGCATTAATTATTTAAAAATATACGTCTAGTTATATATATGAGGTTAAAATGTCTGAATTGAATACAAGTGGATCTGGTAATAAATCCCGTGGCGAAGAAACTCGGCAGAAGCTTTTATTAGTTGGCGCGAGGTTGTTTGCGATAAATGGATTTAAGGGTGTGAGCATGCGCAACCTTGCAAAAGAGGCAAATATTAATATTGCAACAGTCGGGTACCACTTCGGCGGAAAACTTGGGCTGTACGAAGCAGTTCTTCAGGACGTTATTGACCACAAGCATGAATTTTTTCCTTCTAAGGAAAATCTCGATGAGCATATTGGTCGGTTTGATTCCGGTGAAATTTCGAAAGGGGACTTAGTTCGATGGTATTTTGGTGTTTTAATTAATGCCATTATCGGGGACCCCGAAACAGAATGGGCGTCTTTGATCATTTCACGGGAACTTGCAGTGCCTAGCGAACTTTATCCACAATTGGATAGGGACTTGCTTACGCCTTCGTTTGAGAGTTTAGCGCTTCTTTTAGAAACGGTTATGGAACCCGATGCTTCTCGTGAAGAGCGAATTATTATGGTGATTGCTTTAATGGGCATGGCTCTCAAGTTTGCACATTCCAAGACAGTATTATCCAGAGTCGGATGGGAAGAGTACACCCCTGAAAATATAGCTAAAGCAACAGATATTTTATGTAGACGAATAATCGGCTTTATCGGTTGTGAGGAGTCATAAAGATATGAAAAAGTTATCACTAGTATTATTGTCCATATTCAGCTTGTTGATAGCTGGATGTAATGATGCAGTAATTCCCGTTAAGGAAGTAATAAGACCTGTTAAAACTGCCACTGTCGGTGAGTCTGATTTTGATAGGCAATGGGTTTTTTCCGGTACAGTGGAAGATGCGCTTGAATCTGAACTTTCATTTCGGGTTCATGGTAAGGTTATTTCGTTTCCCGGTGATCAGATTGGCAGAAAATTTAGAGCCGGGCAGATTATAGCTAAGCTTGATCCCGCTGATTACGAATTAGAAGTGCATCAAGCTGAAGCTCAGCTTGAGCAGGTACGAGCAAATTTCACCAGAGCTAAGGCTGATGTTTCCAGAATCAGGCAGCTTTTTGAACGGGAAGTAATCTCAAAAAGTGAACTTGATCAGTCGGAAGCTGACTATAAATCTCAGGAAGCTCAGCTTAATGCTTGGGCCAAAATGCTCGATATAGCGCGCAAAAAACTTAAGTACACCGTGCTTTCTGCTCCTTTTGATGGATGGGTAAGTGCTGTGAATATTAACATTCATCAGAATGTACAATCTGGCGAGGGCATAATTGTTTTTAATGCTGGGCGCCAGATGAAGATGAGTATTTCTTTACCGGACACTTTGATTGCTCAGGTCACTGAGGGGGAAAAGGTTGATGTTGTTCTCGATGCACTGCCGGGACAGCCTGCGAAAGGAATTGTCATGGAAGTCGGCATTGGCGCGAATGAAAGTTCATCCTACCCTGTAAAGGTTTACCTCGATAATTCACATCAGAGGCTGCGCAGTGGTATGTCCGGCAAAGTTTTCTTCCCAGGCAGAAATGGTGGAAATCACGTGTTTGTTCCTCCTTCAGCTGTTGTTGGCAATCCTGACGGAAGTAATCATGTCTGGGTTGTTGAAAATAACTCAACCGTTAAAATGTGCAAAGTCAAAATCGGATCATTGTCTCCACTTGGAGTGCAGATCAAAGACGGGATTAAGACTGGTGCAGTAGTGGTTATCAGAGGTGTTCATTCTCTTAGAGACGGCATGAAGGTTAAGACCGTTGGGGAGGAATCATGAACGTAGCAAGATGGTGTATTGAAAATAATCGTACTTCTATAGCTTTGTTTCTGCTCATAGCCCTTGGCGGGGTGATGACTTTCTTTAGCATTCCGAAAGCTGAGGACCCTGATTTTACTATTCGTACGGCTGTTGTAATTACCTCTTTTCCCGGAGCTTCGCCGCAGAGGGTGGAAGAGCTGGTTACAGATAAACTTGAAGAGCGCATTAGAGAACTCAGTGATCTGAAGTCGGTTAAGTCCCAGTCTATGACCGGGATATCCATCATAGAAGTTGAGTTCTTAGATCATCTGAAAAACATGGGTCCTATTTGGCAGAATCTTCGAAACAAGGTTTCCGACGCTGAGACAACTTTGCCTCCTGAGGCACAGACTCCCCTTATCAATGATGAGTTCGGGGATGTATTTGGTATTTTGGTAGCTTTGACCGGTGAAGGATTTTCGTACCGCGAATTGAAAGATGTGGCTGACTACACTCGCGACGAACTGCTGTCTGTTAAAGGCGTAGGAAAAGTTGATCGCTGGGGACTACAGGATGAGCGCGTTTATATCGATTTCTCTAACTCGAGAATGGCTGCTGCCGGAGTAAGTCCCTTCGCTCTCGGACAAATGATCGATCATCAAAATACAATCCGCCCGAGTGGCACCGCTAAAGTGGGGCCGGAGCGTATCGCCATTGAGCCGACTGGAGAGTTTAAGTCTGTTGATGATATCGCGTCGCTTTCTTTGCGGCTTGAAGGGATGAAGACTAGTTTAAAGCTTTCTGATGTAACCAAGGTTTCACGGGGCTTTTCTGATCCTCCGTCAGTCATGACCAGATATAATGGGACTCCTGCTATCATGCTTGCGATTTCCATGGCCGACGGCAACAATATCATGGAACTCGGAGATAAAGTTACCGCAAAGCTTGATCAGCTTTCAGCTGATTTATATCTTGGTATGGAATACAATATTATTGTTTACCAGCCTGATTATGTTGAGACTGCTGTTACTGATTTTATGATTAATCTTCTTGAGTCATTTTTGTTTGTAGTGATTGTCATTCTTGCTTTCGCAGGATTTCGGACAGGTCTAGTTGCCGGAGCGTTAGTACCTATGGCTATGCTCGGTTGTATCGGGTTGCTACCCACATTCGGAGTTGCGATACATAAGATTTCAATTGCATCCTTGATTATTTCTCTCGGGATTCTGGTTGATAACGGGGTGGTGGTCTCTGAGGCTATTCTTGTCAGGCTTGCAGCTGGGGAAGAACGTATTAAAGCTGTTGTTAATGCTGTCTCGGAACTCTGGATGCCTCTGCTTGCTGCGTCTATGACAACTGTTTTTGCTTTTTTACCAATTCCGTTGGCGGAAAGTAAAGTTGGGGAATTTTGTTTTTCCCTATTTGTAGTTGTTACGCTTACTTTGCTTTGTTCGTGGGCTTTGTCCATGACTCTTATTCCTATGCTTTGCTATTATGTATTAAAGCCTAAAGTCGTTTTGCAGACCTTTTCGAGTAGAATGTACCGGGGCTATAGACGTATGCTTTTGTTTTGCCTCAGGCAGCGCGCAGCTTTTATCGGGATCATTTTTGCTTTGTGCATAGTTTCATTTTGGGGATTTCAATTTGTTCCTAAAATGTTTTTCCCGCCAAATGAAAGGGCTCAGTTTACCATTGATTTCTGGCAACCATTCGGGTCGGACATTACTACAACGGCTGAGGAAGTTTCCAAGCTCGAGAAGTATTTGATGGTTGATGACGGGGTTGAAAGCATCGGAACTTTTATCGGGCATGGCGGACCGCGTTGGTATCTGCCACTTAATCTTGAGCAGAGTAATAACAATTTGGCTACTTTTGTTGTTAATACTAAATCAGTTGAAGATACGGATAAGGTTATTGCAAGAGCTCGTAAGGAACTTGAGGCGAACTTCCCTGATGCAGATTTCAGTCTGAAAAAATTAATGAACGGACCTCCGGTTGGTGCTCCTGTTCAGATTCGTATTTCCGGTGATGATCAGAAAACGCTCTACATGCTTCGTGATAAAATTGAAGCTTTGCTCGAAGCCGTTCCCGGAGTCTCCAGAGTTTGGGATGACTGGGGACAGTGGGCTAAAAAGCTTGTTGTTGATGTTGATCAAAATAAAGCGCGTGAGGCTGGGCTTTCGAGTTTTGATGTCGCACTCAGTTTGCAATCGGGCATGAGCGGGTATCAGGCATCTATTTACCGTGAAGGGGATGTCAATATTCCCATTGTGCTTAGAGGTGATGAGTCTTTCCGCAATCGTCTTGATAAGCTTGAGAGTATAAATGTTTATTCTTATCAGGATGGTAGCAGTGTTCCACTCAGCCAAATTGCTTCGTCGGAACTTGTTTGGCAGCCGTCTGATATTCGCCGGAGGGACCAGACTCGCACAATGACGGTTAAAGCCGATTTGGCGGATGGGTATTTCGCATTACCGACTGTTGATGCGTTGCGTCCTCAAGTTGATGAACTGATGAACTCTGCTGACTGGCCCATAGGCTACTCCATTGAATATGGTGGTGAGTTTCAGGAAAGTCAGGAGAGTCAGGCTTCTATTAACGCCAATATGCCTTTAGCAATGGGGCTATTGATTATGGTGTTGATATTCCAGTTTAACTCGTTCAGGAGGCCGCTTATTATCCTGTTGACTTTGCCGCCCATGATGTGCGGAATTACGCCCGGTATGTTGCTTACGAATTCTCCTTTCGGATTTATGCCGATGCTTGGAATGATCAGCCTACTCGGGATTATAGTAAATAACGCGATTATGCTCATAGACCGAATTGAGATACAGCGCGGCAAAGGAATGGATTTGGCGGATTCCATAGTGCTTGCGTCGCTCGAAAGGGCTAGGCCAATCATTATGACTGCAACTACGACAGTTATCGGGATGGTGCCTCTGTCATTGCAGGGCGGGGAAATGTGGAGGCCTATGGCAAACTGCATTATGTCGGGGCTGATGTTTGCCACCGTCATTACGCTGATCCTATGTCCTGTTCTGTATTCAGTATTCTTCAGGCAGAGTTTTAAGAACTACACATGGGATTCTGGCGTAATTGCAAAGGGAAGTGACGTTTAGTTTATGAGATGCTCTGAGGGACTATCTGTTTAAGTTTAATTGTAATAAAAATAAATAAAAGCGCAGCATTAGATTAATGCTGCGCTTTTTTAGTGGGATCAAATAACAATGAATTAATTTACATTATGCTATGTTTTTTGAAGGATCTGCTGAATGGCATCAACCAAGTGCTTTGGAGTTGATGCTCCCGCAGTCAGGCCAATTTTATTCGCCCCTTTCAGGTCATCAAGGGGAAGTTCACTTGCAACCTCAACGTGTGTACATTTTGTTCCAGCAGCTTCCACAACTTGAACAAGTCTGCGAGTGTTACCGCTGATACGACCGCCTACAACGATCATATGGTCTACTTCGCTTGAAAGCGTGATAGCTTCTTCCTGACGCTGACGGGTGGCATCGCATATGGAGTTCAGTACGATTACATCCAACCCTTTTTTCTCGAGTATCTGGATAATGTCTTCGTAAATAATCCGGTCTTGAGTGGTCTGTGCTGCAAGGCAATACTTGCGGTTCGTATCCAGTTTGATAGCTTCGAGTTCTTCTATGCTGTCAAATAGGTGCGTACCTGATGGGGCGTAGCTTAAAAGTCCCTTTACTTCAGGATGGCTGTCTTCTCCGTAGAGTAGCAAAACTCGTCCGTCTGTGGTGTTACGTTTAATAAGAAGTTGAGCTTTTTTAACTTTCGGGCAGGTTGCATCTATTACATTTATGCCCCGTTCGCGTAGCTCTTCTTCAACGCTTTGCGGAACACCGTGTGCGCGAATGACTGCATAAGCGCCGGTAGGTATTTCATTTGCTAAATCGGCTGTTATCACACCCTGTTTTTCATATTCTTCGAGTACCTGAGGGTTATGAATGATTGGTCCTAAAATGTATATTGAACCGCGATCTCTACTTTCGATTAGAGAATCCAGCTTGTTGAGGGCCAGATCAACACCCATGCAAAATCCAGCGGTTTCAGCTCTTACAACTTTATCCATTATTTAAACTCTCCTTTTAAAACAGGAATTTTAATTACATCTGTTTTATTCACGAAAATGATGTGATTAAATCTACAGGGCAATGATGGATTTTGCAACTTTGTTCTAATTCTTCAAAATAGGGCGTAACCCATTGACCGCAGAAGGCAAGCAGAGTATTTTCCTAAGTTAAATTAATAGGAATAAACGTTTGTAAAATTTAGTGGAGCTTTGTTAAAGATGAGTTCTGATATTCTTGGAAAATATAAGTCAAAAATTGCAGATGCTTATGACCTGCATCGCAAATTCGTAAACCCTCAGTTTGTTAGGGTTTTGGAAGTAATTGGCTATGATCGCAATTATTGCGGGGCTGAGGGAGCCTACTTAACCGATGCTAAAGGGGTTAAGGTTCTCGATTTTTTGGCAGGATTCGGTGTTTATAATATAGGGAGAAACCATCCCTATGTTGCTGAAGTGCTGCATGAAATTATTGATGCTAAAACAGCCAGCCTTGTACAGATGGATCTTGGTGTTCTGTCCGGCATGCTTGCTGAAAAACTGGCAGCCCTTGCTCCCGGTGATTTGGAAGCTGTGTTTTTCACAAATTCAGGAACCGAAAGTGTCGAAGGCGCTCTGAAATTTGCGCGGCAGGCTACAGGTCGGCATAAGGTGGTTCATTGTGATCACGGGTTTCATGGTCTGACTCTTGGTTCCCTTTCCGTAAATGGTAATAAGGAGTTCAGGGGAAGAAATGAACCTTTACTGCCGGATTGCACGCCTGTTCCATTCAACGACCTGAACGCACTTGAGAGAGCTCTTTCTGGTGGTGATGTAGGGGCATTTATCTTCGAAACAGTTCAGGGTAAAGGCGTTTTTGTGCCAGACGAAGGGTACCTGCAGGGCGCGCGTGACCTTTGTGACCGCTATGGAACTCTGATGATTGCTGACGAAGTCCAGTGCGGACTTGGTAGAACAGGAAAGATGTTTGCTGTGGATCACTGGGGCGTTAAGCCTGATATACTGGTTATTTCCAAAGCTCTTTCCGGAGGATTTATTCCTGTCGGGGCAATCATTACCACCCGCGCTATTCATTCTAAAATTTTCGATTCAATGGAAAGGTGCTTTGCACATTCCAATACTTTCGGCCAGAACGATTTGGCTATGGCTGCGGGTCTTGCCACGATAGAAATTCTTGAGAAAGAAAATCTATTGGAAAATGCCACTAAAACTGGTGATAGAATTATTGAAGGGATGCGGAAGTTAGCAGATAAATATGAAATGCTGACTGAGGTCCGCGGTATGGGGCTTATGATCGGAATGCAGTTTGGTGAGCCTAAGTCTTTAGGTCTTAAGGCAAGCTGGAAGCTGTTGCATAAAATGAATGATGAGTTGTTCTGCCAGATGATAACTATGCCACTCTTAGAGAAGCATAATATCTTAAGTCAGGTCGCGGGTCATGGTCTTGATACCGTCAAAATACTTCCTCCTTTGATGATCAATGATGATGATGTGGATAAATTCCTGACTGCAATGGATTCAGTATTGAAAGAAGCGCACAAGCTTACTGGTTCCGGTTGGAAAACAGTTAAAGATTTAGGCATTCGTACAGCTCGTACTTCCTAGCCTCTCAACATATTGAAAAGCCCCGATTAAAGATTGCTGTTTCGGGCGTAATTTTGTGGATATATTCAAAAAAATTCAGAATTTTTTGATTCTTGTTCTGTGGCGTATGGTTCGTTCATACCCTGGAACAATAGTCATTTGCGGGCTTGTTTTAGCCATTGTTTGTACTGTTTCCTCTGCGATGTTCCTGACGCTGGATAATGATCAGGACAACCTTCTTTCTCACGAGCTTCCTTTTCAGAAGCGGAATCTCGCACAGATTAAAAATTTCGGTGATCAGGAATATATGTTCGTGGTTATTGAAACTGGCGGAACTGAATCCGGTAAGGAACAGGCCGCTCTTTTTGCGTCCTCTCTTGCGGGAAAGCTCGAAGATAAAAAAGACGTAATTCACGAAGTTCATTACGCCATGTCTGCAAAAGATATGGGGCCGGGCGTGCTTATGTTCGCCTCAGAAGATGAAATTCGTGAGTTTGTGGAGCTTTCTCAAAATATAGCACCTTTGGGGCGTGAGTGGTTTAATGGTCCCGGTCTAGCAACTTTTCTCGATATGACAGCTGGTTTGCTGAGCGGTAAAAGTGATATGGGCGGCTCTGCCGGGGCTGACATGTTTGTCCCTACCATGAGCGCTCTTGATTCACTCCTCGGAGAGATGAAGTCCTCCCTTATCGAAGGGGTGGTCGCAAGCGGAAAGTCCTCTCAAATTTTGGGGCTAAACGAGGTTGGTAAGCAATATTTTTATACCAAGAATGGCCGCCTTCTCATTATGCGAATTCTGCCCAAAAAAGATTACGCAGAAATGGGGGTTATCGGTCAGGCTCTTAAAGTTGTTCGCGTTGCTTTAAATCAGACCCGCGAAGAATTTCCAGAGATCAGTGCAGGGCTTACAGGTCGCCCTGTTTTGTCTGCTGACGAAATGAGCACCACAGATAAGGATATGACCATAGCCGCTATCATATCTATTTTAGTGGTGGGATTGCTGTTCACGATTATTCTTCATGGCTGGCTGAGGCCCGCACTGGTTATGTTTTCTCTTTTCTGCGCCATGGCATGGACCTTCGGTTTTGCGTTGGTCACCCTTGGAAGTCTCAACCTCCTTTCTATTGTTTTTGCGCTAGTTCTTGTTGGTATTGGTGTAGATTTCGGTATTCATGTCGTTTTGCGCTATATTGAGGGTGTTGCCGCTGGTTTGTCTCCCGAGAAAGCCGTAGAAGAATCATTGCTACAGACTGGTCCGGGAGTGCTTCTTGGAGGCATAACCTCTGTTTGTGCTTTCTATGCTGTGCTTGGTCAGGAATTTATTGGACTTGCTGAGCTAGGACTTATTGGCGGAACAGGGATTATTTTTTGCCTTATTTCTATGCTGACTGTCCTACCGTCACTTTTGCTTTTGGCTGGCAGGCGCAATATGTTTCCTTCTTCGCAGCCGCGCATGACAACAATGCCTTTTATGGAAAAGATTATTTCTCGTCCTGTAAAGGTCCTTCTTGTTATTGTAGCGTTATCTGCTCTTGCATATCCCGGAATTCAAAAAGCAGGCTTTAATTATAATCTTTTGGATCTTCAGGCTAAAGGGCTTGAGTCCGTTGAATATGAGCATAAGTTAATTAAGGAATCTGACGAATCGACATGGTTTGCTGTAATGACTAGACCGGATATTGAGGGGGTGCGAAACCTTACTGCTGAGCTTAAAAAGATTCCGTCTATTGGAAGAGTTGATTCTATTTTAAATTATATTCCTAAAGAGCAAGCTTCCAAAGCGGCCATTCTAAAACAAGAGGCTAATTCCTTAGATGGTTTAAATTTCTCTGCAAAGCCTATTTTAATAGAGTCTGATCAAGTTTTGGATTCTTTGGAAAATCTCACTGAATCTCTGGAAGATCTTGAGGAGAAGCTGTTTTCAGCCGGGGCAAAAGAAGAACTTAAAATTATTTCTGCGCTTCTGGATAAAGCTTTTGCATGTAGTGATATAATTGAAAAGAGTCCGTCACTGGCACAGAAGCTTATCCCCATCCAAAATCAGTTAGTCAGTGAACTTTCAGAGGCGTTTTCGTGGCTTAAAAATGTTTTGGCTGTTGAGTCCGTTACGCCACAAGATTTGCCTGAACATTTACGTTCATTATATATAGGCAGGGATGGGGCATTTATGATCAAAATTGCTCCTGTCGGCAACATCTGGGACTTTGACTTATTAAAATCTTTTGTAGCAGAACTCAGAGCTATTGATTCTGAAGTGACTGGCGTTCCGGTTGTTGTTTTTGAATCATCACTTCTTATGCGGAACACTTTTGTTGAGGCTGCAGGACTTACACTGGTGCTTGTCTCGCTCGTTTTGTTTCTTACATCATTTAGTATAAGCTATGTTTTACTCACTTTAGTTCCGCTGCTTGTGGGTATTTTCTGGTTACTTGAAGTTATGGGCATTACTGGACTAAGCTTTAATTTGGCTAATTTCTTCGCAATTCCGGTGCTTATCGCTATCGGAGTAGATGGCGGAGTTCATTTTCTTGCTCGTTGGAAGGAACTTTCAGATGGTGAGAGGCTTTACGATACAAGCACTCCAGTTGCTGTCGGGCTTAGTTTTTGTACGACGATGATCGGTTTTGGCGGGTTGCTACTTGCTCATCATCGCGGGCTTGCCTCACTCGGCGGAATAATGGTTGTCGGTTCGGCAACGTGTATGGTCGGGTGTATGGTTGTTTTGCCGGTAGTTTTCAAGCTGATTGAAATGTTCAAGAAGGAGCGCGGTGTATAATGTTTAAAAAAGTTATTTTACTCACATTGTTCCTGATGCTTTCAGTTGGAAGTGCCATGGGCGCAGTTGATCAACCAAATTCGCTTGATTTTGTGATTCTTGAACCCGGTCAGCCCGGTACCTCTAGCGATGCACAGCCTGTGATGGATTCCCTTGCTGAGTATATTTCAGAGAAGATAGGCAAACCCGTAAGCGGTATATATTTTAATGAACTTGAGCCTGCTCTTAAATATCTTGAAGAGAATAAGCCCGCATGGGGAATCAGTGGGTTAACTTTCTTTAAGAGTTACGCAGACAAATTTATAATGAATCCCATTGCATCAACCTTGCCGCAAGGACTTGATAAGGATATCTGGCGCGTTCTCGTTGCTGCGGAGGGACCTGATTTAGTTAATGAGATTAAAGGAACAGTGTTCGGTTCTATGCTTTATACTCCCGAAGCACGAAAAATACTTTTTGGGGAAAATGTCGTTGATGGACCGCTGGTTATTGAAGGAACATCAAGGCCTTTGCGGATGATTAGAAAGGTTAACAGAGGTAAAGCCGCTGGCGTATGCCTGAATGCTGTGCAATATTCAGTTGTTAATAGTGGTGAGCAGTTTTCGGGCATGAAAGTTGTCTATGAATCAGGTAATCTTCCGAACAGTCCGGTTGTTTGGTTTGGCAATATCAATGATGATGCATTTAAGCTTCAAGGTATTTTACTAGATATGAAAGATGATCCAGCCGCAGCGAATTTGCTCAAACTTTTGTTAACATCAGGGTTCGGTCCTGCTGACAAGGAGCTACAATGAAATTGTCTTTTCGTCTTATACTAATTGTTTTTTTTGGATTATTTTTGTCTAGCTGCGCTGCCCAGACTACTGCTCCAATGCCGGTTTATAAAGATAAGGAAGTTAGCCTTTGGAAGTCATGCACAATTAAAGATGCAGAATCTCTTGGTGCAAGCGCCAAGGATGCAGATTTACTAGAATCAATATCGTGTTACGCTTCATTGTTTGAAAGCGGAACTGTTGATAAAACTAAGTACGCCGAGGCTGGGCAAAAAGTAGCTAAGGCATATCTTACAAAAAACCCCAAAAGCGGTGTGGGACACTATCTTTATGCATATTTAGTTGGTAAACATGCCGAGCTTTCGCCCTTGAGCGGGCTTGACCTTGTGCCTGTCTTGGAGCAAGAAGCATTGCTGGCTGTTAAGCTTTCACCGGAAGTAGATTTTGCCGGACCTGATAGAATGCTCGGAGAATTGTACTTGGATGCTCCCGGCGCACCTCTTAGCGTGGGCAGTCTCAGTAAGTCTTTGAAACATTTTGAAGCAGCTGTGAAAGTAGCTCCCGATTTTTACTTGAATCATCTTGGTTATGGGGCAGCGTTGCTTGAAGATGATGATAAAAAGAATGCGTGTATACAGTTTAGCACAGCCTTAAAGAGTAAGAGTTTTAATAATAAATCATTGGAAAATGATACATATAAGAAGTTGATAGGTGCATGTCAGAAAGCACCTGCTCCTAAAAAATAATAAACCCGCTATTTATAAGCGGCAATGAGGTTAGGACTTTGGCAATTCCTGCAATTC
Source organism: Maridesulfovibrio frigidus DSM 17176 (assembly GCF_000711735.1). Lineage (NCBI taxonomy): Bacteria > Pseudomonadati > Thermodesulfobacteriota > Desulfovibrionia > Desulfovibrionales > Desulfovibrionaceae > Maridesulfovibrio > Maridesulfovibrio frigidus. Next base: position 396,989 of record NZ_JONL01000003.1, read on the forward strand.
AGATCGCAAGACTAGGTAAATATATTCTTTCCCAGACACTCAAAGGCAACAAGCATTACCCATTGGTATTAATGCTTGAGCCTCTCTTTCAGTGCAACTTGCGCTGTAAAGGATGTGGTAAAATTAACCAGTCCGCTAAAGTTTTAAATCAGCGTCTATCGTTTGATGAATGCATCGCTGCAGTTGAAGAATGCGGAGCGCCGATCGTTTCCATTCCTGGCGGAGAGCCTCTTCTACATCCTGATATGCCTGCAATTGTCAAAGAACTCGTTAAACGCAAAAAGTTTGTTTATCTTTGCACAAACGGACTTTTGATCCCTGAGCGCATCAACCAGTTTAAGCCTAGCCCTTATCTGACTTTCAATCTTCACCTTGATGGTTTGGAAGAAGTTCATGATCGCATAGTGTGTAAGCAGGGGGTATTCAGGGCTGCTGTAAATTCAATCAAATTACTCAAGTCCAAAGGATTCAGAGTAAATACCAATACAACCCTTTTCGGTGGTCAGACTCCCGAAAATGCAGCTGAATTTTTCGATTTCCTTACCGAACTAGGTGTAGATGGAATGACTCTTTCTTCAGCGTTCAGCTACGAAGCTGCCGCAGATCAGGATAGTTTCCTCACCCGCGATCAGAGTAAGAATCTTTTCCGCGAAATTTTCAGACTGGGCAAAGGCAAAAAATGGGATTTCAGTCACAGTAGCTTCTACCTAGATTTCCTCGCAGGAAATCAGAACTACTCCTGTTCTCCTTGGGGGAACCCTTGTCGCTCAGTACACGGTTGGCAGCGTCCATGCTACTTACTCGAAGACGGTTTCGTACCAACATACAAGGAACTCATTGAGCAGACAGACTGGGATAAGTACGGAGTTGGAAATGATCCACGCTGTGCTAACTGCATGGTTCATTGTGGATTCGAACCTACCGCCGTTGCTGATTCAGTAAAACGTCCTATTAAGGGAGCTATGCTTGCGCTTAAAGGGATTAATTTAGATTAAGTTTATGCCTCCGGCTGGCAAAGAACCTTTTTTAAAAAAGCTCTTTGCGCTCTCCAAATCTTTTTAGTTGGGGATGAGTTGGGATCATAATAATTAGGTTTAGGAAGTAATTATTAAAAAACCGCTAGAGAGATTCTCTAGCGGTTTTTTTTGTTATTTTTGATATTGTAGACTTAATATTCCGGTTTTGTTATATATATTGCATGAATAAAGCTATATCTTCTCATGAATCTATTCAGGTCTGTTTTACCGCTAGTGTTGAACTTCCTTACGATTTGCGCTTTAGATTTCCAGTCCTCGATTGGACGTCAAGTCTTGTCTCCACATCTGGCGGCAATCAAAAGGAAAGCGACGCTCTGCGTCTCGCCCTGGAAGAGACGCTGACTTTTTTAATATCCGCATATCCTGATGCACAGGATAAAGACATGCTCCGCGTTAATTTTCAATTGAAAAAAGATGGAATGGCAACTGTTACCATTGTGAATGGCGGACCTCCTATCCATCTGAATAGAATCCCGAATTATGATCCACTCAATCCAGAAAAATGTGAGCTTGGCGGGTTGTGGTTATATTTAACTCAAAATTTTGTAGACCGTTTAGAGTTCAACAATCTCGGACTAGCTGGTTGGCAAATCGTAGTTGGTAAGCTTCTCTCAAATCCATCATTTGAGAAAGAGAGCGTCGAGGATGATCTGAATGACAATAAAATTAATTTAAGCCTAAGGTTTGCCACACCAGATGATGCACCTCAGCTTGTGGATTTAACTTACGACACATATGGATATGAATATACAGGTGAATTTTTCTATTACGAATCGCAGCTTAGGGAAGTGATTGAAGGGGGTGACGTAACAGTCATTATCGCAGAAAATGGCGAAACTATTGCTGGAAGCATAGCTTTCTTCTTGTTTGCAGAAAAGCCCCATTTAGCCGAGACGGGGGCGCTGATGGTCAAGCACTCTTATAGGCATACGCGTGCTATTGCATACATGATGAAAGAGATAAATCGTTATATCACTGAAAATTTGCTTGGTGTGGATGTTTACAGCTCCACATGTGTCACCACTAGCACAACCTCGCAAAAGATCGGGAAAAAGTTGAAATATTATCCTTTTTCCTTGCTTTTAAACATGGGATGTCAACGAAAAGATGTCGGGCGATATTCTTGGATGACCCTTTTTGCTCTCACAAAATTTACTGTCCCAGTAACTAATATGCGTATCTATTTGCCGGAGCAACATCATGAGATCGTGCATGCTTTATTTGATCAAGCAGAAATTTACCCAGAGATTATTAATGAAACAAGCAAAGAGTTTCCGAAGGAAACAACATTTTATTTATATAAAATAGCTACCTTGAAATCTGTTAGTATCACATTTCAACAGCTCGGTCGGGATTGGATTTCTAAGTTGCGCAAAACAATATTTAGTTTACGTTGTGAAGGCAGCTTGGCATTTACGGTCTATTTTTCTGCGTGCAGCCCACTCCCGCCAAATCTGGATAAAGAAATGGTCCAATTCAGCGGAATATTTGTAGGAGTTAGCCCCATATCCGCCGATGAATGTTATCTAGTGTATAGTATTTTGGTCGATGGAGTAGACTTCGATAACATTCAGGTTATAGGCTCACGCGGGCAAGAGCTCAAAGAGCATATCCGAGGGCTGTATAACAAGCACATCAAAGAATAGAATCGCTTTTGGCCATCCTGAAAAAAGAACTTTCAGCGCTTGGCACAAGTAAATAGCATACCACTCAACAACCTTACCTAAAATTGCTTCCCGATAAAAAGTTTTGGGATTTTTAAACCCTTTTCGCAAAAGGGTTTAAGCCGCCGGAGGCATCCTTTCATCAAACAAATATCCTACCTAAACTTTTTAAAGCTTTGGAGTAGTCCATACCCATTGGGATTAGTTCGAAGATTAGAGAAGGGCGATTGGCTATGGCTTTTAAAATTGGTTTGAGTTTGGTTTTACCGCTCGAATCAACTCCGTCTAATGATTCTGAGGGGATTGCTCTAGTTGATGCGTCGCTTATGGCGCGGATGCAGGCGAATGGAATTCCTGCTTTAGTGGCGGCTTCTGCTACAGCGATGCTTTCCATATCTGCGGCCAAAGCGCCAGTTCTGTCGTGAAGCGATGTTTTCTCTTTCGGTGTAAGTACTGGCTTTGGAACTGTCACCATCGGGCCGGAAGGAATTTTTCCATAGGCCGGTAGTAGTGAGGTAGATAGATCCACATCTCTTTCGGATTTATGCCACGGATTGTGATTGGCCAGTTCCGAGTGGATGGTTGATGCCGCCAGAAGATCTCCCGCCGCGGGGCCGTGTGCAAGCCCGCCAGATACACCCGCGCTGAGTATAAGATCTGGATTTTTTTGTGCTAGTAGTGTTGCGGCCTCGGAGGTTTGCTCTGCGCCTATGCCCGAAATTACGCATAGAAAGCGGTTTCCGCCAGGTAATATCCCCGATAGTAGCTCAAATTTACCTAGCTTACTTTTTTCGGAAACAGGGCATATGGCACTAGCTTCCTGTTCCATTGCAGCTACAATTCCAATTAATTTATTTGACATAGTGGATCCTTTTTTACCGATGTAACAGTAGGATAGATTAGAATTGGCATATGGTAAAGAGGGGGGATGCCTCCGGCGGCTTGAACCCTTTTGGGAAAAGGGTTCAAGACTCCCAAAACTTTTTAACGAGGTTGAGTATGGGGTTTTTGCCGAATTTTATTTAGCGTTTTGCTAGTATTTTTATAATTAATTTAGCTCATTGCAGTTTGTTCTAGCCAGAACAACAAGACCCTGATGATTTCTTTTTATCATCTTTCTTCTCGTCATCTGCTGCGAAGTTTTTGAGTCCTTCGGCCAAGGCTATCAGGCGTGCGTTGACTTTGCCGTACATGGAATCTTTTGGGTAACCTTTTTTAGGGGTACTTTTTCCCGCTGGTATTCCTGTTAGGATTTCGATTCCTTGGCCGATGTTTTCGACTGACCATATGTGGAATTTACCTTCTTTCACGGCCTCTACAACATCTTTGCGTAGCATTAGATCTTTCACGTTCGCTTCGGGAATCATTACCCCTTGCTTGCCTGTCAGTCCGGCGTGTTTACAGCAAAGATAGAATCCTTCGACTTTTTGGTTTACGCCGCCGATTGGTTGGACTTCGCCTTTCTGATTAACTGAGCCTGTTACTGCAATGCCCTGACTGATTGGGACATCTGCTAAACTTGAGAGTAGGGCGTACAATTCGGTTGAAGATGCTGAATCGCCGTCGATCCCGCCATATGATTGTTCGAAGGCTATACTTGCGGTGAGGGATAGTGGTTTATCTTGCGCGAATTTTTGTCTTAGGAATCCTGATAGTATGAATATTCCCTTGTTGTGAGTAGGTCCAGACATGTCGGCTTCACGTTCAATATTAATGATGCCGCCCTTACCCATGGCGGTTACAGCTGTGATTCTTGAAGGTTTACCAAAGGAATAATCGCCGAGCGAATATACGGCAAGGCCGTTGACCTGTCCTACTTCGGAGCCGTCGGTATCAACGTAGATACTACCGCGATCGATCATTTCCTGAAGTCGCTCTTCCATTTGGTTGGAGCGTTTTCTATGGGCATTGATCGCTTTATCCACGTGTTCTGATGTTACGAACTTTGAACCGTTACGTCCCGCAAAATAGTTTGCCTCGCCTAAAAGGTCTGCAAGTAGTGGGAATGCTGTGGTTATTTTTTCCTGTCGCCCAGCCATTCTTACTGCCTGCTCAATAATTGCGGCAACTCCGGACTGGTCGAAATCCATTAAATCATCTTTTTTTACCATGTTACCTATGAAACTGGCGACAGCTTTAATGGCGTCATCATCGCGGTCCATGGATGTTTCAAAGTCTGCACGCACCTTGAATATTTTAGGAACGTCTGCGTCATAGTGGCGAAGAAGTTGATAGAGATGAGGCTCTCCTAAAACAACGACTTTAACGTCCATAGCAATCGGTTCGGGTTTGAGGCCTGAAGGAGATATGAAGTAGTAGGGATCGAAGGTTTGAATTTCGATCTTTTCGGTCTTTAGAGATCTTTTAAGGGTTGGCCAGACTCCCGGCTCTACAATGGCATCCATGAGGTTGATAACCAGATAACCGCCATTTGCTTTAATGAACGAGCCCGCTTGAATTTTAGTGAAATCTGTACGCCACCCGCCGTGTCTGTCCATGACTCTTTCAATGGACCCGAACAAATTTCGGTAGGTTGGGTATGATTCAAAAATTACAGGTGGACTGGTTTGATCGGTGTTGTCCACCAGTAAGTTTACTTGGTAGGGATGGAGTATTACCTCTGCTTGTGGCGGCATGTAAGTCATTCCGCCTTGACCCTGCTGAGGTTTTGCACCGATCATCCGCAGTGAATCAAGGTCGTCGCTCATCTTTTCAAGCATTTCATCAAAATGCTTTGCTATTTTGGGAACAGTATATTTTTCTTTTAGCGTTGTTATTAAGTCTTCAGCGAGAGTCATGAACATCAATTTATCCACATCTTCGCTTTTCTTTTTTACTTCTTTTTGCAATTTACGAACTTGCAGAAGAATGCTGTCGACTTCCTCTTTGAGTTCTTTTTGCTTTTCCTTAAGTCTGTCGAACTCTTCACGGGGAAAGCGTCCTTTCTCAACTTTTTCTTCGAGTTGAATCATACGCATTGGCTCACCATCTACCAATGGAACTACGTCAGGACGTTGGAATTGCCCCATTTGCATGTTTACAATGACTAACCCTGAGTCTTTTACTTTTTCTTCTATCCCTTGAAAGAACTCGCGGGTCTGCTTTTCATGCACCTCAATTATTTCGTTTTTGCGTGCGATATATTCCTGACTCTCAAAGAGTTGCGGCACTTCTCGTTTAATATTTTCAAGGAAATCGTGGACATCTTTTTTGAAAACAGATCCTTCTCCTGCCGCCATTCTGATTAGTATTGGAGATTCTTCAGATTTAAAATTATTTACGTAAAGGATATCGTCTGGGATTGTGTCGGATTTTGAAAGATCTTTGAGTAGCTTTTTTACTGTGGCTTGTTTTCCGGTGCCTGCTGGCCCGGTAACGAAAATATTGTACCCTTTCATGGGCATTCCCATGCCGAATTTAAAAGCCTCGACGCCTCGGCTCTGGCCTATAATGTCATCGCCTCTGACAAGGTCCTGTGTGGATTCGAATTTCAGCTCATCAGGAGCTAGGGTCCATCTCAGCTGCTCCAGTTTAAGCTCTCTGCTATCAATTGTAGAAGTCATGACTGCTCTCCGTATTGAGGTCTATTCAGATGTTATCGATATGTTTTTCTGGGGTTTGATGATGCATTTTGACAGCACAATTTTAAGCATGCCGTCTTTAAAAGAGGCATTTACATTGTCAGGATCAACTCGGCAGGGGAGGGGGATTTTTTTTCTGAAATGACTTGTTTTTTTGCCGCCGTGGAAAGTAACATTTTTTTCTCCTGAAATTGTCATGGAGGTCTCGGTTACGGTAACTCCGAGGTCTTCTGCGTGAAAACCGGGCATGGTGGTTTTTACTACAAAAGCTCCTTCGACTTCTTCCATTTCTGTTCTTGGGGTGCAGTCAATTATTCCGCATACAGATGGGATGCCGTAGTCAACGCACAGGCTGTCAAAAAGCCTATCCATGTCGTTTTTGAGTTTTTCAAGTTCTCGGCTTCCCCACGAAGTAAGATTAGGCATTTACAATCTCCTTGGTATAACAAGTGGGAGTATTAGTTATAGATAAACTAACATATGGCTGAAAAGATTAGCAACTGCTTTAATTAGAAATGTTGTTTTATTCTGTTTTTATCAATATGTTGATATTTCATGAGATAATGATCGTTGTGGGCGTAGTTAGTTCAGATTTTAATACATATGCAGAATGAAGTTGTGTTTTAGTTATTTTTCCATCTTGCATGTTCAGTAATCATAAGATATTTGGATCATCTCTTCGGGGTTGAAAAGAGAGTATAAGAAACAAAAAATTGAGGAGTAACACATGAAAAGATTATTAGTGATTCTTATGGTTGTTATGATGTTGGCCTTCGCAGTCATGGCTCAGGCTTCAGATGATTCCTGGAACACTGTTAAAAATAACGGCAAGCTCACAATCGGACTTGATGATGCTTTCCCTCCAATGGGTTTTCGTCAAGATAACGGCAAACTAGTCGGTTTTGATATTGATGCGGCTGAAGAAGTCGGTAAACGTCTTGGTGTCAAAATTGTATGGCAGCCAACTGCATGGGACGGTGTTATCCACTCTCTCAATTCAAAAAAATTCGACTGTATCTGGAATGGTATGACTATTACAGCTGAACGTCAGGCTAAGGTTCTTTTTACAAAACCTTACATCATGGACGGTCAGATTGCAGTTGTTGCTATGGGCAACAAAGACATCAAGTCTGCTAAAGAACTTGCTGGCAAAGTTGTGGGTGTTCAGAAAGGTTCCCCTGCTCTTGAAGCTGCAAAATCTTTGAAACCAGCTCCTTCTGAAATTCGTGAATACGATACCAACCCTAAAGCTTTCCTTGACCTCGAATCAGGTCGTTTAACAGCTGTTGTTGTTGATAATATTGCTGGCCGTTACTACATGGCTGCTCGTCCTGGTAAGTACATGGGCCTTCCTGGTTACATTACCAACGAAGCTTTCGGTGTTGCTTTCCGCAAGGCTGACGTTTCTCTCGAAGAAAAAGTTCAGGCAACAATTGATGCTATGATCGCTGACGGAACAATGGGTAAGATCTCCCGCAAATGGTTCGGTGAAGATGTCACCAATCCTTCTAAATGGTAGGATATGACTATTTTAGTTAATAGATTCGGAAAGGGTGGGGCTTTATTGGCCTCGCTCTTTCTTCTTTTTACTCTTCTGGCTTCTCCCGCAGTTTCGTCTGCCGGAGGAGAGTCTGACGCGATCCTTAAAGAGGCTCGTGATGCGCTAGCACTTGGTCATATTGATCAGGCGCAAGTGCTTTTTGCACAGGTTCCCGCGCCCGGCCCTGACGGTGATGACGGTGAATTTGTGTATTCGCGCATGCAGCTTGCGAGACTCTATTTTTCTATGAAAAATATGAGCAAAGCCAAAGCTTCTGCCGAAGAAATTACGGCAGTTTATCCCGATAATGCCGAAGCCAAAAATTTCATCGCATCTGTTGAGCGATCTGTAAGGCCTGAATGGCGCCAAGTCGTTGATGACTGCATTCGCTTTCTGCCTTCGCTTCTAAAAGGTGCGAGCATGACGCTTATCCTCGTATTCTTTACGATGATAGTTTCTCCCATCGGCGGGCTTCTTATTGCGCTCGGAAAACTCAGCAAGACTCAGCCTTTTTCAGGAATCAGTTGGTTCATAATCTGGTTCTTTCGCGGGACTCCGCTCCTGCTGCAACTTTTCTTTATCTATTACGGTTTGCCGGCTATCGGGATAACTTTGTCGCCGCTGGCTTCTGCTTTAATAGGGCTTGGGATTAATTATTCAGCTTATCTTGCTGAAATTATTCGTGCCGGTATTCTGTCTATTGATCATGGTCAGACTGAAGCTGCTAAAGCTATCGGCATGACGTATTCCCAGACAATGAGACGAGTCATAATTCCGCAGACGTACAAAAGAATTATACCTCCTTGTGCCAATGAATTTATCGCTCTTATCAAGGACACAGCTCTTGTCTCTACCATTGCTATGGTCGAACTTATGCGTGCGGCAGATCAGATGTTTAACGCATATTTTAATATTACTGTGCTTGTCCTTGCTGCATTTATTTACCTTATTTTCACAACCGCATTCACCTTGCTTTTCGAAAAAATCGAATACAAGGTGGGAGTATACGAAAGGCGCTAAATGGAAACCATTTTAGAATTAAAACAGGTTGTTAAGCGTTTCGGTTCGCTCACGGCTGTGAATCATATTGACCTGAAAATTAAACGTGGTGAGAAAGTAGTTATTGTCGGCCCTAGCGGGTCTGGTAAATCTACTCTTTTGCGTACTATGAATTTTCTGGAAACAATTGATTCCGGTGAAATTTTGTTTGAGAAACAGCCTTGCGGGTACGTCACACGCGCCGGTAACCTTGTTCTTGATACGCAAAAGAAACTTTGCGCGCTTCGTTCTGAAATCGGGATGGTTTTTCAGCAGTTTAATCTTTTTCCGCACATGACAGTTCTTGAAAATGTGATGGAAGGGCAGATTACTGTTTTGAAAAAAAGCAAGGCGGAAGCGGAAGATACTGCATACAAAATGCTTGAAAAAGTAGGACTTCCTGACAGATCTAGCGTTTATCCCATAACTCTTTCAGGTGGACAGATGCAGCGTGTTGCTATCGCTCGCGCCCTTGCAATGAAACCTAAAATGATGCTTTTTGATGAGCCTACTTCCGCACTCGATCCTGAACTTGTCGGCGAGGTTTTTGATACGATTCGTTCACTCGCTGATGAGGGGATGACTATGGTCATCGTTACTCATAATATGGGATTTGCCCGCGAAGTTGCTGATACTGTGATCTTCATGGAGCAGGGTGATTTTATTGCGCAAGGTACGCCGCATGAGTTCTTCTCAGTTGACGAAATTCATCCTAGAATTAGTGAGTTTTTAGATAAGCTTTTATAAGCTTGTTTTACTGACTTTCCCTGTAAAAGGGCTAGCATTGATATCAGGAACGGTTGTGGATTTATCCGCAACCGTTTTATTTTGGCTCAATTACTTTTGTTATACTTGCAGTTATGGTCGCGCTGATTTATTCATCATAAGTAATGAATAAAATAATATCAGACTTTTATAGGGTTTTTATCCATCCCGTTGATCCTGGCTTGTTTATGACTAAGTATGCGGCTAAATCGGTTGTCGCGTGCGTGATAGCTTTAATCTTAGCCCATTTCGCAGGCATAGCCGGGAAAGATCTTGCGTGGAGTGTTTACGGTTCGGTGGTCGTTGTTCTTTTCAGGGCTGGTAGCACTTTAAAAAAGCGTAAAATTGTTGCCGCAACTCTATGCTTCGCTTTGGCTTTTCTCGTTCCAATCTCAACCTACATTGCCAGTTATTCGATACTTTCAGTGTTTTATCTGTTTATTATCTCTTTTTTGGTCTTTTTTGCCCCAGCGATTGCCGGATCCGCTGCTACAACAGGGGTTGCGGTATTGATCGTTAATCTGATCGCATTTAATTCTCCTGATCTTTTCAGTGTGGGGCTTTACCGCTCTGGATGCATCCTTTTCGGCGGGACCATTTCATACATTGTAATTTTTTATTTGTGGCCTATGCATCCTGATAAGATTCTTTCGAAAGCTGGCGGTTTGGCTTTGTCCGATATCGGAGATTATTTTCGCGCAGTCGCAAGGGCTGGCGGGAGCAAGAAGGATCAAGAAGAACTTACAATTATACATGAAAGATCGGTGGAATCTCTTAGGCGCTACAGGCGTTTCATGGAAGCCATGAATATTGATCCTGTTAAAGAGCTTGGAACATATGAGGGGCCTTCGGCTCTTTATGCATTGCTTATAAGGATGCTTGAGGCTGTTGTTGGGCTTTCAAACAGCACTCATTTTGCAAAACACAGTACGATATTTTCCGGGTTGAGACTTAAATTTTCACAGCTGGCTTTAGAGAGTTCTGTTATTTTTGATTTGCTTGCAGTTAACGTTTCTACGGGTAAAGGGCAGGTTGACCTAAGTGAACTTAATAATGGAATTTCCGCTCTTGAACGGGAATTGCTGGATCTTGGTGCATATAAAAACGATGAAGGGCTGCGTGATGAGTTTCTCGAAGCTTGGGGCGCACTGTATGGTCTGCGCAATTTATGTTTAGAGTTTGACGAAATGAGTCGCATTAATGTTGGAGGTGCAGCTAAATGATGAAAGAAGCACTTCGCACATTCAGGAAAGAATTTCGTTTGGATTCAGCTCCATTTCGGCACGCTGTGCGCGCTGCTATTGCCATTACTGTGGCTGTTGTCGCTTCAAGTTTTCTCGAACTCAGACATGCAGTATGGCTCCCCATAAGTGTTATCGTCATAATGCGTCCTTCGGTTGGTGGAACTTTGCGGCTTGGTTGGCGCAGGCTTTGGGGGACTGTTCTCGGAGCGTTATTAGGAATTCTTATTTTATTTTTTGATCCTGGAAATCAGGTGTTGATTGGGCTTATCGTTCTTTCATTCTTTTTGATGATTCTGATCAGAGTTTATAGTTATACCGCATTTTCATGTTTTCTTACTGCCGCCGTAATTTTGCTTTTAGGGCTTATTTTCGTCGATGGATGGCAGTTTGGACTGGAGAGAATTCTTGATACTGTGCTTGGACTCGGCATTGGGGTTGCGGCTTCTTTCGGTGTCTGGCCTAATATGGCCAGGAAAAATCTGCGGACTAAAATGACCGTTCTTATTCATGCGCAGGCTGTTCATTTTGAAAAGTTAACTCAATCCTACCTTGAAGGAGGAGTCAGTGAGAGCGAACTTGTTACAACTCGAATTGAGGCTGCGCAAGAACTTGATATTTGTGCCGAGGCTTTCCGTGAAGCTTGCGCGGAGCCGGGGCTAAGGGCATGGCAACGCGACAATTTAACCCGGCTCATAAGAGTTTTTACCCGTATGCATAGTTTGCTTATGGCTATGTCGACCATCATCCGTAGAGGTTATGGAGGACCGCTTCCTCCTATTGCTGAAGGCATGATAAAGATTTTGCATATGACACAGGAACATTATGAGTGGCTGGAAGATTACGCGCTGAATTCTGATAATTGCATGATTCATCCTGATTTCGAGGTCGTAGTTAACGAGTTCATGGTAGCTGTGGGTGATGCCCGCATTCGAGGTGACTTTGAAGACGTGCCGCTTGAAAGGCGGAATAATATTTCAGCTTTTATCTGGAACATCCGTTCTCTGGGCGGAGAAATTAATCGTGCGGGTAGACGATTATGTGAGCTTCGTTACGGGAGGAATGAATAAATGAAAATTCCACAAGAGGGAAATATGAACGAGAATCCATACACTTTTGATCGCGTGGTCCGATTGGTACTTTTTGCGCTGACAGTTTGGATTATTGTACGTTTGTTGACTGTTTTAAGTGACGCACTGGTTCCTTTTGTCGTTGCGTTGACTATGGCTTATCTGCTCAATCCGCTGGTGAATATTGTAGGTCGATTTATAAAAAATAGAACTGCGGCAGTTGTTTTTACTTTAATTGCGTTGTTTGTCCCTGCTATAAAATTACTATGGATGGGGCTGGGCGTGGTCGGTTCCGAACTTGGTCGCACCGGTAGAATGCTTGCCACAATCGTTAATGATTCTGCAATTGCTGCGCGCGCTGCGGAATTTTTCCCCACAGATATTTGGCAACAGATTATGGATCTTTCAAAGCAGGACGGAGTGCGTCAGTTTTTAAGTGAGGCTGGTGTTGTTGATTTGCTAAAGGGGTCTGCTCAAAAATTGTTGCCCGGCATTTGGAATCTGGTGAGCGGCTCGGCCCAATCATTAGTTGCCCTTGCCGGTGTTTTTGTAATTATCCTTTATTTGGTGTTTCTACTGGCTGATTTTGAAAAATTAGGATTATGGCGGACGCAGATACCAAACAAATATCAAGAGCGTGTGTGTTCATTTATTGATGAGTTTACAAATATTACTAATCGCTATTTCCGTACTCAAGCACTGATTGCTTGCATCGTAGGATGTTTGTTCGCTACCGGATTTATGATCATTGGGCTTCCCTTAGCTATATTTTTGGGTTTGCTAATCGGAGCGCTTAACATGGTTCCGTATCTGCAAATGGCAGGAATCATCCCGGCCTTTCTGCTTGCCGGAGTGAATGCGCTGGCAACGGGTGGCAATATCTGGATGGGACTTGGCGGAGTGGCGGCAGTCTTCGCGGTAGTGCAAGTTTTTCAGGATGCAGTGCTGGTGCCGAAGCTTCAAGGCGAAAGCCTAGGGCTTTCACCATGGATGATATTGCTCTCCCTATCCATATGGGGGCAGTTGCTAGGATTTTTAGGACTAGTAATGGCATTGCCGCTGAGTTGTATGGCCCTTGCGGTTTATCGGCAGTATGTGGCTGAGCGTGTAAAGTTAAGCATAAAAATTTAATCTTGTTGCAGAGAATCTTTCAATGGCTTAAGCTAATGGGCCTTTTGTATTTATTGATTTAATAAAGCTATATCGTATGATTATTTGCATTAAACCTTGGGAGTTTGTTGGACAAAATAATTCATATGTGCGAAGTTTTGAGCATAGTTAGGCTCTAGAATAGAAGCCTTCTCTCAGACTTTGATTTCTATATTTAAAATGAGTTTTATTTATATACAGGATCTTAGCTCTTTTTTTTAGAGGGCTGATGTTGAGGTAAAGGAGAATTTTTTAGTGATAAACGTTGTAGTTATTGATGATTCGGCCTTTATGCGTAAGGCCATCAGTACTATGCTGGAGAAAGATCCCGGCATAAAAGTGGTGGCTACTGCTCGTGATGGTGAGGAAGGTCTCAAAAAGATCAGGACTCATAATCCTGATGTTGTCACTTTAGACATTGAGATGCCTAAGATGGATGGACTGACGGCTCTACGTCATATTATGATGGAGATGCCACGCCCTGTGATAATGGTTAGTTCCTTAACCACTGAAGGTGCCGAGTCGACTTTGAAAGCAATGGATCTCGGAGCTGTAGACTTTATTCCCAAGCAACTTTCCAAGGTTTCTCTTGATATTATTAAGATAGAGACGGACCTAATTTCAAAGGTAAAAATTGTCGCTCGCCGTAAGATGCGCCCTGTTCCTAGAATGCGCCCAGCTGCAAGGCGAGCTCCTGTCGCTGCCCCTAGGCTACGCGCTGGGAGACCTAAGAGAGATATAGTGATGATTGGTGTTTCTACTGGTGGCCCACCGGCGGTACAGAAGATTCTGTCATCATTACCAAAAGATTTTCCTGCGGGGATTGTAATTGCTCAGCATATGCCTAAAGCATTTACTGGCCCGTTTGCTAATAGGCTTAATAGCGTTAGTCAGATTTCAGTGAAGGAAGCAGAAACAGGTGACAGGCTTTTACCTGGACACGCGTTTGTTGCTCCTGGCGGATCTCATTTGATGATTGATCAGAAAATAAGCAGAATTGAATTGATAGTTACACCTGAACCGAAAGAGGCTCTTTATAAACCCTCAGCAAACGTTTTGGCTACATCCGTTGCCAATGCTGTCGGGCGTAGAGCTTTAGGCGTTATTCTTACCGGAATGGGGAATGACGGGCGAGACGGTATTCGGGATTTGAAAAACAAGGGTGGACGGGCGATTGCTCAGAGTGACTCCTCTTGTGTAGTATATGGTATGCCTAAGGCTATAGTTGATGATGGGCTGGCCGACGAAATTGTTGATATTGATGATATGGCGGAAGCAATTATCAAGAACCTTTATTTGTAATCAGAAGAGTAGAAAGGCTTGTATTGGCAAATCTGCTTAACGGCTTTCGAAAACATGAGGGATAGGCAATGACGGATTGTGCTAAAGTTATAGAAGATCTGAAAAATGAAGACAATGAAATTGTCCGCGAGGCCGCTTTTCAAGCTGGAGAGTTTGCCTGCGAGGAGGCTGTCCCCTTGCTGGCGGAGCTTCTGAAGGCTAATCATCTTGGATTGCAGGAAGCGGCTGACCATGCCCTTCGTAGTATAGGTGGTAAGAGTACTGTTTTGGCGGTTATTCCGTTGTTGCGGTCAGACGATGCTCCTGCTCGAAATCTTTCTATGGATATACTACGTGAAGTAGGAGCGCAGGATTTTCCTTCTCTTGTTTCTTTGATTCATGACGATGATCCGGATATAAGAATTTTTGCTACAGATATTTTAGGTTCTTCAGATAGCTTTATGGCTGTCGAACCTCTGTGTGATGCGCTGCTCAAAGATCCTGAGGTCAATGTGCGCTATCAGGCCGCGGTCAGTCTTGGTGATCTTGAAAATCCAGCAGCTGCGAAGTGTTTGAACAAGGCCATGCAGGATGATGAGTGGGTTCAGTACGCTGTAATTGAAGCTCTTGCTAAAATTAAACATTCCAGCTCTGTTGATGCTTTGGTCAAGGCTCTTAATACGAGTTCTGATCTTGTAGCATCCATGATCATTGATGCTCTCGGTGAGGTTGGTAATATTAAGGCTGTGACTATGCTGTTGCGTCACCTTGATACTTCTGCCACTGCGCTTCGAAATAAAATAGTTAAGGCCATTGTTGGTATTTTGGGTGGAAAATCTCTTAAGCTTTTGTCAGCAACCGAACGTGAAAAGCTCAGAGAATACATGCTCGTTGCGCTTAAAGATGAAGATGAAGAAATTCAAGATGCTGCGATTATCGGTCTGAGTTACGTCGGTGGAGAAAAGGCTACTGCGGAAGTTCTTCAACTTGCCAGTGCACTTGATCCAGACCGTGATACAGATAGGCTTGCTGCTATAGTTGAAAATCTTTCGAACTTAAGTCTTAATAAGTCGCTGATTGAAGCTCTAAATAGTGATGTTTATAAGAAGTCTGCTATTGCTATCGAGGTTCTTTCAAGGCTTGAAGGAACGGAAGTTTCACAGGTCCTTATGGATGCTTTTGAAGGCAAGGAAAGAGATCTTAAACGCGCTATTCTAGAGTCTCTTGCTAATACTGGTGGCCCTGAAGCTAAGGATTTCTTCGTGTCCGTTTTAGAAAATGAACAAGACGGTTCCATGCTTAAATCGGCGATTTACTTCTTAGGGCAGAAGCTTGGACTTCGCGAGGAAGCTGATAAAATTTTCTCCTTGCTTAGTCATTCCTATGATGACGTTAAGGAAGCCGCACTGGATGCGTGTGTTTCTATCGGCGGTGATGAAATTAATCAAAAGTTTATTGATCTTTATAAAAGTGATGAGCCGATAGATAGGCTCATGTCTGTCTTTGCTATGGGTAAGCTGGATGCGGCAGGTAATTTGGAGTTGATCCAGCAGGCTCTTGAAGATGAAGTGCCTGATGTTCGAAAGATCGCACTTGAAGCTTTGGCGGACTGTACCACCGGAATGGAAAGCCTGGAGTTAGTTGTTTCTCGCTTGAATGACGAAAATAGGGATGTTAGACTGACTGTTATAGAGCTTATGGGTCAATGCTATCAGGCGGAAGTCATTCCTTATATTGTGCAAGCTCTTCAGGATGATGATGACTGGGTGCAGATTCGTGCTGTTGAAGCTCTTGGCAATCACCGCGAAGAAGGCGCTTTAACACAGTTGATACCAATGTTGGATTCGCCTAATAAGCTTGTCGTATTAAAAGTTGTTGAAGCTTTAGGGACAATTGGCGGAACTTTGGCATTCCAATCTTTGCTTGAGGCTTCTAATGCAGGCGGAGATCCCGAAATCATGCAGGCTGCCGAAGAAGCTATTTTTAAAATCCAAGAAAACCAGGGGGAAAGGAACTAGATGTCTTCTCTGTTTTCAAAGACTATTTCGCTCCGCAAAGAGCTGAAAATTTCAGAACTGGAATTTACCCAGTTACGAGATTTTATATATGATCAAGCTGGTATTTTTATAGCAGGTAATCGTAAGTATCTTCTTGAGAATCGCCTTGCCAATCGTTTGAAAGAGTTAAATTTAAAGAATTTTGGTGAGTATTATTATTACCTGCAATATGATTCAGGTAAGAAGGTGGAGCTGAACAAACTTTTCGAAGTTATCACAACTAACGAGACTAGTTTCTACAGAAATCCTCCACAGCTTAAGGTCTTTCAAACTAAGGTTTTGCCTGAAGTATTTGATACTCTTCGCAAGAAAAGAAAGAAACGTCTTCGTATCTGGTCGGCAGGTTGTTCGACGGGAGAGGAGCCGTATACTCTTGCTATGATCATCAGTGAAGTGCTTGGGTCTGAACTCAAAAGCTGGGATATAAAAATTACGGCTAATGATTTGTCTGAGCGGGTCCTGAAGTCAGCGCGTAAGGGTGTTTATAATGAGTATTCTCTGA
This sequence comes from Maridesulfovibrio frigidus DSM 17176, assembly GCF_000711735.1. Classification (NCBI taxonomy): domain Bacteria; kingdom Pseudomonadati; phylum Thermodesulfobacteriota; class Desulfovibrionia; order Desulfovibrionales; family Desulfovibrionaceae; genus Maridesulfovibrio; species Maridesulfovibrio frigidus. The sequence goes on from NZ_JONL01000003.1 coordinate 413,914, forward strand.
GGACAACTCCAAAGGAAATTGTTCGTAAGTATTTTGATCAGGATGAAAAAGATTATAAAGTAAAAGCTGCGACTAAGCAGTTGGTTTCTTTTGGACAAATTAATCTAAGCGATAGAGTTCAGGTTAAGCGTGTAGAGAGATCTGAGATAGTTTTTTGTCGTAATGTCATCATTTACTTCGATGAAGCTATGAAGAAAAAAGTTATAAATGCTTATTATGATAATCTAGTTCCTGGCGGATTTTTGGTTATCGGGCATTCAGAGTCTTTGCATAATATTACAAGGGCTTTTAAGCCTGTGCATCATCCTGGTGCGATTATTTATCAAAAGTTGGAATAAGACAGTCTGTTCATTAAATACTGTTTAATCGGTGGGCTGTTATGGAAAATGATACATCAGGAAACCTGCTAGGTGAAACTGTCAATTATGCAAAGGTTATAGCCATTGCAAACCAGAAGGGAGGAGTAGGCAAAACAACTACAGCTTTGACTTTGGGGGAAGCTCTTACCCGCCTTGGTAAAAAGGTGTTGGTTATTGATCTGGATCCTCATGCAAATGCTTCTGTTCATTTGTCGTTTTTCCCGGAAACAGTGAGTATGACCGCTCACAATCTGTTCTTTGATGATGCTGACTTTGAAACGCTCTGGCTGCAGATAGTCCAGAAAAGAGCTACTGTAGGATTCGACTTTGTTCCTGCAAGCATACGGCTTTCTGAATTAGAAAATGATCTTAAAGATAGAAAGAATAAAGGGATGGTTTTATCCGGGGCTCTTGCCTGGATAACTGATCAATACGACTATGTCTTGATTGACTGTCCGCCACATGTCGGGGTACTTTTGGTTAACGCCATTGTAGCTTCGGATTTGGTTCTTATTCCCATTCAGACAGACTTTCTGGCTCTTTATGGAATTAGATTGTTGTTTGACACGATTAAAGTTTTAAATAAGGTTTTACCTCGTCCTGTTAAGTTTAAAGCATTACCGACGATGTATGATGGTAGGGCCGGTGCGTGTCGCAAAATTTTGAATCTCATTCGCCGGAAGCTTCAAGATCGGGTTTTTAGCACAGTCGTGCATATGGATACGAAATTTAGAGAGGCATGCGCCAGTGGAAGGGTCATATTTTCAATTGATGAAAAGTCCCGAGGCGCGTTGGAATACATGCAACTGGCGAGAGAGATTATAAGAAATGAAGACGCCTGAAGAATATTTCGTAGAAAATGTGAATTTGCCTGGCGAAGAGCAGCAAAAGGACAATTACACTGATGCTGAATCCGCATTCATGGATAAGTACATTGGCATTGGGAGTTCTGATATTCTCAATGAAATTGAAAGAGTAGATCCGCGTGGAGACTCTAGCTTGCCCGGATTTATGCCAGCTCCTGATATGGATGATTTTGGCGGAGAGGGAAGCGCTGAAAATTTCGAAGAGCGGCTTAAGGACGATGATGAAGTTCAGCTTGTGAGTTTTGTTGTGGGTGAGCGAGAATATGCGCTTCCCATAGTTGTAATTCAGGAAGTTGTGAAAAAAGTGTCTGTAACGCTGCTGCCCTCTGCTCCAGCGTATATGCAGGGTATCATTAATCTTAGGGGTAGAGTTACTCCTGTTTTGGATTTGAGACATCTTTTGCATAAAGGTATCGGGTCATCCGATAAATTCGTAGTGGTGTGTCGTCACAAGGGATTACAGGTTGGGTTAGCCATCAGCGCAGTTCAGACAATGTACCGTGCAGATAAAAGTGAATTGGTTTGGGGAGTGGAATCAGAGATCGGAGTTAGTGCCGATTTCTTGATTGGATTATATAAATCCGGAGAGAAATTGGTCAGTATTCTTTCCGTTGATCGGCTCGTAGAACAAATTTTAAAGAGCGAAGGTGAAAGAAATGCCTAAACATATTCTGATTGTGGACGATTCAAAGACTGTAAGGAACCTTGTTGCCTTCATTATGAAGAAAGAAGGATTCAAAGTGAGCACCGCAGAAGATGGTTTGGATGGTCTTGAAAAACTCTATAGTCTTGACAAGGTCGACCTGATAATTTCTGACGTTAATATGCCTAGAATGGACGGGTTTACTTACATCAAGACCGTTCGTGAGCAAGATGCATACAAGGATATTCCTATTATTGTCCTCTCTACGGAAGGGCAGGAAAAAGATATACAGACCGGGCTTAATTTAGGAGCTAATCTTTATATGGTTAAACCTGCACAGCCTGAAAAAATGGTCAAAAATATCAAGATGCTCCTTGGTTAGCAGTTAAAATTTATTACTCAAGTTTAAGTAATCAGGTGATACGAATGATAATATCTGAATTCTGTCGCAAAAGAACTTTAAATACAGGGGGCTCTAAATGAGCCAGGATTTTTTGGATCCTGAAATATTTGCGGATTTCATAATCGAAGCAAAAGAACATCTGGAAACGATTGAGCCCAATTTACTTGAGCTTGAAAATAATCCAGATAATCTGGATATTCTTAATGAAATTTTCAGACCAATGCACTCTCTCAAGGGAGCGTCAGGTTTTCTTGGTCTGAATACTATCAATGGACTTGCGCATAAAGCAGAAAATGTTCTTGATGAACTCAGAAAAGGCGAGATTTCTGTTACTTCTGAAATCATGGATGTTATTCTGCTTGCAACTGACGATTTACGTCAGCTCATTGATAATTTGCATGAGAGCGGTTCTGAAGGAGAAGTAGAAACTTCAATTGTTATCGGACGGATCGAAGCTATTATGGCGGGTGAGACGCTTGAACCTGAAATAGCAGTAGAATCCTCCGAAGAAGTTGAGCCTGAACTAGAACTTGAACCAGAAGTAGAAGAAGCCGAACCTGTTCTGGATGTGGTTGATGATTTTGAAGAACATGAATTGCCGGAGGTCGAAATGGTGCAGGAACCTAATAGTCCCGAATCTTCTGACCGTAAGCAATCGTATCAGTTTGTTGCTATTGTAAATACTGAGGAAGAGCCATATAAGCTCACCACTGTAGGAGAAGGCCATCTCGCTGATTTTCTTGAGGAAGCTCATGAAATAATAGAGAACCTGACAAGAGGTTTGCTCGAACTCGAGCAAGATCCAGAAGGTGATGAAGAGCTTATTAATGATATTTTTAGATTTTTCCACAACCTGAAAGGTAATAGTGGCATTATTGGATTTCGCGAGCTCAATTCGCTTACCCATGAAGCAGAAACTCTGCTGAATAAGGTTCGCAAGGGCGAAGCCAAAGCTACTCACATCATGATTGATTTGCTTCTTGCTGTCGTGGATGGCATCGAATCTCTTATTGCGCATGTGACTCCGTCTACCGGAGAAGTTCAGCCTCTTGATATTGCACAGCTTGTAGTTCCACTTCAGGATGCTGTTGAAAGAGGAGAGGTCATTCCTGTCCAGGGTAGTCCCGCTGAAGCTGAAGCTGAAGCCGAAGCGGAACCTGAGCAAGCAAAAGCTGAAGTTGAAGAAGAAGTTGAAAATGGTGCTGCCGAAGATGGGCTTGACCCTGAGGATATAGCCATTTTTGAACAGACAGTTCACCAGCAGCTTGATAATATTAGTTTGGCTCTTACTACTCTTGGTGAAGATTCATCCCAGAAAGATTACATAGACGGTTTATTCAGAAGCCTTGTTTCAATTCAGAATTCCGCCGGATATATGGGGTTTGACGATCTCAAAGAATATGGTGAGCGTACTGCTGGTCTTGTAGATCAGGCCCGCTCGACGGATATGGATTTTGGCTTGATGTTAGATCTTTTACGTCAGGAATGTGGCATCATTACAGAAATGATTGTTGCTGCTGTCGCCGAGCTTAATGGCGGAGATGGAGCTGATGCTAAGCCGGAAGCAGAAGTAAAGGTGGCCCCTAAGGTCAAAGAAAATATTAAACCTGCACTAAGGGTTGAACCTAAACCTGCTCCTAAGCCAAAGGCTGAAGCAGCGCCGGATCCTAAGCCAAAGGCCGAAGCGAAACCTAAAGCAGAGCCTAAGCCTAAAGCCGAAGAGAAACCGGCGCCTAAGCCCGTAGCAAAGCCTGCGCCAAAGCCCGCTCCTAAACCTGCGGGAGGCTCGTCAGCTCCTAAGACTACGAAGCCAAAGGCTATGACAACCATCAGAGTTGATCATCAAAAACTTGATCACTTGATGAATTTGATCGGCGAGCTGATTATCAGTCGCGGTAGATATACTATGCTTGCTCGTGGACTGGAGGAAGGACACTTAGAAGTACCTGTAGTCGCACAGCAGCTGACAGAAACAACATATGCTCTGTCCAGAATTTCTGATGATCTTCAAGATACGATCATGAAAGTCAGAATGGTGGCAGTTCAGACTGTTTTCTCAAGATTTCCAAGGTTGGTTCGTGATCTCAGTCGCAAAAGTAATAAGCGAGTTGAGTTGATTACTGAAGGCGAAGATACTGAACTTGATAAGAGTGTTGTCGAAGAAATCGGCGATCCGCTAGTTCATTTAATTCGAAATTCAGTTGACCACGGACTTGAGCCGGAAGAAGAAAGGATCGCAAACGGTAAAACTCCTGAGGGGCATGTTTGGTTACGTGCCTATCATAAGGGTAACTCTGTTGCGATTGAAGTCGAGGATGATGGACGCGGTATTGATCCTGAAAAGATGCGCAATATAGCTGTGAAGAAAGGCGTTATTTCTGCAGATGAAGCAAGAAACCTAGATGATCGCGAAGCTATTGAGCTCATCTTTGCACCGGGATTCTCGTCTGCTGAAAAGGTTACTGATATTTCCGGCCGAGGTGTCGGAATGGATGTTGTTCGTAACAACATCAAGGACCTTAAAGGTAGCGTGCACATTACCTCGGAAGTTGGGAAGGGGTCTAAGTTTACCCTTACTCTGCCTCTGACTCTTGCTATTATTGATGCTCTGATGGTTCAAGTTAATGGCGCTAACTACGCTATTCCGCTTGATGCTGTTTCCGAGACTACGAAGATTGAAGCTGAAAGACTGACAGAAGTTAATAACCGTAAGGTTGTAACTTTACGCGGAGAAGTTCTTGGTATTGCCGAGCTTGCCGAATTGCTTGACCAGCCTGTAAGTGATCCTGACCGGGATGTGCTGCCTGTTGTTATTATTCATGACAATGTCCGCAGATTGGGACTTGTGGTAGATAAGCTTCTAGAACGTCAGGAGATCGTAATTAAGCCTCTCGGACAGTTCCTTAATAGGTTTGACTTGAAGGGCGTGTCTGGTGCAACCATCATGGGAGACGGTAGTGTAGTGCTTATCCTTGATCCTCATGAGGTCTACAGCATGGCTACTGTTAAAGGATCTATGCAGCCATAAGACTTAAATAAGATTAATTAGAAACACCCGGTGAAATTACTTTCACCGGGTGTTTTTTTATGCATAAAAAAAGCTCCGCTGAAGATTTCAGCGGAGCTTTAAATTTTATAATGATAAATTGGGTTACATGGTTATGTATAGGTTCATAGCTCCAGCCATGACTGTGGCGTGGGAGAGAATGATGAGGAGTGGCGCAATAGCCAAACCTATTTTGTGTCTCATTGGAGTTGCGCTTTTCCATGTTACAATCCATATGGCGCAACATAGAAAACTTAAAGCTGCAGATGTTCCAAAGCTTATGAGGGTCGTATTGTTTGAAACAATAAGTCCTGCTTCAAGGCCGCATAAGTAATATATGATTCCAGTAACCAAAGCTAACTGGAGTATTGTCGGAAACAAAGCCCATTTAGCTACAACGGGAAGAGAAAACTTATAGTAATCCCGTCCGAAGTCATCTTTATTCCTGCGTAAAACAAGGTAAAGCCCGCCTATTGTTGCAGCGAAGGACAAAGACATGACTAAGTATAGCCCAGCTAATGATAGCTCAGCAATTCCGGGAATATTCGCGAAGTGCGATATGAATGGGGACTCAGGAACAAGTGGAATTGGGGCTGCAGCTTGCTGTCTGAAGAAAATATTCATAGTAACCGTAACAACATGTATGGTCGTAAGTCCCCCGAGAGAAGCCAATACTCCAAGCAATATATGAAGTGGCTTTTTCTTTTTCATGGGCTTCCATGAAAGTTTATATGGGAGAAGTGTTAAAAGTGTAAAAGCTATTGTGATGTAGACCATCATGAAGGGAGACGCTGGATTAATCATCCATTCTAAGAGCCAATCAAATTTTTGAGTGAAATAAGCTCCGGCTCCCCCGGCTAAGACTAGAAATAGAAAATACAGAATTAATGATAGTGAACAGATCTGTTGAGCAAGTTTGTCGTAGAAGATTTTTTTGCGGGCTTTGGCAATGATTTCTAAAATGACGGCCAGAATAGGTGCACCGATAGCTGAAAGAGCAATAAAATCTCCAATGGCCTTCGGAAGCATTTGTGTCGTGAGTCTTAACGGTTCCATGAGGGTGTTCATATTTACTGTATCCTTCAAAAAATAATGATGTCGTCTAACAGATAAATGCTAATTAGAAAAAAGCAAGAGGGTACATATTAATATGGCAACTTGCGGGCAATTTTTTAGATAAGAAGTGCGCTGTTTCGTTTTATTATATAAACTGTTAGCTCAAATGATTAGCCGATAAGACTAATTTACTATATTCAGTATGAACTTTTGCCTTAAAAATAGCTTTGAATCAAGGGTAAGAGGGCGGTCTTTCAGTAATTTTAGCGATCTACTTGCCAAATTGCCTTAAGTCGCCTATTTTAAATCAGTTTAAATTTGAATAAGGTCTTACCTTTTTTACGTACAGGCCTCTTGTTATTTGTTTTTGCATGCTTTCATAATCCATCTGGAGACACCCTTGATGAGATATTTCTATATTCTTCCAGTGCTTATACTTATACTATCCGTCAGTGGATGTTTTTCTGGCAAACAGCCTGAGGAGCCTGCATTTGGGGGAAGTGAAGAGTGGCGGTTAAAAAGTCTAGAAGAAAATTTTTTGAATTTTAAAGAAGGCATGCATACTCAAAAGGATCTAATCGATAGTAACTATCAGCAGACAAGGTCTGATGTTGATCTGATTCAAGAACGGCTGACCAAGCTTGATAATTCAATTACTGAATTAAAAGTGGCGCAGCAGAAAATTATTGCTACGCAAGCGGAACTCCCCGTTGTTGCCGTACCAGTTCCGGTGCCTGTTGTTGAGGAAGTTGTCAGTTCCAGCGATGAAGAAAAGCCCTGGATGAATGTTCCGGGTGAGAAGGTTGAAGAGGTTGCAGTCGTTGTGCCGGTTGCAGCTCCAAAGTCTTCCGGAAACGTTGAGAATTTATATAAAGAGGGTGTCAATTTTGTTATGAACGATGCGCCTCTTAAGGGGCGTAAGTTATTACTTAATTTTTTGAAGAAGAGCCCTGCGAACAAGCTCGCTCCTAATGCTTTGTACTGGATAGGTGAAACTTACTATTCAGAGAAAAATTTTGCCCAGTCTATTTTGAAATTTAAAGAAGTGAGTAGGCGCTTTCCTAAAGCAAACAAGGTGCCGGATTCAATGCTTAAAATAGGTCTTGCTTATGACAAGCTTGGTGACAAAGAAAACGCTATTTTCTATCTTCAAACCTTGCTTGATGAGTATCCAAAGTCTTCCTCTGCTAAGATTGCCACATCTAGGCTCCGCGAGCTTGAGGGTTAATTGGACAATTTAGGCTCGCAGTTTAATCTCAAAGAAGAGTACTTTGCTTGTCTCGCTTTGAGGTTCACGCCCGGTCTAGGCCCGAAATCATGGGCACGCATACTAAATCATTATTTAAGTGCCTATGATGCCTTAAAAGATTCTTCCAATTGGGCGGAATTGAGATTTTGTCATGAAAAGGTAGCAAAGTCAGCTAAAGATGAGATCTGGCGCCGATCTGCCGAAAAGGAATTCAAAGAGGTTATGAGGCTCCGTTTTGGAGTTCTGCCTTGGACGCATCCCAATTTTCCTGCATCTCTGAAAGAAATATCTGACCCTCCCACTTATCTATATTATTATGGAGATCCGTCTCTACTTCGAAATGCTGGAGTTGCTGTTGTCGGATCCCGTAAGAGCAGTAATCTGGGACTGGAATATGCTAGAAGGTTTTCCCGCGAGCTATCCGCTAAAGGGATCACAGTTATTTCCGGTTTTGCCAGAGGGATTGACGCTTGCGCCCATAAAGAGGCGTTGAAAGAGATAGGTTCATCGATTGCGGTTCTCGGTACTGGGCTTGATGTGGACGATTATCCTTCAAACAGCCGTGACCTTAGAGACAATTTAATAGAGAGCGGGTTGATAGTTTCGGAATTGTCGCCCGGTACTAGACCTTATTCTAACAATTTTCCATTTCGTAACCGCATAATCAGTGGGCTTAGTTCCGGCGTGCTGGTGGTCGAAGCAAATGTCAAAAGCGGAAGTTTGATAACTGCCAGACTCGCTGCTGAGCAGGGGCGCGAAGTTATGGCTCTTCCGGGTCCTCTAGGAAGCAGTAATTTTGCGGGTTGTCTTAAGTTAATTAAAGAGGGCGCCGCTCTTGTCGAAAGTGTAGATGATGTTTTATTGAATATTGGTCATTCACTGGCTGTTGATCTTGAAAGTAAGGTTGAAATTCCACCTGAACGGATTTTGCCGCGAAAGAATTTACGCAGTATAAAGAATACAAGAGCAGAAAATAATACTGTTGCCCAGTCTGAAAGTGCTACTTTTGTTCTGGATGTAGATAAACTTGACCCTTCCGAAGTTGATATTGCGCGAGTTCTTGAAGCTGAAGGTAAGCTTCATCTTGACGAAATTGCACGGAAATCAGGAGTTGAAGTGGCTATTACCGGGGCTGTTCTTCTCGGGATGGAAATGAAGGGAATCGTTGTGCACTTTCCCGGCATGTACTATGATCTTAAGCGGAACTGAGGTACAGTCCTTAATGGCTTGCCAAAGAAGAGAGTCCGATAATCACATATGATTTAATTTGATCAGGAGATGTTCGACAGATGCAAAAAATTCCAGTTAAGCTTGCAGAACCGGGGATGAAGCTGGCAAAGCCCGTTACTCGTGAAAACGGTATGGTCGTTCTTGCTGAGGGGCTTGAACTTACTGAGAGTCTCATTTCTCGCCTTGAGGGTATGGATGTTGAGCGCATTGTTGTACAGGGTAACCCTCTTGACCTCGGCTCCGGTGGAGATTCTTCATGGGGAAAAAAATCTGAACGTCTTGATCATCTTTTTCGCAAGTATAATGAAGATAAGTGGATGTTCCGCGTAAAGGGATTTTTCAGGGAATATTTCAACCTCAAAGCTGCTGCTCAGAAAGCTGCCGAGGATGCCGAAAAATTAGCCGAGGAAGAGGCCGCAGCTGCCGCTCTTGAAGCTGAAGAAAGTAGCGAGGAATCTTAAAGATGTCTGATCAGGATCTAAAAACCAGCGTAAAAGGTCAAATTCTTTCTATTTCAGATCTGCCTACTTTGCCATCTGTACTTGACGAAGTAACTAAGCTTGTTGATGACCCCAATTCTTCTACCGAGCAGGTTGCTAAAGTTATTTCGAAGGATCAGGTTCTGTCGGCCAAAGTTTTGAAAATGGTAAACTCCCCTATCTACGGTTTTCCTGGACGCATTACTACTATTCAGCATGCTCTGGTTTTGCTGGGTCTTAATGTCATTAAGGGAATTATTATTTCCACCTCCGTCTTTGATATGATTCAGAAAGCTATGTCAGGACTTTGGGAGCACAGTCTTGGTTGCGCGCTGGCTAGTGGTGCAATTGCGAAGGCTGCTGGGTTTGAAGATCCTGAAGAATTTACTGTTGCAGGGCTTCTGCATGATCTTGGAAAGGTTGTGACAGCAGTTCAGTTGCCTGAGCTTAATGAAGCTGTCATTATGACTGTTAAAGATAAGGATCTTTGTTACTATGATGCGGAAAAAGTAGTACTGGGTTTTGGTCATGACCGCATTAATGCGTGGCTTGCACGCCACTGGAACTTACCTCCTAATGTCAGAGAAGCAATGACATTTCACCATCATCCGGACAGAGCTCAATTTTATCAGCAGACCGCGGCTGTTGTTCATGTTGGCGATTTTATAGTTCGTCTATTTGAATATGGTAATGGTGGCGATGATCAGATTTCATATTTCAAGCCGGCTGCCATGAAAATTCTAAAACTAAAGATGAAAGACCTCGAGCCTGTTATGGATGAGTTGTCTGATCAGTTTGTGGAAATATCAGGACTCACTTTCTAGTAAAAACTTAGTTAGCATTTTCTTATTCGGTATGTTTTATATAGCGTTTGTTTAGTCGTCTTTATCTGTTGTAAGGTGCTTTCAGAATAAGTGTTGTTTTGTCCACTATTTTGCTGTTTGTTCTTTGACGAAGCTCATCAGTGATGCTAACTCATAGTTCATGGACAAGAATAATGATCACGGCCTGTTGGGGCTGACAAAACAACGAGCTATTCTGGTTTCTCCGGACGATAGTCTTAAAGAACTTTTAATGAGTATATGGCCTGAAGATGTCATTCGTTTTGAGTTTTATACTAAGGCGAAAGGGGCCATTGAAGAGATTTTCAATAACCCTCCTGATTTGCTTATAGTTGATAACAGAGTGACGGATATTACTGCTGCAGAGATGGCCCGACTTGTTAAAAGTGAAAATGTCTACCGCCAGCTTCCCGTTGTAATCTGCTTTGATGAAAGCGACCTGGCTAAGCCGTGGGATTGGAACGAAATCGAAGTTGACGACTTCCTCATTCGTCCGTTTTTTATGCCTGTTGTTCGAGACAGAATCAATTTGACCTTGTGTCGCGCTCTGCGTGCCCTTGATGCAAATCCGCTATCCAAGCTTCCTGGAAATACTTCTATTATTCAGCGCATTCAATCGCTTATTGATCGCAAGCAAGACTTTGCCTTAGCCTACTGCGATTTGGACTATTTCAAGTCCTTCAACGATAAATACGGTTTTTCGCGCGGTGATGAAGTTTTGAATATGACAGCGCGCATTATCGTTAATACAGTTAAGAGTTTTGCCGGAGAGCAGTCTTTTGTTGGTCATGTCGGCGGGGATGATTATGTCGTAATAACTTCTCCAGATATCGTTGAAGAGGCCTGTAAAGGAATTATTTTTTCATTTGATGGCATAGTACCCAATTTTTACGATATTGAAGATCGCAAAAGAAAGTCCATTGTTTCTGTCGATAGGCAGGGCGTGACGCAAACTTTTCCGCTTATGGCTATTTCTATTGCGGTTGTTTTCAACATCGGTGGCAAAATAAAGCATTTTGGTGAAGTTTCTGCAATTGCTATGGGTCTTAAGAAAAAAGCTAAGGAAAATCCAAAGAGTAATTATGTCCTCGACCGTCGGACCCCATAAGGACTTACCAGAACCAGTTCAAACGTTTCTCATTCATATGGATGCTGAGAAAGGTTGTTCTAAGGCTACATTGTGCTCTTATGAAAAGGATTTAGCTCAGTTTGAAGATTTTTTAAATACCCGTTCTTCTTCTTTGGCAAGTACATGTGAAATTACTACCGATCATGTTCGTGGTTTCCTGGCAAAATTGCATGCACGCCGATTAGCTAAAAGTACACTTTCGCGGAAATTATCCTCCCTACGATCTTTTTTTAAGTACCTGACTAGACATCGGGTTATTTCAAGCGATCCGATGGTAGGTATACGGAATCCTAAGCAGGAAGTTCGGCAACCGCGATCATTAAATGTTGATCAGGCTGTTAGTTTGCTTGACTCTAAATGTGGCGTGGAGCCGGAAGATAAAAGAGATCAGGCCCTGGCTGAAATTATGTACGGATCTGGTTTACGCGTTAGTGAGGCTATCTCTTTAAGTCTCTACGATGTGGATACTTCTTCGGGCATTGTCCGTGTTGTTGGTAAAGGGAATAAGGAGAGGATTTCTCCCTTAAGTGATTCCGCCCGTGAAGTGCTTGATGCATATATTGCCGTAAGGGGGGAACTCGGGCCGGCCCTTGATGAGAACGCTCTTTTTGTCGGTAACCGGGGCGGGCGCATTAATCGCCGGCAGGTAAACCGAATTCTTGCTCGTATGGGTGAAGAGGCTGGGATACATAACGGAGTGCATCCGCATATGCTTAGGCACAGTTTTGCTTCGCATATGCTTCAGTCAGGTGCTGATATGCGGTCAGTGCAAGAGTTACTCGGGCATGAAAATCTTTCTACCACTCAAAGATACACTCATTTAAACTTTCAGCACATAATGAATGTCTACGATAAAGCTCATCCTTTGTCTGATGTCGGTGCTGTTAAAAAAGATACAGATGATGGAAAATTGTCAAATAATGATGAAGATAAATTTCTAAAATTTTAATATTACTGATTAGGGATGTCTAACTTATCAAACTAGGAGGTAGTTCTATGAAAAAACAGACAGCAGCCGTTGTGGTAAACGCAATTGAATCTAAAAGTGAAACGGCAAGGAACGAGGCCCTTTTTGAAATACGCAGTTTGAAAAAAGATTTAGCTAAGCTAGAAAAAGAACTTTCATCCAAAAAATGCGTTGTTGAAGATCCTGCTTTCGATCTAGTACATAGTGCCTTTGAGATATTTCGTCACACACAGGTGATGTCAGAGAATAAAAAACTGACTGAGCAAATTGATCAATCGCTTGAGAAATCATCTTTTAAAGATTTCCTTGATTCAAAAGGGGCTAGAATTCTTAAAAAGCCCGAAGGGTGGCACTGGATTTCACCAGCAGGCGAGATGCATTTTCTTGGGGCAGGGTCAGATGCACAAGGTGCGGCAAAAAAACTCGAGTCGATTGTTTCCAAACGCAGTAGGCCTGCAGCTAAAAAAGCCGCAGTTAAAAAGGCTCCAATTAAAGCTGATCCTGTAGAAGAGGCCACGAAAGTTGAGGATGTTAAAGAACCTAAGAAGGCGAAAGGCAAATAATGTTTCTAAATTGAACGGGTTTAAGAGGATTGTTTCTTTTTAATCTGTAGAATTGATTACTCGCTAAGATTTGTTTTGTTCTCTGGTAAACTCGATTAAGAGCAAAAAAAAGGCGTCCCTGATGGGACGCCTTTTTTTTGCTTATATATTGGGACTCTATTTAAGCGCAAGCTACTTCAAACTCAGATGTAAGTTCAGCCATTAGTTCTTTAACGGAAACTATTTTCTTAGTTCTATAGGCGTTTGCCCCTGCGAATGCGAAGCCATGCTTCAGCTTACCGCGTTGCGCACTTATAAGTGCGGTGGCAATACAGTAAGGAGTGGTCTCGACGTCACAAGTTTTGAGGCATTTGAATGCGCATTTAAACGGAGTTTTATTTCCTGAGTATACTTCCGTCAGGTATGCATTTTTAATTGCTCTGCCGGGAAGTCCTACAGGACTCTGGATAACCGTCATATCATCTTCTGTGGAATCTACGTAAGACTGCTTGAATTTGTCATCAGCATCACATTCGTGAGTTGCGACAAATCTGGTTCCGAGCTGAACTCCGGAAGCGCCCATCTTAATGAATTTGCAGATATCTTCACCCGTGTATATACCGCCTGCGGCGATAACAGGGATCTTTTTACCTGTCTTTTCTTCAAATTTCTTAACTGCTTCAAGCACATCAGGCAGGATTGATTCTAGTGCAAATGCTGGATCATCAAGCTGCTCACGCTGAAAACCCAAATGTCCGCCGGCTTTAGGGCCTTCGACGACAAATGCGTCAGGAACGTAATCAAATCTTGATATCCATTTCTTGCAGATAATAGAAGCTGCTCTGCCTGATGATACGATAGGAACCAGTTTGGTCTTGGCGCCATCAGCTAGATATTTCGGGAGGTCTAAAGGAAGACCTGCGCCGGAAAAAATAATGTCCACGCCTTCTTTTATCGAAGCTGTTACCTGCTCTGCGAAGTCAGTTAAAGCAACCATGATGTTAACACCGACAATGCCGGATGTTTTGGCTTTAGCTTTTCTGATTTCTTCAGCAAGAGCTTCGGACTGTGCTTCAGGCGTAGCTCGGTTCGGCTTTGTACTGGTAAGGCCGATCATGGCTGCAGCAATAACGCCTATTCCGCCTTCTTCTGCGACTGCGGAAGCTAGACCGGAAAGGGATATTCCTACGCCCATTCCACCTTGAACAACTGGAACTTTGGCAACTAGGTCACCTATTTTTAATTGGGGAAGCTTCATTTGTAAGTTCTCCTGTCTATATATTTTAATAAACTACTCAATTCATTTTTTTTAATGTTACTCGCTATTTCGGCAAACTAGCTCTTTTGAAGCTTTGTAAGGCTGAATAAAGGGAGCATGAATAGTTTATAGTTCGAGCAAAGTTTTTTCCTTTATAGCCCTTTAAGTCAAGTGTTTTTTTGTAGTTAAAAGCCGGTTGGAACACTCGATTAGGCACTTAAGGTGCTTATATTAATTATATTTACTAGCGTATGTATTTGTTCACTATCATTTCTGCAAAGTACATCGAGCTTGTAAATGCGGGAGAGATTGCATTTAGTACGTGAACACTTTTTTCGTCGCTTTCGACAAGGAAGTCCATAACAAGCTCATTGCGTTTAACGTCCACAAGCTGTGGACGGATACCGACTTTTGGTGTGCTCTCGATATCTTCGGGATTAAGCTCTTTAACCAACTCTTTAGCATCATTGAAAAAGCATTTGAAAAGGTATTTGCGGGGTTCTTCAAATGCAATTGAACGAAATTTTGAATTTCTCATAAAGAGAACTGCATCCCTTATCATAATACTAAATGCTTCTTTGTCCAGTCCTGAGAGGAGGCCATAGTTCTCTCTACCGAAGGCAGGGATAGCTGTTGGTCCTAAGTAAACATCACCTGTAGCTCCGCGTGTGAAGTGGATTCCTAGGAATGGATTTTTTATGTTCGGGACAGGGTAAATGCTACCCTTAATAATATCCGCTTTTTCTTTTTTAAGCTTTTTGTAAATGCCTTTAAACGGAATGAGCTGGTATCCTTCACCGAATCCGAAAGGTCTGGCTACTTGGTCGCTGTAGGCACCAGCTGCGTTTATAAACATTCCGCAGCTTAATTTACCTTTGTCAGTGATAATCTGGTTGTTCTTTTTAGCATCGATAAATTTAGTGCCGAGCATAAAGGTTACTTTGCCGCTTTGCACGAGATCCGTATATAGTGACTTCATAACACTGCGTGGATCAACCACTGCTGTGTAATGGGAGAATAAGGCCTGTTTACACGTTTTTGCGTTAGGTTCGATTTTGGAGAGGCGTTCTTCGCCAATTAGCTCAACCTTTGCACCGTTTGCAGTTGCACGGTCGTAAAGTTCATGCAGGGTCGGTACTTCAGATTCATTTCTTGCAACGATGACTTTTCCTGTTTCGAGCAGAGGTAGTCCTTTCTCTTTGCAATATTTTTTCATCATGAAGTTTCCGGAAAGGCAGGATACAGCACGTAGACTGCCGGGAGCGTAGTAAATCCCTGCGTGCAGGACTCCGCTGTTTCGTCCTGAAGCGTGGAGCGCTACTTCATTTTCTTTATCAATGATGATTATGTTCTTGTGGCCTTTCGCAAGTAACTCGCGCGCAACGGTTAAGCCTACGATTCCAGCTCCGCATATCAGTATGTCAGCAGTTTTCATTAAGTAAATCCTTTACAGTTCAATTTTTTTTAAATTTAGAATGGTTCTTTATATGAACCCTTTCTTACTATTCTTAGGGCTTGCTACGCTCCGCATGCTTCACGGTACGAGCACCAGTTGCATTGTGCGGAGCGAATGGCTTTAAACTCAGGCTCGGCGATCAAATTATTAATGATGCATGCCGAAAGGGCCGGAATTTTTGTGCCGATAATTTCAATCCTATCTTCCTCATCCGTTTTGGAATCAAAAAGAAATTTTTCTTTGCCGTCTTTGACTAACTCTACAAGGGCGGCTTGATGAGGCATTTCTCGCGATGAGTGATGGTCCATCAGTAGGTATAGTGGTAATTGAAGGCTGTCGGCGCCTGATTTTACTTTTTGTAAAAAATCAGACGCGTCATTATACAAGCTTTGCGGATCTTTAAGTACTTGGTCCCAGATTTCTGAATCGGCCCAAAATGATTTGCGAGGCATGTGTAACTGTCCGGTTTTATAGTCAATAATATAGCGGGAATTGTCTCTATTATCAACCCTGTCAATTCTTCCATAGATTTTAACTGGATAATCACCAACATCAAGGAGTGCACATGCTTCGTCCTCAAGAGATATAACTGTTGTCGTTCCAATGTTTTTTAGGAACAAGGACAGTCTGTTTTTACCTGCATGTTCAAGGGACTTTTTGATGTCATATGGCAAGTTTGCATACAGGGAATCTCGTTCGAGTCTTTCCATGAATAGGTCGTTTAAGTTTGCGCCGCTTAAATCTTCTCCGCAGATCACTTTTCCCAAATAAGGCTCGAGAAAGTCTTTTAGCACCGTATGTATTAATTCACCGAAACCTGCGCGATCTCCATCTAAATTGACTGTTTCAGTTTCCCTAACGTTAGACAGATAGCGGAAGAAAAACAGCTTGGGACATGTTACGTAGCAGTCCAGCGCAGATGGAGATAATCCTTTAGTTTTCAGAATATTTCCGAGTTTATCCGCAACAGGTTCTTTTGCTATGGATACCGGAGAGTTTGATATGGCCCCAACTGGAAAGTTGATGGCTTTGAGTGGGAAATTTTCACTTGGAGTAATTATCCGCTTTTCTTTTTGCTCCAATTCCCAGAGAAGCTGTTCGACGAATCTGCTACGCACGCTTTTTGAATCTAACAATCCGGGCTGATCCCCACTTTGATAGAATATGCATGACTCTTCGCTACCCATAATCAGCCTGTAAAAGTTGTATGTGGCAACGCTTTCTCTTTCGTGCGAATCCGGTAGATCCAGTAAATGTCTGAGCTGATCTGGCAGAAGTGGGTCATATGGATCAGTTCCAGGAATTTTATCATCTACCGTATCTAGTATATATGTACGTTTGAAATTTAGTAGTCTGCTTTCAAGCATACCCAGAACCTGCATACTTGAAATGGGGTCCGGCTCAAAGGATACCCGTTGGGATGCTAGTAATTGTCTGAATATGGAAAAAGATAACGGCTGCCCGAACTCATCATTACTAATAGAGCTTTCACGCAGTTCGGGGATGACCTCATTCATCAGACGGAATAAACATTCAGAATCGAGCAAATATCTTTGCCATAATGTACCGCCACGCAACCTGAGCATTTCAGCCATGCTTTGCAAGCTGTCTGCAAGCTCGGCAAGGGTATTGATATTTGCGAAACCATCTATGCAGAGACCTATGACTTCTGCACGTAATTCTTCTGTGCTGTCTGGATTATCAACAAGGTTGCCGTTCTCGTCGTTGTACACAGGGATAAAATCGGTATGATTCACATATGGGGATCCGCATCGAAGGACTGTTTCCCACTGATGAAAAATTGTGCGTAAAGGTTGCTCGTCGTCAATCTCAAGCATTTTAAGGTACGGATGTCTGATTAGCGCGAGAATGTCTTTCCAGTGATAAGCATCGCCGCTCTTGGTTTCCTGAAGTTTTAGAATTGCCTCAACAAGTCCATTCAGGGCTGAGCGTCCAAGTGGATAGCCCATACTGATATTAATATCGCGCTCAGGTAGATGATGCATGACCGGAAGCAGCAAGGATGTGTCCGGTAGAACTACGGCGCAATCATCATAGTTATCTTCAACCGAGCTTAGGAGTTCTTCTCGCATGGCGCATAGCTGCGAATGACGGTCGAATCCTTCAAAGAATTTAAGTTTCGGCAGGGTGGAACTGTTTTCCGCGCTATCGTCCGATATTGCTTCTGCTTTCCAGTTGCGCAACCAGTTGTGATGTTCCTTTACAGCGAAATGTCCTTGTTCTCGTAGTGCTAATGCTGGATCACTATGCCATATCACTCGCAGGTCCAGATTATCCCATAGGTGGTGGAAAAATTTATCTTCAACGCCGGCTAGTCCGTAAAATCCGGCCAAGTATAATTTTTTGCCATCTAAGATAGTATCGAGCTTCTCAAGGTTGGTAGACAGGTTGCGGCTTTCTAAACCTGTTGTTGACCAGCCGCGTCTTTCGAGAGCTTCGACATATTTAACGAAAATAATCTCGATTTCTTCAAGCAGTGCTGCTGCCCATTCGAGAACTTCGCCTTGGAGCATCGATATATTTCGCGGCGTGATATCCTGCCTGAGCATTTCTTCTAGAAGAGACGCTAGGCGGGTTCCCCATGGGAAAAACTTTTGCAAATCGCAAGGGAGTTTGGATAACAGCCCTTTAGATTCAGCGCGGAGTCCTTCAATAATATTAAAGAGCAGTCCGACTTGATCAAGCTTACCGATTCTGCGCGGAAAGTTGCCTGTGAGTTTAGGCATCAGTGAGCCTACAAAGTCTGAAAAAGAATAAATTTCAGGAAGTATGCAGGGTTTCTCCAGCTCATCCGATGCCGCAAGGGCTTTCTTTAAATATCTGGCAGGGCGGTGATGTGGAACAATCACAATGGTATTGCTCAGGTCACCGTCAGATTCATCTATTAAGATAGAGCTGAAATTTTCGATGAAATCGCGTTTCCATGAAATAATAGAAATGGGCTGGCGGGTGGTCATATGAACACCTCCTGTGTGAACTGCTCATCAAGGTAAACGAGTAGCCCTCGTAATTCCTTTTGATTTCCGTACATTTCTTTGAGCAGCCTCATGTAACGTTTAACCTGTTTTTCGTTGTCAGCTGACGGGTTCCCAGTTTTGTACTCCACAACCAGTGCGTGATTATCTTCGAGCAGGAGTAAGTCAGCGCGGTGGGTATCACCTTTTTTATCCATGATGGCTACTTCAGGCCTGCCGCTCACTATGGCGGTGCGGACTTCTGTATCCGACAAGGCCCATAGAGCCATTGCGGTTACTTCTGGAATGATTGTTTCATGCTCATCTGCTATGGCTGGGAACTGGGCAAATGCGGCTTCCGCACTGCGCAAACAATCCGCAGCGTCGTCACCTGTGAGGATTAAATTTTCCATAGCCTTATGTGCAAGTTCGCCGCGCATAAGGGCGTTATATGAGTAGTCTTCTAAGTTATGACGGTAGACGCGAAGTCTAGGTAGCCACGCCATGAGCTCTTGCGGTTGGAATTCGTCGGTCGATTCTTTGTTGTCGCAAGTTTTAACAGATTCAGTAGACTTAACAGAAACACCAGACTTGGCTGGTTCGGGCGCAGAGTTTGCACTTGAAGTTAAATTTGAATCTTGATGAGATTCACTTTGAATCTCATTTGAACTTTCAAATTCTACAGGAGGTTTGCCATATTCCAACAAACCTAGGTCTGAGAATTTGCCGTTTAAAATAGTTTCAATAGCAGAAAGTGCGGGCGTTACGCTCTTAACTTTTTCTGAGGGCATGAAACCGTATAGCTCATCGCCAGCTCTAGTCCACGCTACATATAAGAGGTTGAGCTGTTCTGTGAACATGCGTGTCCGGTTTTCATAATACTGATCACCTAGAGAGCTGGACATTGGAGTCAGCAAAGTTTTGCCGTCAACTTCTATGTCGGTGAACGTTGTGTCCGAACCGGAAACTGACCAGTTATGGAACGGTACGATAATTACTGGAAATTCGAGTCCCTTGGATTTGTGAATGGTCATGATGCGCACTGCATTGACCGATTGCGGGAGGGGTACTTTTTCGTCGGCGGATGATAATTCCCAGAAATCTAGGAAAGCTGCTAGCGATGTGCCGCGATTTTCTTCTGCCAGATGTACGACTTCTAGAAATCTGCGGATATAAAGTTCATCACCCGGGCATGATTCGATGATTTTGAAGCGGGAGACCATTTCACTTGCGAGGTCGTAAGGAGTCATTAACCCGGACTTGCGCAGGAATGGCGAAATGTGATTGTTCCAAAAGGTTGGGAATTTTTCAGCGAAACGGCGGTAGAGCGGGCCTTTTTCTCTGTTTGCCAGCCATTCGGTTATTTCATTGTTGGAAATGCCGGATACCGTCTGGAATACTTCCTTGCCATATACGAATTCTAAGAACGCAAGGTCATCCTGCGGATAATCCAAAAATTTCAAAAGCGAGACTATTTGTCTGACGACAGGATGGCGGTCGAGTTGCAGGCTGTTCTCTGTGATGACAGGTATAGATTTTTCTACCAGCCAGTCACATAGGAGCTGGGCGTGGTCGTTTGACCTAACGAGCACGCAAATATCTTCGAATTCTCTGCGCTCGCGCAAGTCGTTCATTAAAATGTCGAAATTACGTTTCGTTTCAATTTCAATTTCTGATGAGGTTTCCGCAAAAAGTTTTTGCAGTTTTACATATCCACCTTCGCGCGGCTTATTCAGTGGCAAGCTTTGCGTTGCGTTTTCAAAGGTGGATGCAATTTTTTCTGCTAGTATTCCCTGCTGTTCTTCGGGACCGTTCGGGTAAAGAATTTCAGCAAGATCAGTCGCCACATCGAAATCAGCCAGTGCATCAAAGAATGAGTTGTTGAACTTGACTACATTTTCAAGACTGCGCCAGTTGTATTCGAGATGACCGGGGGTGAATTCTGAAATAGATGTGAGTTCTGGATCTCCTGCAATTTCATCGAATAGCTCTGACCTACCGCCGCGCCAGCTATAAATGGCCTGCTTAACGTCACCCACATAGAAAAGACTTCCGCGCTTGGACAAACATTCCACGGCTAGCGGAACCATTGCTTGCCACTGGGCAAGGCTTGTATCCTGAAATTCATCAATAAGCAGGTGATGGAGGCGAGATCCCATACGGCAGAATGCATCTGGAAGGGCTTCGCCGTTTTGTAAAACATATGAAGCGACTCGCGGCAGATTTGAGCTAAGTAGCATGCCGTTCAGTGATTGATATTCAATGATATCATCACGGATTTCTTCTACGATCTTTACAAATGGAGCAAGAGCGTAAGCACCGCGTAAAATTATAGCCTGATCGCGGTAAACTTCGTGGGCTTGTTTTAGGTCGGCATAAATCTTTTCGTGCAGAGAATTGATGTCGCCTTTGGATTTTTTAAGAACACAATCTTCAAAGCTATCTTTCTGAACCATGGCTGAGTCTTTTGGCTCGCCCATAAAATCGAGAGCGGCCGCATGGGCTAGATATTTTTTAAGATGCGCAGAAGCGGCAAGGCTATCTGTATCTATTAAAGAAGACATGGCCGTCACGGCCTTCATATATTTATCGTAATCAGATTGAAGCATCCCTGCTATTTCTTCTTGATCCGTTAATCTTTCGCCTGGAAATTCCATCACATGACTAAGGATCTGAATCAGTCTGAAACGCATTTGCTCTGCAAGCCAGAATCCTTTTTTATTCTCTTTGAGAACGAGGCTCTCTACCGCGTCATCCATGAGCTTTTTGCGGAACTCGTCGTTTCCTTCGCAATGGGTCAGAAATTTATTGAAGTTCGGTTCAAATAGGGTCGTAGGGTCGAAAAGTAGCTGAAAATCCGGACTCAGGCCAAGCTCAAGGGCGAAGATGCGCACCAGCAGGTTTAACAGGCTGTCGATGGTTCTAATGTTCAGCCGACTGTAGCGTTGCAGAATCGGAGTGAGTTGTTTTTTCGCTTCCGCAGGACTCCAGTCGCTACCGAGTCCGTCTCCTTCTAAGTCGAGGGCGCGGTTCTTAAGTGAACGCACAACGCGCTCTTTCATTTCAGCGGCGGCTTTGTTGGTGAAAGTTACAGCCATTATTTCGGGCCAGCAGTATCCTTTCGCCTGAGATGATTTACATACAGGGATAGAGTCTTCTTCCTGTGATCCGGCTAGGAGCGACAGAAAGCGCGCAGTCAATTCATATGTTTTGCCTGACCCGGCGGAGGCTTTAACCTGTTGGAGCATTTTTAAGACCTTTGTGTTGGCGAGCTATACTGTTGCAGGTTTTAATTTTTTAAAGCAGGACCGTATTTTGTTTTCCATAACTATCATAAGTACAGCTGAAATAATGAGTGCGCTTCCGAGGTATCCTGTCCAATCGAAGCTTTCATTCCACCACAACCATGCCAGCAGGGCGGCAACAATAGGTTCAACTGTGGCGATAACGGATGCTGATGTTGCTTCGAGATACTTAAGGCCAGCATAGTAGACCGTATATGCTCCGTAGGTGCAGATGGTGGCAAGGGCTATTAGCGATCCCCATGAAATTGGCGTTTTGTGGTGAAATTCAAAAAATGGGAGCAAACCAAGCGCGCCAATTGGAAGAGCATAAAGAAATATTGTCGGCGTTGAGTAACGTGTAAAAATTGTTTTGCCGAAAATATAATAAAGGGCGTATGTAAAACCTGAGGTTAATCCGCACATAATTCCGAACCATGTGAAGTTTACGGCCCCTCCTGTGCCGAAAAATTGAGGTCCGAGTGATACGCATGCAACGCCTGTGAGAGTCATGCAAATAGCACCAATTTTAATTGGCCCCATCTTTTCTCCTAGGAATATCCATGACATAACAGCAACCCACGCCGGAGCCGTATACAGCAAAACCGAGGCCAGAGCCGCGCCGACGCCATGCACTGCAAGCTGGTATGATCCGTAAAAAATGGTGACGCCCAATATCCCGAACAGGGCGACAGATGGGATATCCTTGCGTTCTATTCTGAATGTACGCATACGGTATGCATGGACAGCGAATAGTATCCATGCGAAGAGTGCTCTCCAGAACGCGTTTTCCAGCGGAGGAATTCCTTGTTCAATGGGAAACTTTGAAATAGGTCCGATAAGGCCCCACATAATTGCGGCCATCAGTATCAGTATACATCCTTTGATGTTCATATCGGGTCCTCATGGTATATGGTAAGTAAAAAAGTGCTGGTTTTATTTTAAATTTTACAGTTGGAATCAGTAGCAAAGTTGTATGCTCTTTCCCTCAAATCGTCAAAGAACTATCGCAAGATAGCGCTATAAAATATTAGGAGAAAAGTTTTGGATATTACAAATTTAAGTGAATGTTCACGTGTGGTTGTAACTAGTGATGATGAAGGTCTACGCCTCGATAAATTTTTGATTATGCTACTTCCGGATACCAGTCTTCGTGAGCGCAGAAGAATTATTGATAATGGTCTGGTTTCTGTAAACAGGCGCAGCGCAAAAGCCAGCCTTAAAATGTTCGTTGGTGCTGAAGTTGTTTTGTTTGAAAAAAAGAACGTTCCTACGACTGCTGATATTTTGCCAAGCCTTAAAATAATTAAAGAGACTGGCGAGTTTGCCGCAGTTTACAAACCAGCTGGAATCCATTCCGCATCCATCGCGAGCAGTTTGGAAGTTTCCGCGCAGGATTGTCTTGCAGAACTTTTCCCCGAAAGACAGCCTATTTTAATTAACAGGCTTGATCATTCGACTTCCGGTATACTTCTTGTTGCTTTCGGGCACGACGCAAGTCGCCGCTTTAAAGGATTTGAGGAAGAAGGCAAAGTCGAAAAAGAATATTTTGCTAGAATTATCGGAAGTCCTCGCTCAGAGTTCGTTATGAAAAATGAGCTTGATACAGATTCAAGAGCTGTGACTAAAGTACTCGATGATGACGCTGACAGACTCCGCTGGAGTTATGCAGACCGAGTCAAAGACCTAAGTGATGGCATAGTTGTCGTGAAAGTACGCATCACAAAAGGCGCACGCCACCAGATCAGAGCGCATCTGGCACATGCAGGATTCCCGATTGTAGGGGATGCAGTGTACGGTGAAGCTACTGCTGATGGTAAAATGTATCTGCACAACCAGAGAATTTCATTCGAAGGTTTTGAAGCTGAGTGCGAGCCTGAGTGGGATTAAGTTTTAGGTTGTATGGTTTAGCTTGAATAGGCGGTTAGCCTGAACAGGTTGGCTTCGTTTATATATGAATAAATAAAACCCCCTTGGAGCGTGAGCTTCAAGGGGGTTTTTGTGTGCTTAATGCGTGGAGTAAGATCTTACTTCTCTGATATTAACAAAGCCTTAGCAAAATCTTCACCGTTGAATGGTCTGAGATCTTCCATCTTTTCCCCGAGTCCTATGAAGGTGATCGGGATTTTGTTCTGCATGGTCACGGCAATCATTACGCCGCCTTTTGCTGTACCATCCAGTTTAGTGAGGATTAATTCATCCACGCCGATTGCTTCATGGAAAAGCTTGGTCTGCGATAGAGCATTCTGTCCGGTAGTTGCGTCAATAACCAGAATGCTGCGGTGCGGAGCTTCGTCGTGCTTTTTGCTGAGAACTCTTTTGATCTTATGTAGCTCTTCCATCAAGTTGTTCTTGGTGTGCAATCTTCCCGCTGTATCAAGGAGCATGAGGTCGTAGCCGTTTTTAACAGCGTAATCTATGCCTTCGTAAGCTACTGCGGCTGGATCGGAACCTTCTGCCTTAGCAAAGAATCCCGCCCCTACGCGTTTTGCCCAGATTTCAAGCTGGCCGATTGCGGCCGCTCTGAATGTATCACCCGCGACGATGAGAACTTTGCGGCCCTGCATCTGCTCGCGATGAGCAATCTTAGCAATGGTGGTTGTTTTACCAACACCGTTAACTCCGATCATCATTACTACTTCTGGCGGAGTGAAAGCTTTGATACGCTTAGGAACTTTAAATATTTCATCTAGCTCTTCGCGAAGAAGAGTTTTGAAGTTTTCGGGGTTTGTTTCACCACTTTTACGGATTCTTTCTTTCAAGCGGTCTATGAGTTCTGTGGTGGCTTCAAAACCAACATCTGCCATGATTAGAATTTCTTCGAATTCTTCCCAGAAATCTTCATCAAACGCGCTATGGCTGGAAAGTAGAGAATCAATGCGCTTGGTGATTTGTTCTCTTGTTTTAGCAAGGCCTTCTGAAAGTTTGATGAACAGACGACTTTTCTCGTCTTCTTCATCTTCGAGTTCTAAGGCCAAGGCTAAGCGGTACTGCAATTCAGAACGGAACTCGTCAACATGTTCATAGTCCATGTCTTCAAGCCATTCTTTGAAACGGGTAACAAAGTCTGCCGCTTCATCCGCAGGTGCTTCGAGAGCTTCGAGCAAAAATTGTAAACGTGCCCAGAGATCTTCTCCGGCAGTTTCTACTCCATCAAGGATCAGCTCAAGCCATACGGAAAGGCGTGGGTCTGCTTGCTGGAGAGCTTTGGTCAGGTCAATCTGCCATTGCGGTTTGTCTGCGTCGTCTTTTGACTCAGTTACCATGGAAGGCTCGATTACTCTTGCCTTGCCACCGTCCTTCACAGGATCAATGGTTTTTACTTCAAGAGCTGGTTCTGGTGTGATTGTTTCCTGAGCTGCAGGAGCTGGTTCAGCAGGTTTTTCAACTACTGGTGCGGCTACAGGCTCAGCCTTTGCATCTTGTTTTGGTGTGACAATAGGCTCAGGGTCAACAACAGGCGCAGGCGTGACAACTGGCTGAGGCTCAGGAACAGGCTTAGGCGTAACAATTGGTTCCGGCTTCGGAGCTGGTTCTTGTATAGCTTCAGCTTTAGGCTCAGGTTTTGGTGCTGGAGCTGGTTCAGGTTTAACAACCTGCTGGTCTTGCGGGGCTGGCTCAGCAACTACTTGCGCAGGAGCTTCTTGTTCAGCTTCCTGACTGACCGTTTTTTCATCACCTAAATATTCTTCAAGAGCTTGGTTAGCTCTGTCTTCTGGACTGACAAATAATTTTTTTACTTTAGAAAAGAATCCCATTGAAATCCCCTTATAATTCTATTTTGAACAGCGGAAGATAGCGCAGTCCTGCCTGATACGCAACTCGAAAGCACTGCATAATTGCCCGCTAACTTCGTTGCTGCAAAAAAATCAAAAGCTCACATATAGGAATATGCTTCGCTCTTGATTTTTTATTGCGCCTTATTAGCGAACAATTCTACAGCACTTTCGAAAATTTATTGACTGAGGAATGTTCGTTATCTTTTTCTATATTTTACAGTTTACCCTTTTTGCAGCTACATATATATAATGTTGAACAAGATAGTTGAAATTTGCTCGTCTTACATATACATATTTGCGAAACGCAATAAATGGAGACTTTTTATGAAAAGAACGTGCATAAAAGATGCTTTGAATGCGGAAAGCTCAGTTTCTGAGATTCTCATCAAAGGTTGGGTCCGTACGAAGAGAGATAGCAAGGGTTTTTCATTTTTAGAAATAAACGATGGTTCCTGTATTAAAAACATTCAGGCAATCATTGATCATACCCCTGAAATTGTCGCCGTACTTGAGAAAATTAATACTGGCGCCTCTGTCAGCGTTACGGGCGAGCTTATCGAGTCTCCCGGTAAAGGGCAGAAGTGGGAAGTTCGCGGTAAAACCGTTGAAATGCTCGGTGCTGCGGATGCTGAAACTTTCCCGCTACAGAAGAAGCGTCATTCTGACGAGTTCTTGCGGACAATAGCGCATCTTCGTCCCCGCACGAATAAATTCGGCGCAATGTTCCGTATTCGCGCGGAACTTTCATATGCGATTCACAAATTTTATCGTGATAAAGGCTTTTTCTACGTTCATACTCCAATCATCACGGGCTCAGACTGTGAAGGTGCCGGAGAAATGTTCAGAGTTACATCTCTTGATCACGAAACTCTTTCTAAGACTAAAAAAGAAGAGCAGGGCGCACGCGACTTTTTCGGTCAGGAATCTCACCTGACTGTATCGGGGCAGCTTTCTGCTGAAATGTATGCATTGTCTCTTGGTAATGTCTACACCTTCGGGCCGACTTTCCGTGCTGAAAAATCCAATACACCGCGCCACGCTGCGGAATTTTGGATGATTGAACCTGAGATGGCATTTGCTGATCTTGATGATAATATGGATCTCAGTGAAGAGATGGTTAAATATCTCATTGCGCACATCCTAGAGAATTGCGCTGATGATATGGAACTGTTCGCGAAGTTCGTAGATAAAACTTTGATGGATACACTCAAGAATATTTCTGAAAATTCATTTGAGCGCATCACTTACACTGATGCAATTGAACTTTTGCAGCGTTGTAAGAAAGCCAGCAAGTTTGAATACAAGCCGGAGTATGGCCTTGATCTGCAAACAGAACATGAGAGATATCTCACTGAAATGCATTTCAAGAAGCCTGTAATCGTATATGATTACCCTGTGGAAATTAAGCCTTTCTACATGCGTCTTAACGATGACGGAAAAACCGTTGCCGCAATGGATCTGCTTGTTCCTAGAATCGGTGAACTTGTCGGTGGCTCGCAGCGTGAAGAAAGACTTGATGTGCTTGAGCGCAGAATCACTGACATGGGAATGGATACCGAAGATTACTGGTGGTACCTAGACAGTCGCCGTTTCGGAACCGCGCCGCATGCAGGATTCGGAATGGGTTTTGAGCGTATGCTCATGTTGCTGACCGGAGTTACTAACATCCGCGACGTAATACCTTTCCCAAGAACACCTAAAAGTCTCGAATTCTAATTATATTAGGGCCGCCTTGTGCGGCTCTTTTTTTTATATATGCTAACAATACCGCGCCACATAAAATCTTCCACTGAAATCCCGAGTATCACTCTGGATGGTTTGACCTTTGTGCAATATCAATGTCGCAAATCAATGGTCAGGCATGAGGCGTGTGTTGCACAGCATTCACTCGTGTTCATTTTGTCGGGCACAAAGATCATCCACTCGGCCGACGGCGATGTTGAGCTTGGCGCAGGAGATTCTTTTTTCATTCGTAAAGGGTGCCACCTAATGTCCGAAATGGTTCCGGAGGACGGAGGGACCTTTGATACGATTCTATTTTTTCTAGATGATTCAATGTTTACCGAGTTTGTTGATTCTCTTTCTTCGAAAAGGGATGACCCATTGATTGATATTCCTTCGCTATTTCGTGTTGAGACTAGTGAGCCCATCCAGATCTATCTGTCATCTATTATTCCGCTTTTCGGCTCGCCATTAGCTTATGACGATGAATTCTTGCGACTTAAGGTGCGGGAACTGCTTCATTACCTATGCGGCGCAAGTGGGAACGAAAATTTTGTTAATTTTTTACTTTCATGTCGCAACGAAATTAAAGCTGATCTGGTTGCTACCGTGGAACAGTATTTTAATAAAAACATCAGCCTTGAAGATATGGCATCCCTTTCCGGGCGCAGTCTTTCCACTTTCAAACGAGAGTTCAGTAAAATTTTCGGAACATCCCCAGCTAAGTGGATTCGTGCGCGTCGTCTTTCATGGGCTGCGCAATTGATTCAAAATTCACCCAAAAGCATATCTGAAATATCTTATGAAGCTGGATATGACAGCCTTTCCCATTTCAGCAGTATTTTCCGCAAACAATTCGGTTACACCCCCCGTGAATATCGTTCTGGACTAAAATCGTCAAAGCTTGAACTTTAAACGAGAGTTAGTTTCTTCTTTTTTCTCTAGTTTCATTTGAAAGAAACACGGAGGAAATTTTGAAGAGATACTTAGTAGCGTTTATTTGTCTGGTTTTTGTGATGTCACTTGGCGCGTGCTCGTCAAAGAGTTTAAAGGTCGACGGATTTTCCGCGCCGGAAAGTGTTACGTCTGACGGAACATACTTTTATGTTTCGAATGTGGGCGAGAAGCTTAAGCCTATGGATAAGGATAGCGACGGCTATATTTCAAAGCTTTCAGCCGAAGGCGAAGTGCTTGAGCACCGTTTCATTAAAGATCTTAATGCACCGAAAGGAATGGTGACATTGAATGGCGTTCTGTATGTTGCAGACATTGATGTGCTTAAAGGATTTGCCGTGGAAACTGGCGAACAGGTTTTTAGTCTCGACTTCTCAAGCGAGGGAACATCCTTTCTTAACGGGGTCACTGTGTTAAATGAAAAGAGCATTTTGGTTTCCGCGATGGATACAGGTAAAATTTACGAGGTTGATATCGCTGGGAAGCCTTCTTTTGTAGAAGTAGAAGTTGAATTCGGTATCCCCGGTGCAAATGGATTAAGCTATGTCCCAGAAGATGAAACCCTTTATGTTGCAACTTTCGGTACGGATCATAAGCCGAATGGGTTCGTCGGGAAGGGGCGGCTAGAGAATGGTAAACTTAGCTTTAAGAAGATTCATACAACAGGCGGCATGTATGACGGTATGTCTGTCGATGGAGACAACGCATACTTTTCCGATTGGGTTGCTTTTGAGAAGAAAGGTGTTGTTCTTAAGTTGGATATGAAAACTGGAAAGGTCGAAGAAGTCGCGCTGCCGGAGAAGGTTGCCGGGCCTGCCGATTTCTATCTGGATAAGAAGAGCAAGAGGCTTTGGATTCCAATGATGATGGAGAATTCTTTGCTGATAGCGCCATATTAGATAAATGCTGTTATTAGTTGGCATTAAAAGATCCCCCTTCTATATATAGAAGGGGGATCTTTTTTTGATTTTACTTCAACGGCAAAAGTAGCAATGTAACTAGATGTTCAGGTTTTGTAGAATGAGGATCATTCAAATACTGTTCGTAGCATGGTTCATCTCTATATTCTTCGCCGCTTTCCGGCAGCCATTTCGTGTAAAATTCCATCCATTTGTCAGCAAGCTGAGCGTAAGGTCCGAGGAGGACTGCTACAGCGTATCTGCCGCCGTTAACATCTTTAAATTTAACTTCGCCGGAGTTAGCAACTTCCTTATCAACAGTAATGCATGCTTCACTGCGGAGATTTTCAGCAGGAACTTCCATGGGATTATCATGATATACGCCGAATGATTTGGTCCTTTCATTGAAAAGACCGTTTGCGCCGGCCCATGATGCAAGTTTCATCCAAGCTACTTCAACTTCCTCATATGGACCGACATGCTCTACATAAGCCATTTTCATTGGGTCTAGGTTCCAAATTTTAACTTCCATTTTAAGCTCCATGTTTAAAAATTAGATTAATTAATTGCCAAGTAAATTTCTGTAATTAAGTCTTCAGGAGCGGTCTCCGCAGGGGTGTTAAGGTATTTTTCAAATGATGGGATAGAATCCCTCAGTTGATGCCCACTAGCGGGTAACCATTTCCCATATAGCTGTTTATACGCTTCTTCGAGTCCGTCGTAAGAACCACAATGAGTCGCAACGGCGTACTTTCCGCCCGGAATTGTCTGAATTCCTATGTCCCCTTCGGCCGTAAGTTCTTTTGAAGTGCTTATGCATGCATCGTATCTAATCTTGCCTTGCGGAGTTACAGACGGATCATCATAGCAGAGTCCCATAAATTCTGTCTGAGCATCTAGAAGACCTGTCGGCCCCGCCCAATTGCAAAGTTTTTCCCAAGCTTTTCCTACTTCAAAATAAGAACCAACATGTCTAACGAATGCAACATATATCTCATTACGCTCACGCACGTCCAATTGAATAGTTGGAGATGATTGATCGAAATTTATATTCATACTTGTCGGTTCAGGGGAGTAGTAGATAACATTGGGATTAGAAGGGCTTGTCAGTTTTCGGGTAGTACGTCTGTAGTCACTTGGGGGAACCGTAAACATCTTTTTGAATGCGCGGCTGAAGGTCTCTGGTGATTCATACTGTGCGGTAAGAGCAATGTTTATGACTGATTCATCCGTATAGCAGAGCATGTACGCAGCTTTTTCGAGGCGGAGACGACGAATGTGTTCTTTTAAACTTTCGCCGATCATACCTTTAAAGATGCGATGAAAATGAACTACGGAAAAACAGGCCGCCGCAGCCAGCTCTTCAGGAGAAAGAGGCTGGTCCAGATTCTTTTGAATATAAAGCAGCACGTCCATCATTTGTTCGTTGTATGGTTTCAGTAGGTTCGACATGGGCTATCCTTACTGTCATTGCGAGAATTGGCGCATGACATTTTTTATCATTTTGAAATATTCTAAATTAACACGCGTTGAATTAGAAGTTAAAAAAGCAATTTCATGTTGATGTACATATATAGAAGGGGTTAAACTGTCCCCATGAATAAATGGAAAGGATTAATACTTTGTATCGCCATGACTATGCTTTTATCAGCATGCAATTCGGTTAAGAATATTACAGGAAGCCCGTGCGTCAGCAATTCAACTACGAGTACTCAGATGCTTGTGGATTCGGCTGCGTGTGCCATTAAGCAAATGAGGACGAATCAGTACGGTCCAACAATTGATTACTTGCTCGAAATTTCCAGAGCAGTGTTTATCTTTCCAGATGTGTACAAGATGGCCTTCATGATCGGCGCAGAGGGTGGAACTGGCGTGTTGTGCGCAAAAGATAATACAGGTTTTTGGAATGGTCCGGTATTCTATAGTATGACGGGACTTGATATTGGAGTGCAGGGCGGCATTGCAAGTAAAACTGTTATGATATTCCTTCTTGATGACGAAGCTCTTGAATCCGCTTTGACGGGAAAGCTGGATATGTCACTTGGAGCGGATCTGGCTATTGGTAGGCTAAGTGACCAAAGTCATCGGGGTCTATTTGATATGGAAGGGAATATGTACACAGTAGTTTATCAGGCGGGTGCGTTTGGAGGAATGACATTCCACGCAGGCGCTTTAATGGTCAGCAAGGATAGTAATAATGCTTACTACGGTAAGAGGGTAGAAGTTAGAGAACTGCTTATGACTCACGAATATGATAATATGGACGCTGACATCTTGCTCAATGCTTTAGTTGGAATTTGATTTTTTAGATGTATTGATATTCCTCTGCAGTCTTGTGTTCTTCTTTTGCGTACTGGAGAAGGTCTTTACATATGAATTGTGTGTTGTGGTAAAAAACAAAGAATTGTAAAATCTTCTGCAGGTAGAATCTTTTGGTAGCCCCTTCGTTTCGAAGTACTTCGAGTCTTTCCTGAACTGAATCAAATACAATCTGTAAGTCCTTTTCGTTTAGAGATTTTTCTGAACTTATGTCGCACATTGATTGCGCTATTGTTATTGAAAGGGCCTTTAGCTCTTTTTTCATTATGATCTCATAACCTTCACCCTGAACGTCGTTAAGAGCTTGCAGCATAGCATTCAAGTGGGAAGCGTTTTTCTCCAGAGTTCTCACCTTTAAGCCTAACAGGTCGGTGTTCTCTATATATATGAGGCGCTCGTGTCTTAGGACTTTCGCGTATAGATCACGGTTGAGTGCTACCTGGCTGGTGAAAGAGTCCAGCATATCCGGTGCAAGTCCTGATTGTTTCTGTAGGAAGCTTTCCATTAGAGTTTCAAAGTGTACTGCGCACTCTTTAAATTGTATTCTGATTCGTTCATTTAATGATTCAGAAGCCCGCATGGGGAATATCATTATACTGGTAACGAAAGCGCACGCTACGCCTATGCTGATTTCAAGAACTCTATATAGTCCAAACTCAATTCGGTTATCCTGGCCAAGGCTTGCGAGAGTTATTATTGTCACAGTGATGGCGGCCATTCTATAGAACTCGTTGTATTTGGTCATAAAAGCGCAGAAAGCGACAGAAAGGAAGAGAGATAAAAGAATCATAGAGGGAGTCTGAGGGAATATAACAATGCAAAGGATGCCCATGAAAGCACCTATGGCTGTACCTGAGAATCTATACCAGCACATCCTTATGGAGTCTGCAATGTTGATTTGCATGACAATGACCGCAGATAGTGCAGCCCAGTATCCATAAGAAAGGTTTAAAACGTAAACAGTGAGAATATATGCGAGGACTGCCGCGATGCCTGTTTTAAATCCGTGTATAATGTGGGTGTATTGCGAGCTTGGTGTAAGTCTATTCATATAGGATATCTTAGGGGATAGATGTTTGTGTTGTTTTGAGTATGTATATCATGCTGAAGAAAGGCAATAGGAGAGTCTTAAATCAACTAGAATGGATAGCGTATAACGAAGAGTCCTTTGGAAAGGTGGACTCTAGTTTCTGTTTGCTAAGAATGAATTAGCGTGGTTAAGCCATTCCCAAACTAAGTACCTAACAGATATCCATAATAACGCAGAAACCTATTGACGTGGAGCAGCGTTTTACATAGAACCTCTTTCTCGGGTCAGCAACGCCTTAACGGCACAGCGTCTCCGAAAGTTTATTATGACAGACCGGTCACAAAACGGTTGACTTCTAAACGGGAATTACATAGTTTCCGATTCCGCGCTGCAGAGATGTAGCGACACTGAGTTAAGTCTCAGAGATCATTGAAATAAAAGTTAAATTCTTCTTGACCGACCGGGCCTGATTCATTAGGTTCTGGTTGCTTCCCGAAAGGCTGACCACGACGCAGAGATGTTAAGTGAGTCCGGCATAAGTGCTGAGTCGCTTGCGGGGAGGTCAAGAAAAACTTTTATAAAGTGGTTGACACTTGGAGCGGCTTCATCTAGATTGCCACTCCGACGAAGGGAAAACAAGCCTTCGAGATCATTGAGAAAAACAAATTTCAGAAAGTAGTTGACGGGGGTGAGCGAGTCGTTTAGATTCCCACACCGCACCACTCGCAAGAGTGGGTTAGCGACTCTCTAAAAAGTCGATCACGAAAGTGGTTGACAGGGTACAGTTCTTTGTATAGAAACTGTTCCTCTTGGGCGAAACATTTTTGTTTCAACTGAGAAAAGTTCACTGAAAAAATTAGACGCAGGGTTGACATGAACTCTTTAATGTTCCACATTAAAGGTTCGCAATAGCGACCAAGGTCTTTGACAATTAAATAGCGAGTTGGGCAAAATTAGAACGACACATACATTATTGTAAGTGCGATCAAAACGCAGTTTTTTAACTGGAGAGTTTGATCCTGGCTCAGATTGAACGCTGGTGGCGTGCTTAACACATGCAAGTCGAGCGAGAACGGTTTCTTCGGAAGCTTAGTAGAGCGGCGCACGGGTGAGTAACGCGTGGATGATCTACCTTGAAGATTGGGATAACAGCTGGAAACGACT
>NZ_JONL01000007.1 GCF_000711735.1 Maridesulfovibrio frigidus DSM 17176
GGAACCAGAATCAGAAGTTGTAGGTGAGCCTGATACAACTCCTGAACCTGATCCTGTTGATGATATTACTGAACCTATTGTTGAGCCCGAGCCAACTCCCGAACCTGAGCCAGAGCTTGAAACGGAAGTAGTTTCGGAAGAGGAACCCGTAGTAGCTCCCGAGCCCGAGGGTGAGACGGAAACAGAATCAGACGGTGGTGAAAAGCCAGGTAATCGCTGGGGACAGGTGGAAGAAGGTCCTGACCAAGGCAAGGCAGGTGGGCAGAAATCTACTGACACTGATTCCGATACTACGGATGATGCTGCTGATTCTGGAGGCGGGAATGGGAATCAATGGGGCCGTGTCGAAGATGGTCCCGACCAAGGAAAGGGCGGAGATCAGGATTCTACTGAATCTGATATGGATTCAGCAGACTCTACTGACAAGGGTGGTTCTAAGGGGAATATGGGTGTTGGTAACGGTCAGGATGAAGCTCCTCCCGGAGTGACTGAAGATCAACCTCATTATGATGAAAGAGTTGAAGGTGCTGATGGAGATGATTCTCTTGAAACAGACTTTTTCCTCATGGATAGTGAAGGTGAAGATTCCGGTGGAAGCTGGACTGACATTACTGATAGTGATGGAGATCAGTCCTCGTCATCGTTTGGTGATGATAATAGTTGGACGGAGTCGGTCGAATCAGATTCTGGTAAAGGAAAAGGTAAGGGTAAAGATAAAGGGGATGATCAGAATGACGAGGACAGTTCCGATGGTGCTGACAACCTTGATGCGTTCGAAAATGAAGCTGAAGACTTCTCGGATCAGGCAGATTGGTAGTGTTGTTTTGAAATCTATATCTGTCAGTTGAACCGAAAATACAGGTAAAAATATATGGATTTATCATACTTCAAGGAAAAAAAAGGATTTATGAGTGACCTCTGGGCTATGCCAGCGTTCATTCGTAATTCTTTTGATTTGTTCCTTGCTTCTCTGGGAATTAATGTCCTTTCTCTGGCTTTGCCAATAGTTCTGATGCAGGTCTACGACCGTATTGTCCCGACTCAGGCAACGAACACTTTGCTGTGGTTGGTTGCGGGGTTCTTCTGTGCTCTTATTTTAGAGTTTATTTTACGGTTGTGCCGTTCAACCATTACCAACTGGATGTCCTCCCGTTTTGAACATAGCCTTGCCCACGCTTGCGTTTGTCGTTGGATAAATTGTGTGCTGGAGGATTTTGAAAAAGACGGAGCCGGAGTACACCTTGATCGTTTGCGCGGGGTGAATACACTACGCTCTTTCTATGCAGGACAAGCTTTTCAGTTGATGATGGATCTTCCGTTTGCATTTCTTTTCCTTGCAGTAGTGGGGTTTTTAGGTGGATGGCAGGTCGCGGCCTATCTTGCCTTTGTTGCGACCATATTCATGATCATTACATCCTTTATTCGAAGTAGTTACAGCGTAAACAGGCTTAAGCAAAAGAATCAGGCGGACCGTCGTTATAACTTTTTGGTGGAAGCTCTAGGCGGAATTCACGCAATAAAAGCCCTTACCCTTGAAGAATCAATGTTGCGTCGTCATGAGCGGCTTGAAGCCGATGCAGCGCAGTTGGATTATGATGTGATCTTTAGCGGTAATCTACCGGTAAATATTGGCAATCTTTTTTCACAGATTAATCTATTCGGAGTCCTTTTTGTGGGAGGTAGTCTCGCAATTTCAGGCCAAATTACTTTAGGTAGCCTTGCAGCCTGTACTTTGCTCAGCGGGAGATTTTTCCAGCCTTTCAGAAGTCTTGCTTCATTCTGGGTTCGGCATGCT
This sequence comes from Maridesulfovibrio frigidus DSM 17176, assembly GCF_000711735.1. NCBI lineage: Bacteria > Pseudomonadati > Thermodesulfobacteriota > Desulfovibrionia > Desulfovibrionales > Desulfovibrionaceae > Maridesulfovibrio > Maridesulfovibrio frigidus. The sequence goes on from NZ_JONL01000007.1 coordinate 1,796, forward strand.
GATATTGAGATAGCGAAAGAACAAATTAAAAATATAGTAAATCTCCGCGAAGAATATGATCTTGAAGCCCCATGTCTGCCAGATGAAATCAAGGGTAAAGTCGTCCTTGATAATATTTCCTTCAGGCGTGAAAGTGATGGGAGTGAAATTTTTAGCGAACTTAATATGACTGTTGAAGACGGTGAAATGGTTTGCATCAATACAGAGGGCGGCAGGCCCACCACGGAGTTGCTCAACATTATTTACGGTTTGAATCGTCCAGATTCCGGGCAGGCATTTATAGATGGTCATAACTTGCGTGACGTATGTCATGATAATTACAAGGGAAGGATTGAATATATTCCCCAGCACGGCACTCTTTTCAACGGAACTATTTTTGACAATCTGACTCTTTTCAATCCGGCAAACAGGCAAGTGGCTATGGATGCAGCCTCTCTTTTGCAACTTGATAATGTTCTTTCAGAGTTGCCTCTTGGTTATGAAACGAAGGTTGGCAACAGGCTTTATGAATTTTTACCTACTGGAGTAATTCAGCGGATCTGTCTTGCCAGAGCTTTGACTGTTCGTCCTCGGGTTATCCTGATGGATAGAGTAAATGAATCCATGGATGCGGATAGTGAGCAGCTTTTTTTCTGGTTGATGAATAAGCTGAAAGGCAATTGCACCATTATAATCGCTACCGGAAATTCAACTTTGTTTTCAATGGCTGATTCTGTCTACAGCCTCGAGAGTGGAAAACTCAAGAAGGAGATGCAGCCATGATATCTGAAACTGCAGAAAGAAATGGGCGATGGGAGATGGCATGGAAACGCTGGATTCTGCAATCCGCTCGAACATGGGATGATGTGGCTGGTATCATTCAACTTATTAACATCGATCAAGTCGATAAAGATCATATGTTGTTTACTCAATATGCTCTGGATTTAAATTTAATTATTCAAGCTCTCAATAACCAAGAAGCTTCTTTTGAAAATCTATATAAAGGAGATGAGATTTTTCAACGTCTTTTGGATTATGCTAAAATTCATTTTGAACATGAAAAAGTTATAATGGAAAATATTAAAAGCCCTCTTATGGAAGCTCATTTGGAGCAGCACGCAATTTTCATGAAGATGATTGAAGATCATTACAAGGATTTTAAACAAGGGAGATTACATATTGTAAGTGGCCTAAAGCTGTCTGTTCTGGATTGGTGGGTTAACCATATTAACGGGATTGACTATCAGACCTTTGTTGTAAGAAATTCTAAGTTTGGTAAGGGGGCGCAATGATTAGTGGTAATTCCTCTCCCTTTGCTGTTCCCGGCGGATATGGACTTTGCATACCACCACTTCTTGACGCTCTCGGCTGGCGAGGAAATGATGTTCATTTGGCTGAAGCTATGCCTCATCTTTTTGAAAATTTAGACTTGTCCGACCTTTTAAATGTTATGGCTAATCTGAAGTTCGGCAGCCGGTCAATGGCCGTGCGTTTAAACAATATCGATAATCGAACCCTGCCTTGTTTGTTTGTAGGCAGTGACGGCAACGCTATGGTTTTGACCAAAAGTGATGGATTAAACTTTCTGGCTTATATCAGAGAAAGTGAGTCTTATCAGGCGCTCAAGCCGGACACACGGATGGGCACAGCATTCTATTTTGATCAGGTGGACACGAGAGGTCATTCACTTCACCGTAAACAAGAAAACTGGTTCAGAAATGTTCTTGCGCGATTCTGTAAAACTTTTCAGCACGGGTTACTTATATCTTTTTTGCTCAGTGTGCTTACACTGATTATGCCTTTGTTTATAATGACCATTTATGACCAAATGCCTTTTTTTGATAACAATACGAAGCTTGCTTATATTGTAGTCGGGGTCATGGTTTTCATCTTTAGCGATTTCGGATTACGGATTATCCGCTCTGGAATGATGAGTTTTATCGGGGCACGACTTGGAAACATTGTCGGAAATGAGGTTTTTAGACGTATTCTTTATTTACCTCCATCATACACAGAATCCGCTTCTATAGGCTCACAGGCCTCGCGCATCAAAGATTTTGATTCAGTCCGTGATTTTTTTTCAGGGCAGGCTTTTACATCGCTTCTCGAGATGCCCTTTATTATTCTGCTTCTTTTTATGATGTGGGTATTGGGAGGACAGGTGGTGTTTGTGCCACTGACGGCGATAGTTCTTTTTGCCATCCTTGCAGTTATTTACATGCCGCTTGTAAAGCGGGCGAATGCAGGTGTTGCCAAGGTTGGTGCTGCGCGGCAGGAAATTGTCATGGAGATTCTTACCAAAATAAGAGCCATCAAACTAACCAGTACTCCTAGGATATGGGAAAAACGATACCGTCAGCTTTCTGCGGAATGTGCAGCTCAGTCCTATCAGTCCTCGCAACTGGCTTCGCAGATTAGTGTTCTGACTAATACCATTATTATGGCTGCCGGTGTTTTAACAATGGCAGTTTCAGTAAATGGGGTTATAGCCGGAGAAATGACTATGGGGGCCTTGGTGGCCTCAATGATTCTAGTCTGGCGTATCCTTGCTCCTTTAAGATCCGCCTTCGTGGTTATGTTGCAGGTTGAGCGTATTAATAAGAGCGTTAAGCAAGTTGATAGGCTCATGAATCTGGAGATTGAACAGCACTCTGAATCCCTGCTTATGCTCAATCGTAAAATGCTGGGTAATGTTAAGTTTTCACAGGTCTCCATTAGATATACAAACGATGCCCATCCTGCTTTGCTTGGAGTTAACTTTTCTGTTGATCATGGTGAATTTCTGGCCATTACCGGTCATGATGGGGCAGGCAAGTCGACAATTCTTAAATTGATTCTAGGTTTATACCGTCCACAGGCAGGGATGATTGCGCTTAACAATACCAGTTTGCGCCAAATGGACCCACTACTGCTTAGGCGAACAATTGGGTATACCCCGCAGGTTCCGCAGTTTTTTTATGGAACAATAGCCCAGAACCTTAGATTGACTCATCCAACAGCTACCAACGAAGAACTCAGAAAAGCTTGTGAAATTGTAGGTGTTCTTAAAGATATTGAAGCATTGCCTAATGGATTTGAGACCAGAATCGGTGATTACAGAATGAAGCAGATGCATACGGGATTCCTTAAAAAATTGAATCTTTGCCGTTCTTTGGTGCGACCTGCTCCAATCATATTACTTGACGAAGTGCTCGAACGCCCCTCATCAGAAGATCGACCCTTTTTTATGAATATGATCAACGATTTGAAGGGAACAGCTTCAGTAATAGCTGTAACAAATCACTGTGAATATCTTCAAGCTGCCGATAAAATTCTTTGGCTGGAAAAAGGAAAAGTAAAACTTTTTGGCCCGAGGGATGAAGTTATGTCTCGTTTGCCGGATGAATATAAATCCTGTTTATTCTAATTGTATTCAAAGGAAGTAGCCATGAGTTCTGAAAATAGAAAAGTTCGCATTAATAAAAAAGATTCTCTTCATCTCTCACAAGCATTGCTGCTTGAAGAGACAGGAGTGCCACGGCTTGTTCGTTACGTCATTATTACTCTCACGCTTGTCATTGCAGCTTTTATTGGATGGGCATCCGTTACCAAAATTGACGAAGTGGCTGTCAGCAGTGGTAAAATAATTCCTTCAGGTCATATAAAAAGAGTTCAGAGCGAAGATGGCGGAATTGTCTCAGCCATTCTGGTTCGAGATGGGGAAGCCGTTAAAAAGGGGCAGGACCTTATCATAATGGATCCAACTGTCTCTGTATCCAATTTGGATCAACATCTTGGGCGGTTGGCTGCTCTGGATTTACGTAAAGAAAGGCTTGCCGCGCTGATTGACGGTAGAAATCCCGACTATTCAAAAGTGGATGAACGCTATAAGGATCTAGCCGCCCAGCAAAGAAGACTTCATGCGCAAAAGATAGAGTCTATGAATGCTTCAAGAGCGATCCTTAATAATCAAATTAATCAGTATAAAGCTGAACTTATAAATCTGAACAGCAGAGAGGATACTCTACGTCAACAAAACGATCTTTTGAAAGAAGAGTATCAATCATATGAAGGGCTCTTTAAACAGCAATTAGTCGGTAAAAGTGAATATTTCGGAGTAAAAAGGCAGTTTTTACAAGTGCAGGAAAGTCTACACCAGATTCCGGTACATCGTATTCAGGTTGGCGAAAAACTTACTGAAAGCAAGAATAGACTTGTTAAGTTGAAAGAAGAAGCTCTTGAATCATGGATGTCTGAACTTACAGTAGTAGAAGCTGAGGCTTCAGAGATACAAGAAATAATAAAGCGATTTCAGATGGATGTGTTCCAATTGTCTGTGAAAGCGCCACAAGATGGTGTTATTCATAATCTTCAGGTCAATTCGCTGGGGGAAATAGTAAAACCCGGAGAAACTGTGCTTGAACTTATTCCTACAGGAAAGGATCTTATTGCCGAAGTTCATATTTCGTCACGCGACGTGGGGCATATTCAAGTGGGACAGCCTGTGACAGTAAAATTCACAGCCTATGATTTTGCCCGCTATGGCGGGGTAAAAGGTAAGTTGATTGATATTTCACCCACAACTATCGTTGGCGAAAAGGGCCGAGTTTATTATGAGGGGATAGTCACGCTAGAAAAGACTTACCTCGAAAAAGGTAGCCAAAAACTACAAGTATTACCGGGCATGACTGTAATGGCAGATATCCGGACTGGTGAAAAGACTCTGATTGGTTACTTTATGAAACCTATTTATCTGTCATTGCAGCAATCTTTTCGTGAAAGATAGTATCTAATTGGAATTTTGTTCTAAGGATTCAATGTCAGGTTAAGTCGGAACTTTTCAGTAATACTGAAAAGCAGCTTATTCGTTAGGCACATTAATTATACTTCATGAACAAAAAAAGCCTCGCTTCCATATGGAAGCGAGGCTTTTGAAATGGGGCTTTATAAAAATGGTGGAGTTTCTAAAATATCCTATGCTGGATTCCCTTTTTTAACCGGGTTATACTGATCTGGATTTCCACCAAGGGCTTTATAGAGGTTCACGTAATTGAGCAATTGCGCATAGACATTTTCTGCCATGCTTTCCTCGGCAGTACGCCTTGTGTCCTGCGCGTCCATCCAGTCCTTAAAAGTTCCTGACCCTGACCTGTAGCGCACTTCATATATATTTTCGACATTGCGGGCTGCATCAAGATTGTCTTTAAGATACTTGCTCTTGTCAGCTAGATTTTTACGATTCGAAAGGGAATCCCCTACTTCTTTCATCGCTTCGTACAGTGTCTGTTTAAAAGAGACCACTGCTTCATCATATTGGGCCTTGGATTGATCTAGGTTCAATTCTAATTTGTACCAGTTGAGGAACGGAAACGCGATGCCTGAAGCAAGGGCAGCAAAAGGGTTATCCAGCATATTAGCAAGTTCAGCACTTGACCCACCGAGACTGCCGGTCAACGACAAGGTAGGGTAAAAGCTGGCCTTGGCTGCATCGGTATTGGCCAACAATTTGCGTAAACGTGATTCAGCTGCACGCAGATCCGGACGGCGAGATAGCAATTCCACAGGAAGTCCGGCAGGAATCACTGGAAGAGTGGACCTGATAAGACTCTTAGGGTCGGCCATAATTTTCCCTGGAGGCAAGTCAAAAAGGATCGTCAGAGAATTTATATTTTCCTGCCTATTCTGCATATAGGAATAATATTTAGCCTGCTGAATGGTCAATTCCTGCTTGGCTTTGTTGACTTCCAGTTTCGATGCTGAACCATAGCGTTGCTGAGCAAGTATTCGTTTTAAAGTCATCTCGGAAGACTGAATATTACTCCTGCACAAGTCAATGCGCACATTGCTATAAGCTATACTCCAGTAAAGCTTCATAGTCGTACCCACCAGAGATAGGGCTGTGCTCATGCGGTCTTCATTACTTGCAACAGCTTCCCACATGGCAGCGTCACGGGTGCGGGAAAGTTTGCCCCACAGATCTGCTTCATAGCTAATGTTAAAACCTCCGGCATATGAATTGGTAAAACCGCCTTTATCAAAATATTTGGTATTGACGCTGCCGACAGCACCTGAAAGCTGTGGCAACATATCATTGTAGGCAAGTCCCGCCTGTAACCGGGCCTGTGTAACCCTAAATCCAGCTGCAGCAAGGTTATTGTTACGTTCCAGCACCAGCTTAACCAGTTTTGTAAGCGACGCATCTTCAAAGCTTTCCGCCCATTTGGCAGCAGATAAGGAGATTTCAGAGGTACTATTTCCTGTAGAATTCCAGCTTTTGGGAACAGTAACTTCGGGTGGAGTGTACTCAGTCTGCAACAAAGAGCCGCAACCACTAAGAATGAAGGGAACCAGACATACATATATAACAATATTTCTCATGAACTTTACCTGTAATTATTAACGGAAAGAGTGGCTACGGGATTAAGACGCGTTCATTGCGTACCGGAAAACTTTGAAGTGCCATAAATTATAACTGCATTTAATCATATCTCATTGCGTCGATGGGATTGAGTCTAGAAGCTTTTTGTGCTGGGTAATAACCGAAAAATACCCCGATAATCACTGTAAAGAGGACACTGGAGACTATCATAAATGGGTCGAACAGCGCATGGATACCCAAAGTAGAACCAAGTCCAATGGCAATGCCTAAGCCTGTTAAAATACCGATAATACCACCTAAGAGACTGAGGATCACCGCTTCGAGAAGAAATTGTGTCAATATATCTGAACTTCGTGCACCTATCGCGAGAAGGATGCCAATTTCACGGGTTCTCTCGGTGACAGAAACCAGCATAATATTCATGACACCGATACCCCCGACTAAAAGTGAAACACCGGCGACGGCACTGAGCAGGATGGTCAGGGTACTTGTCACCTGAGTGGCCATGCTAACAATTTCCGTTTGGTTGCGTATTTCAAAATCATCTTCATCATCTGAACTGAGCCTATGAGTCTTACGAAGAACACTTTCAATTTCAGACTGAGCCAAATCAAGGGATGACTCGGAAACAGCACTGGCCATAATATCATGAACGGTTTCGCCATCACTCATACGGTAAAGGGCGGTTGTGGATGGGACAAATATTATATCATCCTGATCATTTCCCATGGCTGATTGGCCTTTTTCAGAAAGAACTCCGACAACATCAAAAGGAATGGCTCCGATCCTAATTCGCGTCCCAACCGGATTCTGACCGGAAAAGAGCTCATCCACAACGGTTTGTCCTAGAACCGCAACCTTGGCTTTAACTTTTATATCTCTGGAAGTAAAAAAAGAACCTAAGGCTACTTCATAATTGCGAATAGTAGGGTAACTGACATCCACTCCCTCAATGGTTGTGCTCCAATTTTCACTCCCGGCAATAACCTGTCCTGAAACCCTTATAACAGGAGAAACATTGCCGACATTTGGAGCAAAATTAGAGATAGCCACAATATCATCCATACTCAGACAGCTTCGGCTACCGGCCCCGCCTTTTACTCCATGAGACATGGTGCTGCCCGGCTTAACCATAATTAGATTTGTGCCTAGGCTGGATATCTTCTCCTTGATGTCTGCCTGAGATCCCTTGCCTAAGGCGACCAGAGAAATCACCGACGCAAGTCCGATAATAATTCCCAGCATGGTGAGCAGACTTCTCATTCTGTTTCGAGAAATGCTTCTAAATGCAACAATTATAAATTGTCTTAATCTCATAGAGGATGTTTCCGTTTCTAAAGGATTTCATTATGCTGGGCACAACGCCTATTGGGAATCTTGTATTTATTTATTATGCGTCCGTCCCTGAATTCCACAATACGCTTTGCATGTTCAGCAACTTCCATTTCATGGGTGACAATAATAATTGTGATGCCATTTGCATTAAGCTTTTGAAAAAGAGAGAGGATCTCTTCAGTTGTCCGGCTGTCTAAATTTCCTGTAGGTTCATCAGCCAGAATAATTGCAGGCTGAGTCACCAAGGCTCTGGCAATAGCTACGCGTTGCTGCTGCCCACCCGAAAGCTGGTTGGGTTCATGATGCATCCTGTCTGCGAGACCAACCATTTCAAGAGCTTTTTCCGCCATTATAACCGGATCATATTTTCGATCTCCCCTCCTGTAGATTAGTGGCAGTTGCACATTTTCCAGCGCGCTTGTTTTCGGAAGAAGATTGAAGCCCTGAAACACAAATCCGATTCTCTTATTGCGAATGTCAGCCAGAGCATTTTTATCAAGTTGTCCTACAGGAACTCCTTCCAGCAAATACTCCCCCTGATCAGCCTTATCCAGACAACCTAAAATATTCATTAGGGTAGACTTACCAGACCCTGAAGTTCCAATTATCGCGACGAAATCACCTCTTGGGATAGTGAGAGTAATACTGTCTAGTGCCCGGACAGTTTCTCCGCCAAGGTGAAATGTTTTTGTAATTTCTTTGAGCTGGATTAATTCCATTTTAAATTCCTTAAAAATCAACAGGATTACATTCTCGGGCCGCCCTTTGGTCCGCTGGGTAAAATCTTTGATAAAAACCCCTGAGAACTTTCTACTTTATTAGCATTCTTCCCAATAATTACAGACTCACCAGCTGTTAGCTCAGTATCTTTTATCACTGTGCCCGTATTCGTAGTCATACCTAGGCTGACTGGAACCCGTTTAGGAATTCCCTTTTCAAGAATATAGATTCCGGTGGTTTCTGTTTTGTCATGAATGTCAAGTTTGAAATATAAGGCAGCGTTCGGTACCACCAGTTCATTTTCAACTTTTTCGACACAAAAATCAGCAGTAGCAGTCATTCCCGGTAGAAGCCGACCTTCTTTATTTGGTGCATCCACAATTACGGTATATGTAACAACATCGGAAGTTTCGGTAGGGTTCAGCTGAATCTGGCTCACTGTTCCGCAGAAAATTGTGTCGGGATAAGATTGAACAGAGAATTTAACCTGCTGTCCCTTTTTAACTATTCCAACATCGCTTTCATCCACATTAGCTTCAATCTCCATGTCTGATAGATCTTCAGCAATAATAAAAAGAGTAGGAGTGCTGTAGCTAGCCGCTACGGTCTGGCCTACGTCGATGTTCCGTTCGAGAATAACGCCGTCAATGGGAGACTTGATCTGTGCATTTTCAAGATTTGTCTCGGCACTTTTTACAGCGGCCTTTGCGGATAGGATCTGCGCCTTTGCAATATCTTTTTCCGTCTCATATACAAGCAGTTCGTGAGTTGAGAGATGTCCCTCTTTGTATAAAGGTTTATTCCTTTCATAGTCTGCTGCGGCCTGTTTATAGAGAGCACTAGCACTGAGAACAGAAGCTCTAGCTATTTCCACAGCAGCTTTGAACAGGTCCAGATCAAGTTCAGCCAGAATCTGCCCCTCTTTCACCTGATCATTATAATCGACCAATACTTTTTTTATTGTGCCGGAGACTTGCGTTCCGACCTCAACAGTTCCAACTGCAGCAATAGTTCCGGTACAGGAAATCGTATTTTCCATGTCGCATCTTTTGATTTTTTCCAGCCGATAAATAGGAGCTTCAGAATGATCCAGAGGAGAAGATTCAACCCAATTATTCTGTGCATATTGGACTAGAAAAAGAACACCTCCAACCATGAGTAAAATTTTTAAAAGATTCACACCGCTTTTTAGCGTTTTCATCACAATCATTTTTCGTGTAGATGGCATAATTACAAAACCTTATATGACCGTTTGTTTGAACAAAAAATCAATGTTCATTTATATCTAGAAATCCGTCATGGTTCCTGTCAAAACTACCAAAGCGATGCTTCCTTTTCAGAAGAGTTTTCAAAATAAGCTGCATTGCATGCATCGCGGCAATAACGCCGGTCTCCGCAAGCCAATTCATCTGATCCATCACAATATTCCTTGCAGGCCTGCTCATTTGCGGCTTTAAGTGCAACGGAGTAATCTCCATCAGGGCCGAGTGTCGATGGAACTTTCATGTCCATTGTCCTGTAGTTCAGGCGAAAGTCAGTTTTGGTACATGCCTGCCGACACTGACGGCGGGTAGCGGCATCGACCTCAAGACAATCGCAACAATCCTTACACTGACTTTCATTGCCCGTAAGAGTTATGCAGTCTTTAATGCTTAGTTCTTCAGCAAATGCACTGAGTTGATAAGAATTTATCGATAAAAGTGTAGCAACAATTATGAATGCCAGTTTTTCCATATGACCATTTCCTTAATGAAAAGTTTCTGTACTCAGCTGCGATAAGCTTGAAGGTAGAAAAGAACCCTAGAAAATGAATGACACATGAATAAAAAATATTTTTTTATTCATTTTCTATTAATATTTGTGAAAGATACTGCCTTCACTAAATGTCAGGGAGGTAAAATGAAAATTCTTATTGTCGATGATGATCGAAAACTATGCGATGTGCTGAAACGTGGTCTGAAAGAGAATGCATATGTTGTTGATTGTGCTTATGATGGAAAAGAAGGTGAGTGTTACGCGGATACACATTCCTACGATTTGATTATCTTAGATGTTATGCTGCCAAGCAAAGACGGCTTGGCAATTTGCAAAGATCTTCGAAGAAAGAACATCACCACTCCCATTCTCATGTTGACCGCCCGGGACACTGTTGAAGATAGGGTCAGAGGGCTTGATACCGGAGCGGATGATTATCTCACCAAACCATTTGCGTTTGCTGAGCTTTTAGCTCGTGCACGAGCTCTTTTAAGACGTGATAACCCCTCAAAATCGTCTAAATTGTCTGTAGGAGAATTGCTTCTCGATACAAAGAGTCGTGAGGTTCACTGGAAAAGTGAACCTATCGAACTGACGACAAAGGAATATGTCATTTTGGAATATCTAATGCGCAATCCAAATGCGGTCGTAACCCGTACCATGATTGAATCTCATGCCTGGGATTATGATTTGGACAGCATCTCAAATTTGGTGGATGTCTATATTCGAAGGATAAGACAGAAAATAGACCCTGAGCAGGGTAAACAAATTATTCAGACCGTTAGAGGTGCTGGATATAGAATGAAGTCGTAATGAATTTAATAAATACCATAAGGTTTAAATTTACTCTCTGGTACCTATCTATCCTCAGTGTTCTTTTAATTCTTTTAGGATGCGGGATTTATTTTACACTTTCAGGAACATTGCACAGTAATTTTGATGATTCACTGAGAGTGAGAGGGAAGCAACTAGCAGAATTCAAGGATCTCATTCCAATTATTGCCTCCGGAACATTTGAGGAAGAGGCCGGAGAGCTTGTCGCTATCTATTTTTACACAAACGGCAAATTGACCCATATATCTCACAAGGGACATGGAATCCCTATAAGTAACTCTCTGATTAATCAGGCTCTTTCCGGTGAAAACGTTTTTTCAACGGAATCTCGCCTAAAGGGCGAAAAAATGAGGGTATTCGCAACTCATTATATTCCAGATAATCCAATTATCCAATTGAAGCGGTTTGTCGAAAAAATGAATGGGCTTCATCCTAAAGATGGAAAACATCCCGAAAAATCCATTTTTAACACGAATCAAGCCGTGGAAATTAAATCAGCTGTTCTGGTAATAGCCAGACCCACAAAGGACATTAATCTAGCTATTGATCAACTATTGCGCATACTCCTTACGGCCATTCCGCTTACAATTGCTTTTTCTGGTTTTGGAGGTGTTTTCCTTACACGAAAAGCATTTAATCCCGTTAAAGAAATCACCAAAACAGCTCAGGAAATAGGAGAACACGATTTAAGCCAGAGAATCAAGATTAAGACAAAGGATGAGCTGGGTGAGCTTTCTACTGTACTAAATAAAATGATAGACAGGATAGAACGAGCATTTCAACGTCAAACAGAATTTACTGCTGATGCTTCGCATGAACTTAGAGCTCCTCTTGCCGTTATTCAAGCCGAGGCTACACTTACTCTGGAAAAAGAAAGAGACGCCGAAACATACCAAAAAGCCCTTGAAATAATTGCTCAAGAATCGAATGAAATGTCCGTAGTTATCAGCCAGCTGTTAACTCTTGCCAGAGCAGATGCAGGCAAGGAGCACCTTGAATTAAAATCGATTGATATGGCTGAATTTATCAGTACAGTATGTGATGATATTTCCATTCTTTGCCGAGAAAAAGGGTTGATTCTGAAGCTATGTTCTTTAGACAAAGTGTTTGTTTATGGAGAAAAATCCAGTCTAAGAAGATTGTTGGTTAATATACTGAGCAATGCCATTAGATATACGCCTACATGTGGAGTCATATATGTTAGTCTAGAGCAGGTTGAAAATTCAGCAGTGATCACAATAAGGGATACCGGCATCGGAATTCCCAACGAAGAACTTCCACATATTTTCAAACGATTTTATCGAGTTGATAGAGCGCGGTCCAGAAAGACAAGAGGAAGTGGCTTGGGATTATCTATTTGCGAACAAATTGTTGATGCTCATAAGGGAAAAATTGAAGTTGAAAGCTGTATAGGAATAGGGAGTGTCTTCTATGTTAAAATTCCTATTGCATGAGGTGTTTGTATTTGGAATCTGATTAATAAATTTCATAAAAAATAATCAAAAAAATAATCTTCGCCTTAATAAAAACGGATTTAATTGTAGTGGTTCATGCTTGATCTGACAGCCAGCCTTTTTGATGGAGCTGTAATTCCTAGTTTAGTTTAAACTTTGGACCTTCTCATCCCAATCTGCTGAAGGTGTTTTTTCTTAACCCTTTGCATTAACTTTTTCATTGCCTGAATAACATTTCCTACAGCACAAGGTGGACTATGTGGAATAGGCCACCTGTTTCCAGAAGCCCCGCGTCTTGACCAAGAAATGACAAAATTTTTAGAATGGTTCGAGCGCTACATGAATACATCCAAATATGCCAAGCTGGCAAAATGCTCTACAGATACAGCTCTCCGCGATATCAAAGATTAAAAGGATCGTGGAATTTTGAACAGAATGCTAGCGGCGGGCATAGTACGCATTATTATGTCAGTATTCCGGGATATCGGGATATCGGGATATCGGGATAACTGAATAGTCCTGAGTAATCCTGTAGGGACAGTATAATAGGAAAATTTAGCTGTAGGGAGAAGCTCTCGGTTAACGCCGCTTATCCTTTATGCAAAGTTTATTGAAGTTGCACTTGCGAGTTGATTACAGGATCGTTAGAATGATTAAACAAAAGGTGACTGTATAAATAATGAAGAAAAAAACAGGTGTTATTATGAGTGTTATGCAAAAATTGCATAAGTTGGTTCCGACTAGTGGTAAGGTGTTGGCTTTCTTTATTCCTTTGCTATTGTGGGGTATTTGGTGGGCCGTTTCGGGCATTGGTTATATGTTCTCCACTACTGAGTGGCCTGAAATATCCGTCCCTGTTTATTCGGAGATAGTAGAGGTTAAGGCTCATCCTGCCTTCAATAACCCAGATGCTTCTGCTTCGAGCAAGGAAGAGCTTGAGACTATGAAGGGCCGGGTTCTTGCTCTGGCAATTGTGTCCCGGTTGGAAGCTGAGCTGGCTGATGGGTGGACCCCTCAGTATCTGTTTGTGACTCCAAAATCTCATTTCGATAATGCGGTCAATCGCAAGCTTGGAGTTCTCACAGCTACGACTCTTTTGCAGAAGTTTTTCTCTACTACCATGGCAAAGTACGGATCCATGGACCCTGAAAATCCGTGGATGCAAGAAGCTCGTGAACGAGACTTTACCTACGGTCCTCGGATATGGGGTTTCTTCGAGAGGTCTTCCTCTTCCGCGTATGATGATGGAGTGGCTAATGTCCACAAGTACGCCGATAAGTTGATTAGCACGAAAGTGGCTGACAAGAAGAAGGGCGATTCCCGTGCTATTGTCAACATCAAGGCCAGCGAGATTTATGAGATGTTGACTTTCATCCTTTCCAAAAACTTTATTGACGTTCCGCTGGGTTGGCTATCTGCACCGGGAGAGACTCTGATGGGCTCCGAGTTGGATGATCGTGTTTACTTCGCGCAAGGCATGACGTTGGTTCTTCGTGATGTAATTACTGTGTTGAAAGAACTGTATCCTGAAAAAATTACCAATGTGGACAAGGGTGGAACTCAGAACCTTGAGGAGGCTATGGTCGCCATGAACAAGATCTGTACATTCAACCCTACGGTTGTCTTGAGAGGCAAAGAAGATTCCATGTTCGCTGACCACCGAGGAAAAATGGCTCGCTATATGTTCACAGTGAGAGAGCGACTGCTCGACGTGGCCGAAACTATTCGAAGATAAAGAAAGAAGATGCGGCGTTTCAGTTCCGCCCCAAGAACTTCTTAAATTAAGGGTTTACATCAAATACGATGTAAACCCTTTTTTATTAACATGAACCGCATGACTGCTCTTTTAAAGACAGCTATCCGCCGGAAATACAACCAGATCTTCTACTTCTTGAAATATTCCGATACGTTGACCTATTGCATGCTGGTGGTGGCTTGGCACAAGCGAGAGGATTTGTTCTCCACTGTCCAGTTCAAGTGTGTAGAGGATAGTAGGACCACGAAATGTCTTGGATATGATCTTAGCTCCGTATGGACTATCATCATGATGGACTACGTCTTCAGGTCTGATTAGCAGGTTTACTTTTGAATTAGGACTGTACTCTTGTGGAAGTTCTCCGCTGAGCGTTCCAAGGGCGCATTCTACTGTGCTTTGGCTGGTAACCTCACCTTTAATGAACATTCCTTCCCCCACAAAACTTGCCACTACTGGATTCACAGGACGATGATAAACAGCGTGCGGAGTGTCCCATTGCTGCATGGTCCCGCTGGAAAGTATCCCAACTTTGTCCGCCATGGCAAAGGCTTCATTCTGGTTATGAGTTACCATCAGCGCTGTAATAGAGCGATCCTTAAGGATTTTCCTGATTTCTGTGGAAAGGGTTTCGCGCAGAGCTACATCAAGATTGGAAAAAGGTTCATCCATGAGCAAGAGCTTAGGTTCTGGAGCGAGTGCGCGTGCAAGAGCCACACGTTGCTGCTGTCCACCGGAAAGTTCGTGAGGATATTTATCCCCTTCTCCCAGTAGTTCAACCGTTTGGAGCAACTCTTCAATCCGGTTACTCTGTTCCTTTTTCGAAAGTGAATCTATTCCGAATGCAATATTTTCTTTCACTGTGAGATGAGGAAAGAGTGCGTAATCTTGAAAGACCATGCCGATACTGCGTTTTTCTGGTGGGACAGTTTTGTTTCCAGCAACTTTTCTGTCTGCGATTGAAATGGAACCGGCCGCTATATCTTCAAATCCGGCTATCGAGCGCAAAAGTGTTGTTTTGCCGCAGCCACTAGGGCCAAGTAGACAACCAATCTCTCCCTGTTCGAGGGTGAAACTGACATTTTTGACTGCATGAAAATTATCATAAAATTTATCTATTTCGTTAACTTTAAGAAGTTCCGGCATAGTAGCCTCCTATTTGTCCATCTGTTTGGTGAGCAGCAGCACAGGTATAAGTCCGACGAGTATTAAGGCTACGGCTGGGGTTGCTGCCAGTTCCCATTCTCCTTCGGAAGTGTACTCATATATTTTGACAGCAAGAGTGTCCCAGCCAAAAGGCCGCATCATCAGGGTTATGGGCATTTCTTTCATGATGTCTACAAGAACAAGAATGGCTCCGGTAAGTAGTCCTTTTCTGAGCATAGGAATGTATATGCGGCCAAGCAAAGCCGTTCCTGTTGCTCCAAGAGTGCGGGCGGCTTCGCCTATGGATGGAGTTATGCGCTGTATTGCACTGTCCACAGAACCGAATCCGGCGGCAAGAAAACGAATACAGTATGCTGCGATCATCAGGCCCAGTGAGCCCTGTATAAATGGCGTGGCATTAAATCCAAGGTCTTTCAGCCCACCGACTACAGTATTATCCAGCCATGCTGCAGGAATAAAGATACCTACAGCCAGAACGGTTCCGGGCAAGGCATAGCCAAGCGTAGCAAGGCGTGTGGCCCAGTTCATAAGTGGACCGGCATCATTTCTTTTAACAAAGGCAAGAGCAAGGGCAGCTGCGATCGTTAAGGTTGCTCCGACAAGGCCAAGTAAAAAAGTATTTAATCCGTATTCAAGATATCTGGAAAGATCTGAATCAATGGATTCAAGTCCCCACATAATCAGTTTGAAACATGGAAGAGCAAAGGCCATAAAAAACATTAAAGCACAGGATGAAAAGGCTACCCACTTCCAAGGGCCGGATAGTTTTAGGCGTTCAGTGTTGTTTGGTCTTCCTGCCTCTGTGAAGCGCATGCGCGAGCGCATTTTCTGCTCGGTAACCAGTGCGACAAGAACTATTATTCCCAATACGGAAGAAAGCTGTGCTGCACTTGCAAGGGAAAACATACCGAACCATGCTTTATAAATGGCTGTGGTGAAAGTGTCGTAGTTGAAGATCGAAACTGCACCGAAATCAGCAAGAGTTTCCATGCAGACCAGCACAAGTCCGGCTGCTATAAAAGGGCGGGCCATTGGTAGCGCTACTTTAAAAAATGCTTTTGCCGGTGAATGACCCAGCGTGCGGGCTGCTTCAAGGGCAGTGCGTCCTTGAGTCATGAAGGCGCTACGACTCATGAGATATACATATGGATAGAAGGCAAGAGAGAGGATTGTCGAGACCCCGAGTCCGTTGCGGATATCTATAAATCCAGCGGAAGGAAATATGCTTCTTATAAGAGACTGTACTGGTCCTGTGAAATCGAAAATTCCAAGATAAACAAAAGCAAACACATAAGGAGGAATGGCAAAGGGCAGAACCAATGCCCATGAGAAAAATTTGCGGCCTGGAAAATCACAAGCTCCGGTGAGCCAACCAAGTCCCACTCCGGCTATAGCTGTAAGGGGCAAAATGCAGGCCAGCAGTATCGCGGTATTAAATATCAGTCCACCGAGTACGTTTTCAGTCAAGTGCGACCATATTTCCTGCTGTGGAGAAAAAAGATAGCTCATGATTACGAGTAGAGGCGTGGCTGAAGCAGCCGCAAGTGCTCCGGCAATGGCGAACCATGCCGGAGACTTGAGGCGAAAGATGTTCCGCCGGAATGCTGGAGGTCGAATTCCGACTGAATTTCGAGAGTTCTTTAGAAACATGTTATTTGTATCCGGCTCTATCCATCAGCTTGATAGCTTCTGCCTGATATTCACCGTATTTGGATACGTTCATAGGATTACCTTTGAATTTTCCCCAAGTTTCAACAATCGGGTCTGGCTTAACTTCTGGGTTAACAGGGTATTCCATGTTCAGAGATGCAAATTTACCTTGAGCTTTGTCAGAGGAAAGCCATTCAAGCAGCTTAACAGCTTCTTTTTTGTGCTTAGCATTTGCAGTCACGCCTGCTCCGGAAACATTCGTGTGAACGCCGCTTGTTTTCTGATTAGGCCAGAATATAGCGAGCGGGAGATCTGGATTCTTCTTGAGAAGACGGCCGAAATAATATGTGTTGACTATTGCAACATCACCAACGCCAGCAGCAACCGCTTCAAGAGCTTTGGTGTCGCTGGAGAAAGGAGCTACAGACAGATTAGCCACCCATGATTTAACAATTTTTTCCGTTTCAGCTTCACCTTTGTCGGCGATAATAGATGCTACGAGAGACTGGTTGTAAACTTTTTTAGATGTTCTGAGCAAAAGACGTTTGTTCCATTTGGCTTCGCCGAGAGCTTCATAGGTGCTCAGTTCCTCAGGGGAAACTTTGTCTTTATTATATACGATAGTACGAGCGCGTACAGAAAGACCAACCCAACGGTTCTGGGGATCTCGAAGATGCGAAGGTACGTTCTTTTCAAGAATAGCAGAATTAATCGGGGTTAGAATTCCTTCCTCTGCAGCATGCCAAAGGTTTCCTGCATCTACTGTGATAAACAGGTCGGCCGAAGTGTTGGTGCCTTCCGCTTTGATACGCTCGAGAAGTGCTCCTGCTTTACCTGTGATGTATTTTACTTTTACTCCAGTTTCGGCAGTATATGCTTCAAACAGAGGTTTGATAAGGTGTTCTTTGCGTGCAGAATAAACAATAACATCTGCAGCAAAGGCTGACGCAGACCATGCTGCAACCATAATAGCGGTGATAGCGAGGGTGATAAGTTTTTTCATATTTTTCTCCGTTGTTTTACTAGTCTCTTGTTGATGTTGAAAGTGAATCTCAATAACAAGTAAGGATGTCGTTTGGCTTTGTCAACGAAATTATACTAAAAAGGTATGAATTTGTTAGAATGCAGATTAAAAATGACTGTTCGGCTAAATAACTTAGGATAGAATTTTAGTAGATTGTAGCAAGCCAAAAACTTAAAAAAAGCTATTGTGGTGAGTTTTCCCCATACTTACCGAGTAATTACGTAAAGCTTCAAAACATGTGAAAAACTAATCGTTAGGAATTGTCTATATCTCCGATCAACCGATCAAAATCTGATACAAAAAGCCTATCCTGAATAATGCGATATTTTTCGAATTCTGATTCGGCGTGAAGCTTGGCATTAAGCGGATTACCGTTGCAGAGTGGCGGCCTGCGGAGGTTGGAGACAGGAACGCCATCAAAAGCGACCCTGCTCCTGCAGATGCTGCGGGGACCGGGATGTCCTGTGAGTGGATAGAGGATGTTTTTGCTGAAGAGAGTGTGTAACTCTATAAAGAATAAAGCCCCGACTAAGTCGGGGCTTTATTCTTTATAGCGGTGAAGAGTTGTTTAGTCTTCGCGGCTATCGATGATCAGCAGGTGGTAACCGAACTGTGTTTTTACGGGGCCATGAACTTCGCCAACGGCTTCATTGAACACAACGGTATCAAATTCCGGGACCATCTGGCCGGGGCGGAACTCACCGAGACCGCCACCCCGCTGACCGGAAGGACAGCTGGAGTGTTTTTTTGCCAGTTCACCAAAGTCTGCGCCGTCCTGAATTTGTTTTTTCAGGTCCAGACAGGTCTGTTCATCACTAACCAAAAGATGGCGTGCAGTTGCTTTTGTCATGTACGTACTCCTGTAAGTTTTAATATAAAAATTTTAATTAACCTTGTAGTCTTGCCATTGCGATTTAATGCGTCGCAAAAAATGACCTTGCATGAATACGCAAGGACTGCAAGATGAAATACTGCATGCATACCTTTCAGATCAATCCGGTCCGCGAATTCAACCAACGTGCGCACGTCGAATTGCGAGAATTACAGGTGGAGTACCAGTTATCGGTTATCTTTATCAACATCACGCACCAACCGATCAAAATCCGACACAAAAAGCCTATCCTGAATGATACGATATTTCTCAAATTCTGATTCGGCATGAAGCTTGGCATCTAGCGTGGTTACTTTACCACTACCTTGCAAGATTGTATGGTCGATTGAAATTTAAAAAGCCGAGGCTATCCAAAAGGATAATCTCGGCTTTATTCTATCCAATTACAAAAAAATCAAGCACACAAATGAAGCTCTTCACATGTCCGCACTTCCCTATCAATTCGGACAACAAGCTTATCATCCTTCGCAACTTCAAGATCATACCGCTGCTGAATATTTAACCAAAACTGCGGAGTTGTCCCAAAAAACTTAGCTAACCGCATGGCGGTATCTACGGTGATACTTCTCTGTCCCTTCACCACCTGTCCGACGCGCTGCGCCGGAACACAAAGAGCCGTAGCAAGCTTATTGCGGCTTAATCCTAATGGTTCCATGAATTCTTCCAGTAAAATTTCACCGGGATGAACTGGACTAAAATCTGCCATATTTATCTCCCTAACTGTGATAATCAGTTACTTCCACCTGTGAAGCGTGGTCCATTTCCCAGACAAAACAAATTCGGTACTGATTATTAATTCTTATACTATATTGTCCGGCTCTATTGCCTTTCAAAAGTTCAAGCCGATTGCCCGGAGGAACTTTTAAGTCTTTAAGATCATGAGTCGAATCAATTTGAATTAGTTTCTTATAAGCCGCTCTAGCTAGCTGATTAGGGATAATCCGCGAATACTCACGCTTAAACAGCTTCTCTGTTTCACGATTCTTAAATGACTTAATCATGAATCAAATGTATAACGCGTAAGGTATCACGTCAAGCGTTACGTTGAGGTTTATCTTTTAGATTTATGACCCGCCTCAGGTGGACAAGTGGATTGAGAAAAAGAAGGGGGTATAGACTGGTGGTACTGTTGTCTATTGGGAGCTAAGCCTAAGTAAACAGAGTGCCGATTTAAGGATTTTTTAATCCCAGATGAACGTAGATTCAGTTCGGCAGAAGTGGCCAAAATAGGTGTAGCGTAAAATTACAGTTTTACATGCACTTAAGATTTATGGCATAAGCTAGGCTCATTTTAATTTTAGAAATAAGGAAAAATCTGTGAGATTTATAAAAAAGCTATTGTTCGTACTTGTGCTGTTAACTATTTTCTTAGGGGGGATAACTTCTTTAGGAGTAGCATCAGATGAATTCTCTGAAATAGTGCAGAATGCAAACCAAGGAAATGCTGAAGCGCAGTTAAGTTTAAGTGTTATTTATTACCTTGGAGAAAAAACACCTAAGGATTATAAAAAAGCATTAACTTGGGCAACTAAATCTGCTGAACAAGGGGATGCTCAAGCACAGTATAATTTAGCTCTTATATATTCTTTAGGAAATGGAACACCTAAAGATTATAAAAAGGTAATATATTGGATTACTAAATCTGCTGAGCAAGGGTATGCTCCTGCACAGTTTGAGTTAGGTACTCTTTATAACTATGGAGAAAAAATACCTAAGGATTATAAAAAAGCATTCACTTGGTATTCTAAATCCGCAGAACAAGGAAATGCCAAAGCACAGTTCAATTTAGCTGTTATGTATAGCTCAGGAAAAGGAATACCTAAGGATATTAAAAAAGCATTCACTTGGACTATTAAATCTGCTGAACAAGGGTATGCTAAGGCACAGTATAATTTAGCTATTATGTATAGCTCAGGAAAAGGAATTCCTAAGGATCTTAAAAAAGCATTAACTTGGGCAACTAAATCTGCTGAACAAGGGGATGCTCAAGCACAGTATAATTTAGCTATTATGTACCATTTCGGAAAAGGCATTCCTAAGGATTATAAAAAAGCATTCACTTGGTATTTTAAATCTGCAGAGCAAGGATATGCTAGAGCACAGTTTAATTTATCTCTTATGTATGAATTAGGGGAAGGGGCACCTAAGGATTACAAAAAAGCATATGCTTGGTATTCTATTGCTCAAGCTAATGGAGAAAAAAAAGCAGTTAATCTTTTAAGTGAGCTAGAAAGTAAAATGACATCCCAGCAAATATCTGAGGCTCAAGTTGAAGCAGGTAAGTTATGGAAAAAGATAAACTCTAAAGATAATTAGGGATAAGAAACGACCTAAAAAATATGAAAAAAACAGCAATAATATCAGAATGCGGTTATTATCGTTATGAGCTTAGGCGGGAATGGGATAACTTATTACCCACAGTATTGTTCATATGCCTAAATCCATCCACTGCAGACAATGAAACTGACGATCCTACATCTAGGGTTTGTATCAATTACGCAAAAAGGTGGGGGTATGGATCGTTAACTATTGCCAATCTATTTGCATATCGATCTACAAATCCAGATATTCTGTCCACAGTAAATGACCCTGTTGGCCCTAAAAATGATGCCCACCTAAAGCGTTTGATAAAAGAGTCTGACGAGGTCATTTGTGCATGGTCTAATGATGGTGGTTTATACAAGCGAGACCAAGACGTTTTGCCGTTAGTCTCCAATCCAAAATGCTTAGTGAAGTTAAAGAGTGGAAAACCGGGACACCCTCTCTATAAAAGTCGTAACCTTGCCCCAGTTCCTTTGTAAAAAATGACTATTTAATTACATACTTAGACTTTACCAAATGATCTAAATCAAGTTTTTTATCAAAGGTGATTTTGCAAACTATTTCATTGTAAACGGTTTGAATATTGTAGGCCTTACCATATCTGTCCATGGTCATTGTCCCATATGAGTGACCATCAAATTCGTGTAATAGCGGGAGGTTGACCATTTTTTGCTTTAGGTGGTCGATTAATGTGTGTCTAAAGCTGTGGAAGTCTTTTTTGGTGCCATCAGTCGGCATTTCAATGTCACAACTGAGTTTAAAGCCCCGTGTCTTTCCGTCACCATGACCATTAAACCAACGGCTAACATTTTGCCCATATCCATCACGTCCGTATGGAAGTTCTGGAAACAATCTTCTTTTTTCTTGTTTTTCTAAAAGTTGTTTGTATTTTGGTAGGTTGAGAGTCGAGGCTAAAAATGGATGCAGTGGAATAGTTCTTCGGGAATTTTTATTTTTAACCTTTTTGTCTTTTCCGTCGTTGATGTTGATTACCCAGATGCCCGTTGCTTCGTCCTGATAGAGGTCCGTTAAGTACAACTGGGCTATTTCAGTTTGGCGCATTCCCGTAAACAAGGCAATAAGCGGTGTCCAGAACATGAACGGGTGTAAGAAACTATCTGTTTTGTACTGTTCGGAATGAAACATTTTTTCAAGATCATCTTGGGTGAATACTGCACGTAGCTCTGAGTCCTTTTCAACGGTAGAAATTTCAATATTTTCAGCAGGGTTCGTGCTCATGTACTCAAGTTTAACTGCAAATTTTAGCAATGATGACAACCTATTCAGATTTTTATTTACCGTTGTGATTGACATTGTCTTGGTCACTTTCATTTTGATGAGTTCAGCAATCGTCTTGGTCCGATATTCTTTTATTTTTTTACGGTTTGCAGGAAGCTTTGTCAGTGCGTCCCGAAATTCCGCAACCAGATGATAATGGATCTGGGAACAATCAATACTTCTGCCCGCAAATTCTAAAAAGTTGTTGTAGCAGGAGATATTCTCTCGTTTTGATTTGTCTGACCAGCGCCCTGTGTGTTCGCGGTCCTTTATATATTCTTCAATCGCTTGAGTTAGTGGAACACTTCGCGTCTTGATATCAGTATTTTGTTCACTTGAGTTGTTAACAGGTGCTGATTGTGTCCCAGATGATTTTTCATGTAAAATTTGTTGGTATATTTCTGGGATGGCAGGATTTTTGCCTTGTTTACGCTCAAGGATAAATCTACAGGCATCGAGATTAGCCAACGATAATTCATGCAAAAAACTGCCTGTTAAGCATTCTTCAGGAACTATAAATGGAAAGTTATATATTCGTGATGTGTTTTTAGTTTTTTCTTTAGGACTTTCTGTTCCTGATAATGCTTCACAAAATGCGGCATCAGGTGGCCCAGATAGAAGCGTTTTTACAATATCATACTTACGACTAGTGTGATCCTTCATACATGCAGTGAAGAGCTTTTTTTCAAAATCATTCCTGTCATCGTCCAGTATTTTGTCCGCTATGTTTGGGGACATCCATTTTCGTTCTTCTGGAAAGTCAAGGTATTCAGCATCGAGAAAATCGTCTTGTTGTTTCAGAATAGCGTAAAAAAGATTTGATATTAGCTTCCTCTTTTCAAATTCTGAAAGGGTTGTGTCTACCATGATTGTTTTAACCTCGGATAGGAATTGTTCAAATTTTATATTTAATAGCAAAGACTTGCGTCTTGCTTCAAGCATATTTCCTGTTTTGAGCGTTTTTTTTATTTCACGCTGGCCGAGGTATGGGCGCAATTTAGCTGGAACTGATTTACGGAAATGGTAGGTGTTACCCTGAAGGCACAAAAAAAGGCTCATGAAACATCCTCTTTGTACTAGCTTATGTACTAAAGCTGGTACTGGATATGTCATGAACCTTTTTTCTTTGAAAATCTCAATGATTTCAATGGGATGGTGGAGGCGGGGGGAATCGAACCCCCGTCCGGGAATGCTCCACTAAGACATCTACAGGCATAGTCCAGGTATTGTTTCTCACCCTCATGGACGCCCCTGAACAGGCAACATGTGGGCCAGCGCGTGCTAGGTTCTCACTGCTTTCGGGACGTGCAACCGAAAACTAGCCAGCCTGATAATTTTTGTTGTCAATGCAGATATCAGACATCAAAGCAATGACATAGCGGCTTAATTAAGCTGCTAGTGCGTAATCGTAATTGTCATTTGCAATTATGATTGTGCCGCTTTTTACGAGGCCAGCGGCGCCTCGACCTGCAGCCTTAGCTTCTCTCATCCCCGTCGAAACCAGTGCGCCCCCATTTCATAGAACTCTTCTTGCTTATATTATAAGTCATTAAGAAGAGGATGCAATAGCTCGGTGAAAATAAATCACCGAAATCTATGCAAGAAGTCAGTAGAACTATATCATTGCTCAGTCGATGGCAAGGATCTTAGGCGTTAAAAATAATTATTCCCAGCCGTCTTTGCAAGGTCCGCAAAGGTGTGAACATAGCGAACTTGAAATCGGATTGAATCCGCCTTTTTTTACCTGTCCGGTTAAGGTGTTTTTACAAACGTATTCAATTTCATATTCGCAGATCCAATTTGCAAGCACGTCGCCGTTTACATCTGAGCAAACCACATTTGCAGCTCCAAAATCGATCCTATCTTCGATGCAGACAGCGCCACCTTTGCATTTATAAGTCTCTTTTTCTGCAAATGCGCACGTTGAGATCAGTACTATTAAAAAAGCTAAGAGTAATACCCAAGGTAAGATTAATCTCATAAAAGCTCCTAAATTTCATCGTTGCGAGTAAAGTGAATATCACTTCGTATGGCGATTTAAGGCACAAAATTATAATTTGCTCGAACTATTGTAACCATCAAAGAGTATATTATATCTATATCATTAACACTTTCTTGTCATGCAACAAAGTGTTAATAGCTGTGCATTGAAAACAACCTGAAAATGGAGAAACTTATGGAATTCCCTTTTAAATTTTATCTCTACGAAGATAACGCTTATATATATGATATGAATCAAAAACGGATATTTCAGATGGGTGTTGAAGAGAGTGGAGACGTAGAGCAGGATGTTGAAGCTCTAATTCTTGATTCTGGAGAAGAGGTCAGCAAAGAGAAAGCTTGGGAAGTTTCCGGACTGGATACTCTCGGAGAATCCTAACTGCAGACAGCCAGACTAAATTCTTTCGGCTGGCAAGGGTCATTGACTACCAGCGATTCAAATGTCTTAACGCATTCAGGACAAAATTGGGTGCCGGAGTTTTGAGTTATGATACGTATGCCTTTATCGTGACTCATTGCCTTTCTGTATGGGCGATCTGTTGTGAGCGCGTCATATACATCCGCAACTGCAATAATTCGCGCCCAAAGTGGGATTTCATTCCCCATAAGTCCATTAGGATATCCTTGCCCATCCATTCTTTCGTGGTGATGCAATACTGCTGGAATAATATCTTCCATACTTGGAATGGGTTGCAGTATTTCCGCTCCTAAGATCGGATGTTGTTTAATTAGCATATATTCCTGGTCGGTCAGCGCGCCCGGCTTTAATAGAACATCATCCCTAATTCCTATTTTCCCGAGATCATGCAGTCGTGCTGCAAAGGCTATTCTTTCTAGGTCATGTGAGTTGAATGACATTTGTTGCGCAATTTTAACTGAAATATCAGCAACAGTGTCAGAGTGGCCTCGAGTATAAGGGTCGCGTGCTTCAAGAGCTTGAATTAGGCTTGTTATGCTGCCCAGAATCAGTGTGCGCTCAATCTTGAGCTGTTCACGTTGCTGTAGCAGCATTCTAAAATGATCGCTCAAGAGTTTTTCGGCCGTAATGACAAGCTGGTCTATATTGAACGGTTTGACTAGAAAGGCGGAAGCCCCTTTATGAAGTAACTCGCGCATAGTCCTGCGGTCACCTCCAGAACTCATTATGATGAATGGAGTACTGGCTAGATCAGGATTCTTTTGGGATTTTTCACAGAACTCAATACCATCCATGATGGGCATATTAATGTCAGACAGGATCAGATCAGGTCTGTTTTTAACAGCCATTTCGTAGGCATCGGCCCCATTTTTTGCAGTAATTACTTTAAAGCCAGCTTCGGTCAGGCCAAACGATACTACTTTTATAATGTATTTGGAGTCATCAACTACAAGAATGAGTTTGTCGCGAAGTATTTTCGATCTATCCAGTATCTCTTGAACATATGGAAAAAGTTCTTTGCTTGCATTATTTTTTGTAATGTATGCTGCAGCACCGGCCTGAAAACCTTTTTCTATTTGCTCATTCTTTTCATTGGTGGAGAGAATTATAACGGGAGTGGTTTGTGTACTTGGGTTCTTCTTTATTTCAGCGCAGAGTTGGTAGCCGTCCATCTTAGGCATCATGACATCAGTAATAACCAAATCAAATGATCTTTCACGTATACAATTAAGCCCCTGAAGGCCATCGACCGCTTCAGTAACATCTATATTTCTGTTTCTGAGTTGTAATCCCAGTACAGATCTAATGGTTTTGCTGTCATCAACAATTAAGACATGCGGTTTACGCATTAATTCTCCAAATTGAAGTATTTTTAGAAGAAACTTAATTCACCCTGATTTAGTATGTTAACCCCTTGCAATATTGAGCATAGAAAGAGTTACCTAAGTTTAAATAAAAGTAAAGGGCTGACTGAATATCTGCCCTTTACTATTCGAAATAATGCGATTTATTTATATAATTTATCTATTTGGTTAATATGCAATCATTTCAGTCCACAAAACTGCACCTAACTCTACACTTTTACCTTTAATTTTATAATCCGCATCATTCAGAGCAGCAAATCCCCACCAACCTGATTTAGGGCAAGTAAAAGTGAAAACACCGTTAGCATCACATAAAACTTCTTGCGTGACCATGCATTCGTGGGGTGCTTTTGTTTTAGAATTTTTATTGTAAAGTTCTACTTCTACTCGGCAATATGGGACCGGTTTACCGTCAAGGAGTACGACACCCTGAAAAACGTTTCCAGAATAATTGCCCCATGGGCGGGTAAGTGGAACAATTTCAGTTTTTACACCCAGTGGCTTGTTCCAATCTTCACCTTCATCAAAAGCAGATACAATTGTCTTAGTATAGTGAATTATGAAGTTATCTTCAGCAGGTTCAGGGTAGGGTGTTGGTTCCATGTAAAATGTATACATCCCTGGACGTTTAAAATTAAAAGATGTGGAAAAGGATTTATGACCGAGAAGTTTAGATTCCTTTAAAGAACTTAGCAGATCCGTTTCTTTGCCATCTTTATAAACACTGAATTTTTTCGGTTTCTCAAGGTCCATTCCGATTCCTTCAAATGGATGAGAAAAAGACAATTCAAAGTTAATTGTTTTTTTCGCAGGAGATACAATAGACGTTTCCGGAATTAACATTCCAAAATGAGCAAAAGCCGTTGCTGTCATACACAGTAAAGAAAACAAAGAGGCAGTAATTATGAGTGTTTTTTTCATTTTTAATCCTGTTGTAAATTAAAAAACTATTTTTTCCTTGAAGTAAGGAATGCCGCTATCCCAAAAAAACCTAAAATATATCCGATACCTGCAAAAATATCTTTTGCCGCAGGACCATCCTGTCTTTGGTCAAGAATGATCCTTTTCAGAGCATCAACTTTTAAATTTAATTCCTCAATTTGAGCACTTATATGAGATATGTTTATGTTGGAGCTATCAAATTCTATTGCTTCAGTTGCGTTTTTTTTAACTTCCGGGGGGAGGGCCGATGTCGTTTCAGACGCGTTTGAAACTGTGGACTGCGGAAAGATATCTTCGGGGTTTAATATCCATTCATTTCGATGTCCTTCAGATGCGACAAGTACTATTTTAAGACCTGAGTGATCTTTGGTAATAGCTTTGGGAATAGGGAAGTTGAATGCGCCTGCATCGTTGGTATTACCTGTCAAAAGTTGCTTGTTTGTTTTTAAGCTGTAGACTTCAATTTTGCCATTATGAACGCGTTTGTCTTTTCTGAAATAGCTTTCGGTGTAGACTTCACTGTCAACGACATAGCCAAAAACAGAGACTTTATGTGCGTGAGCATATGAGGGGATGACTAGTGATATAACGATTAATATTGCTGGTATAAGTGGGATGATTGATCTTTTGTGCATTAATGATAACCCGTCTTTGTAGTTATTTATATAAAATTATTAACCGCAAGGTGATACGTATTAGAAAAACGTATACAGTCTCAAATAGGGCAAGTCAACACCATTTGAAAAAAACGTAGTGTGTTTTTTTAAATGAATGGAGTTGAACAATTAGGATCAGGATAACAAATAGAAGAATCTCAAAAAGGACTGATTAGCCCATTTTGAGAATAGCGGATTTTGGAATTGGCAGAAAAAATGAATTGAATAATATTGCACAACTATGATGTCAGTTGAATGTATAGCCGAAGTTTATTGTAGTATTTAAAAATCCGTCGGGATCATGAGCCTTAGTGCCGAAGGTTTTAAGATATCTTACGTCAGATCCAATGGTGAACCCTGAGTCAAATTCGTAAAGGAACCCAAGGCCTCCGCCGGCAACAGGTGCACCGTCAGAAAGTCCGAATTCTGTCGCAGGGAAATCAAAAAAGGTATAACCGCCATGAGCCGCTATGTATGGTGAAAAACTTGAATCCGCATAAAATCTATAAAGCAATGACCCTGTAAAGCTGTATGTCATAAAGCTTTTAGATTTATAATCGTATGAAGTTCCATTCGTTGCATTAGATGAAGCTGCAATTGTCCCAGACGCACCGGAAGTTCCACTTATTAATAGATCGCCACCAAGACCTAACCCAGAAGGAAAGAAGTGCCGAACACCAAGTCCTCCGCCGGGCCCAAAGGAAGAGTAGGGCACATCTGACTTTTGTTTAGTTGTATACTGGGTTCCCAAAGAAGCTCCGACAAATGTTTCGGATCTTTTCTTGGAAGTGAAGAATCCTTTATTCTTTTTAATTGGAGACCTCTTACTTACGCGAACCGCTAATTCCTGTTCTTCTCGAGCTATGTCTCCAGCTTGCTTCATGCTTGAAGCTTCTTCACCTGCAATCGCAAAAGGGGCAGCTGTGGACGCAGAAGTTGTGTCATATTGAGCTTCAGATTCAGGCGTAGCTGCATATGGTAGAGTCGCTACAGGGGCCGGCCTGCTAGGCCAAAAACCAAGCTGCTGCGGCTGGTGTTGAACTTGAACATATCTAACAGCAGGAGCCTTGTATGATTGTCTTGGAGGAGGCGCATCGAAAATTTGCTGAGGTGCGCGTTCTTCCGTTAATTGAGGCTTAGGTTCAGATAATTCGGAGATTATTTCCTGTGCATCAGGTTTATTTGCGTCGGCAACTTCTTCAGATGCGCTTTGTTCGTTTGGAGTAGAATCCATTGAAGGATTTATTGTAGTCTCTTCCGCTGACTTCTGGTCTAAAGGCTGAGACTCCACTGGAGCTGGATTGTCTGGCTCACTAACTTTAAAAGCTACCCCGGCAGCAACAAGCTTTTCATTTAAATTAGCACCATCAAGAATTACATTTGCTTCTATTTCATTCTTGGAAATGTTTTTAACAGTCTTAACAGTAACATCTTTCATTAAAGCTATATTACTAGTCTCAAGCTGGGCTTTTGCAGCATCAACATGTGAGGATTGTTTGATTTGAGAAATATGAACTTTTATAGGATCTGTTCCATCCTTAAGAATGATCAGTGAAGTTGCGCTATCCACTGCCACAACTTTTCCCTTCCACGCAAACGCGGAGAAAGGGATTGTCATAAGTATTATAAAAACTATAAGAATTTTCATTTTTACTGATCGCTTATTTTTAAAATTTACTGTCCATATATTTAATCGGCAATGATCATATATTCTTAACAGCTAAAAGCTTTAGAATAAAACTTAAATTTAAATAATAAGATCTGTCAGGATTAAAAACGTTAAATAATCAAATTATCTCCAGCCAATAGGTTCATAGCCTTTTTCTCTCAAGCATTTTTCTACAAAATTACGGTACACGCCGTCAGTGTTGTCTTTAACGGCTCCGCCAACAGCTCCACCAGCTGATCCACCAGCAGCACCGGCAAGAGCGGATGTTCCTGGGCTACCAGTCACAATTC
The DNA here is from genome assembly GCF_000711735.1 of Maridesulfovibrio frigidus DSM 17176. Taxonomy (NCBI): domain Bacteria; kingdom Pseudomonadati; phylum Thermodesulfobacteriota; class Desulfovibrionia; order Desulfovibrionales; family Desulfovibrionaceae; genus Maridesulfovibrio; species Maridesulfovibrio frigidus. The sequence goes on from NZ_JONL01000007.1 coordinate 31,657, forward strand.
CAATTCCTAATCCTATTGCTCCACCTATAAGGCCACCTTTTAGTCCTGATGACGCACTGCTTTTACCTCGTGAAGCTTTACCGACACTGTCATCGGCCGATTGCAAGCAAGCTTTAATATCCTGATCTGTGCGGGCTTTTCCAACTTTTTCTGAGTGAGCATTTGGGTATACAGCAGGCTTTTTTGCACAGGCAGGGACGGCGCAGATAAGCAACAACACGGCAATTGAGATGACTTTGCGAAACATATAATTATCCATTTTTTATAGGTATTGATCGAATTCTAGGAAGCTTTATTGAAAATTTAGTCCCTTTTCCAACTTCTGATTCAACTTCAAATAATCCTTTATGATTCTGAGTTATAATGAAGTAAGAAACGGAAAGTCCAAGTCCTGTTCCAGAGCCGGGTAATTTGGTTGTAAAAAAAGGCTCGAAAACTCTTTTACGAACATCTTCCGGCATTCCCGGACCATTATCCTCTACTTCTATAATAATAAACTCTTTTTCAACTTTAGTGCGCAAAGTTAATTTTGGAGATCTTTGATGAGATATTTCATACATGGCGTAGGCTGCATTTTTTATTAAATTGAGTAGAACTTGTTCAATTTCAGTCTTAAAACAACTAACCATGTGCGATTCTTCTGCATAATCCCTAATTATTTGCGTATGCTTAAAGTCATACTTTTTGATTAAATCATAATCACATGAGACGATATCAATAGTATCTTCAAATATACTGTTCAGATCACATGAAGTTCTTCCTGAATCGCTGCGCCTGCTGAACTCAAGCATATTTTTTACAATTTCAGCTGCTCGTTCTCCAGAGGACTGAATACCTCTAATCATCCTTAGCACGCCTCTTTGTTCAAGATAAGAATTTATGTCTTCGAAAGTACATCCAACATCCGAGGCAATTTTCGTATTATTTTTGTAGTCCGGAGAAAGTCTTCTGAGAATATTTTGGGATCCATGCAAGATCCCCGCTAAAGGATTGTTGATTTCATGCGCCATGCCTGCAGCAAGGCCACCAACTGAGATCATCTTTTCTGTTTGTATCAAAATTTCCTGAGTTTTAACCTTTTCAGTCATATCGATTAAAGACGCAACCCTATCGGTTGATCCACTTATTAAATCGATATATACATGGATATTTTTAAACTCTCCATCGGCAGAAACAAATTTGAAGTCATACCTATTAGGTACGGACTTTGAGTCTCTAGATCGAGCCTCGTGATAGCGGCATATACGATGAATATCTTCATCCGCAACGAAGTCCTTAAGCGTTATGGTCTTTTCAATGTCTTCTCTTTTACGACCATATAAAATCGCAAAATTATCATTACAGTGTTTAATGAGCATATTTTCATTAATTATAATTGTTGCTGCGCCAGTATTTTGGAATAGACTTCGGTAATATTGTTCACTTTTCTTTAATCTTTCTTCAATATCTATCCGTGTATTAACTTCTATTTTTAATTTTCGGGTAAGAGCTAACATAAAGAACAAAATGACAACAAATAACAAGAACAACAGGGAAATGTAAGTGACCGTATTTTTTTCTATTTCATAACGACCGACATTTGGATCAAAAAAGAAATTACTAAAGTCCTCAGAATTAGATATCATTTCTAAATCTTCGAAGCTGTTGGCGATAGATTGCCATCTTCCAGGATTCGTATGGCCAATTTTTACAAGATCAGCAGAAATCAGTTCTTTAACTTTTCCGGCCTCGTAAATTAAATGGTTTTTAGATTTTAAAGATCCGAATTTATTTATTATTATTTCAATTAATTCAGACTGATGTTCTAAAGCATACTTCCAACCTTTAAGGCTTGCTCTAACAAATCTTCTAACTTGGTCAGGATTTTTTTTAGTCCGTTTTAGAGATGTAAAAAGGCTATCCCCATAAAAATCAACGCCATACGTAGATGGGTAAATCGTTGAATACGGAATATTATTAATATTAAGATAATAAGGTTCATTAGTAATATAGGCCGCAATAATATCAATATCTGGGTCTAAATAATCTTCAGGAGATGCATATTTATCTATCAAGTCAATTTCGTTAAGTGAGATTTCTTCGCGTTGTAGCATAGACCTGAGTTCAATATCTTGTGATGCTGAATTCATAAGAACTTTTTTTCCAAAAAAACCATGGGGACTGTGAACCAGTGGGGATGTTTTAGATAGGAAAACCAATGGTGAATGTTGAAAAATTGAAGATAAAAGAACAACAGGTTTACCTTTTAAATAGTGGAGTAGAAGCTCAGAGTTAGTGACTCCGAAATCAGCACTGCCATTAAGAACTTGGTCTACAGGATTGAATTTTAGGTCACGTTCAAGAATAGTAACATCAAGCCCTTCGTCCTCGTAAAATCCTTTCTCTAGAGCAGCGTAGTATCCAGCGAATTGAAATTGATGAAACCACTTGAGCTGAAGAGTAACGCTTTCAAGCTTTTTATCTGCATAGGCCAGGTTTGTAAGTGAACAGGCGGAGAATAGCACAAAGATAAAAAACAACATGCAGTGCATTTGTTTTATAATAGTCCAAATTTTTAGACGAATCATATCTCTTTTATGCTTCAAGACTTAACCTTATAATTTTTATACTGATTTAATAACATCAATTTGAAGTTTATCAAAAATGAAACAAAAAGTGAAATCTAACAGCAAAATAATATTGAATCAATTTAAAGCCCACCCGTTACCGTCAGGATCACAGGTCAAAACTTCTGCGCCAGAAGATGTAATGGCAATGGTATGTTCAAAATGAGCTGAATTTTCCCCGTCTTTAGTGCAAATGGTCCAATGGTCCGGTTTTGTGTAAATCTTGTGCGTTCCAGTGTTTATCATAGGTTCAACAGCGATAACCATTCCTTCTGCCAATTTAAAGTCCGGGATTGCCCGAGTAGAATAATTTGGAACATCAGGACTTTCCCATAGTTCCCGCCCAATGCCGTGGCCGATAAGATCTCTAACAACTGAGTAACCGGCTTTTTGCGCAAAATCAGCCATTACTGTTGCAATGGATCTCCAGCTTACTCCCGGCTTGATCTTATCAATGGCAATACGCAGACAGCCTTCAGTTACATCTAAAAGACATTGCACATCATTGGAGACTTCGCCAATACCATATGAACAGGCGCAGTCTGAACACCAGCCGTTTAATTTTACCCCGATATCTATAGATACAAGATCTCCATCAGCTAAAACTCGCGAACCGGGGATACCATGCACTACTTCATCGTTTATAGATATACAGGAACCGGCAGGGTACGGGGTAACGCCTTGAACACCCTTAAATAAGGCAATTGCACCATTTTGGGTTATGAATGATTCAACTGCTTCATTAATCTCTGCAGTCGTTATTCCCGGCTTCATTAAGTCTCTAGCAACCATATGAGTTGCTTGAAGCAGAAGTCCGGCTTTACGCATCAAGGCTATATCGTCTTTTGATTTGATCGAAATTTTATTGCTCATGCGAAATAGAATAGAGCGACAGAGTATCGAAGTCAAAGAAGAAATTAAGGGGGACTGATTCACGGGAAGATTGGCTTGTTTATTAAATTATAATGAACTAAATTTTAAAACAACGACTTGCATTATTAGTTTTTTTAAATATAAGGTACAGTTTGATCTATTATTGTTTTATTTATGATTTTGTTGTTGTAAATTTTGAATTGTTTTTTGAGGGACTCTTATGTCATTATTTAAGTACTTTTTGGTTTTTTATATATTTTTCAGTGTCTATATCAATCCCTCATTGCTATTAGCCCAAAGTGATAACTCACCCGCAATTCGAACACTTAAGTCAGCCAGTGAATACAGTTATCCTCCATTCGCCATTGTTTTGCCAGATGGTAGTGCCGATGGCTTCTCTGTTGAGCTAATGAAAGCCGTTGTTAACCAGATTGGTTATGGCGTTAAATTTAAGGTTGGTCCGTGGGCAGAGCTGAAGCAACAACTCAAGGAAGGTGATTTGGACGTCCTTCCTTTGGTTTCCTATTCAAAAGAACGCGATAAGATATATGATTTCACCGTTCCATACCTCCGAATGCACGGAGCAATATTTGTTCGCAAAGGCGAGTCTTTGATACAAAGTGAAGCTGATTTGATCGGTAAGAAGGTTTTAGTTATGCGCGGAGATACGGCGCATGAATATGCCCTTAGGAAAAATCTGACGGACGAACTCATTTTAGTGGACTCATACGAAGAGGCCATGCTCCTCCTTTCAAAAGGGGATTATGATGCTGTTCTTGTTCAACGGGTTGCTGGTTGGCAAATACTTAATAAACTTGAAATAAAAAACGTTGAAGATATATCTTCAAAAGTCGATAAAACTTTAAAAACTGGGGCCGCACCATTAGTTGGATTTGAACAGAATTTTTGTTTTGCTGTTCATGAAGGAGATAAGGAACTTCTAGCTCAATTAAATGAGGGATTGTCCATTGTAATCTCAAATGGGATTTATGATGAATTGTATATCAAATGGTTTGGTCCTATCCTACCGAAAACATCTTATTCTATTACGGAAATACTCAAAGAAGTACTAATATTCGTTATCCCGGCCATGCTTCTTATGGCTTTGGGAGGTATTACATTTCTTAGAACACAAGTTAAAAAGAAAACTGCCAGCCTCAGGCAGGAAATAGAAAACCGCAAAGAAGCGGAAGATTTAGTTATAAACAGTCGTAAATGGATCCTGTCTTTATTAGATCATCTGCCAATGTCAGTTTTCCTTCAGAATAAAGAGCACAAAATTGTTTTTGCCAACGAGTATTACAGGCATCGTCATGGTGATTGTGATGAAGTTCCGTGTTTTGAGGCTGCGCATGGACGATCAAAAAAATGTGAAACATGCCCGACAATGGAAGTTTTGAATACAGGCCAAAGCACATCTTGGGAAAAAAAATATCCTGATGGAACTACCTTTTTGGCCCACGATGTTCCTTTTAAAGATGTTGATGGAACTCCACTTGTTCTTCAGGCCGCAATTGATATTTCTTCTCTAAAAAGTACAGAAGAGGCTTTACGCAAAAATAAAAACTTATATCTCACACTTATTAACAGTCTTCCTGATTATGTCATACGATTTGACCGTGATGGTAGGCATGTTTACGTATCTGAGAATGCAAGCGATTTGATTGATTTTCCTGTTGAGGAGTGCATTGGCAAGACGCATTCAGAACTAGGCTTTCCGAAAGAAGATTGTTCCTTGTGGAAAAGCTGGATAGAAGAGGCATTTACTTCTGAAAAACCGTTCGGAGCTCAATTTGTATTTGAAAGAAAAAACAAGAACATATATTTAGATTGGAGACTCGTTCCTGAGCGCGATTCTAATGGAGAAATGAAGACGCTGCTGTCAATCGGTCGTGATATTACGGAACAACGCCGTATTGAAAATGAATACCAAACCTTATTTCAAAAGATGTTGGATGGTTTTTCCTTGCATGAAATCATTTGTGATTCAGAAGGTAAACCAGTTGATTATCGTTTTCTGCAGGTAAATCCAGCTTTTGAAAAAATGACTGGACTGTCTTCGAGTAAAGTCATTGGTAAAACCATGTTGGAGATATTCCCCGAAGTTGAATCGTACTGGATCGATACTTATGGAAAAGTAGCTCTAACTGGTGAACCTGTTTTTTTTGAAAACTATTCAGTTCTAAGTGATAATTATTTCAATGTAACAGCTTTTAGTCCAGCTCCGAATCAGTTTGCATGTATTTTTAATGACATAACAGACCGTAAAAAAGCTGAAGACCAGTTGGTAGCGGCTAAGGAACAGGCTGAGCTGGCCAACCGGGGTAAGTCGGAATTTCTGGCCAACATGAGTCATGAAATACGCACTCCGCTTAATGGCATTATGGGTATGTTACAACTCCTCCTTATGACGGAATTGGACAAAGAGCAGACGGAGTATGCAAATTATGGTGTAGAAGCAAGCAAGAGGCTGACTAGGTTGCTTACTGACATCCTAGATCTGTCAAGAATAGAGGCTAATAAGCTAGACTTGCAAAATGAGAGCTTCAACCTTCATGACATGTTCATCGGGCTTGAACAGATGTTTTCACTAACAGCTGCGCCCAAGGGGCTTGATCTGCAATTAAGTGTATCTCCGTCAATTCCTCTTCAAATTAAAACAGACAGCACCCGCTTGCAACAAGTGCTAATCAATTTGATAGGTAACTCGATCAAATATACCGATAAAGGTTCGATTAAAGTTGAAGCAAGTGCTTTACCTTTAGCAGCTAATAATAAGTTACATATTCTCTTTACGGTCTCGGACACCGGAATTGGTATCCCTGAGGACAAGCTCGATTCAATCTTTGACCACTTCACTCAGGTTAGCGGTGGCTATACCAGGCACTATCAGGGGGCTGGACTTGGCCTCTCAATAGCTAAACGTGTCATCTCCCTCCTTAGGGGAAGCATGACGGTCGTAAGCGAGCTGGACAAAGGTACAACCTTCTATTTGAGTATTCCAGTTGAAACGATTGAAGAGCAACCTGATAAGACTAAAGCAGCTCTAACTAATCACGTAAGCAAAGGTATAAGCATTCTCTTGGCAGAGGATGATAAACTCAATAGATTAGCTACCGTTGGTATGCTTAAGAACATGGGACATACTGTGTTGACAGCAGAAAATGGAGAGCAAGCCCTTGAGCTACTGAAATCAGATTCCTTCGATCTAGTGCTTATGGATATACAGATGCCAGTAATGGATGGAGTGGCAGCTACTAAGGCTATTCGAAGGGGAGAGGCCGGAGAGGATAAGATTCATATTCCGATCGCTGCAATGACTGCTTTTGCCATGAAAGGCGATAGGGAGGCTTTTCTTCGTGCGGGAGTAAATGACTACATTGCAAAGCCACTGGAAGCCAATGATTTGGCTGAGCTTATAAGTAGAACAATCATTTCATAGAACGTAAAAAAGCCCTGCAAATGCAGGGCTTTATTATAATCGTGGTAGCGAGGAAGGGAATTGAACCCCCGACACTGCGGATATGAGCCGCATGCTCTAACCAACTGAGCTACCTCGCCACGTTTGTGGTCTTCGCGACCAACGAGAAAGAGTACTATACAGTCCTCTTGCTCTTGGCAAGTAAAAAATTCAATTTTATCAAATTTTTATTAAAATAAGTGTTTTGCTTAGCTATTCAGGCTTGTTGCTGAGCAAGCTTTAACCCCAGAAAAAAAGGACTAAAGGGGCCAGCGCAAGGCGATAATAAGCAAATGGACGTAATGTTAGTTTGCCGAGAAGATAAATAAAGCCCTTAACAGCAATCCATGCTGAAATAAACGATACTGCAAACCCGACTGCAAGAAAAGGCACATCGGCCATGGTAAATAGATGATAACTTTTAAGCATATCGTAGCCAGTAGCTGCAAACATAATAGGAACGGCTGCAATAAATGAATATTCCGCCGCAATTTGGCGCTTAGCGCCCAGAATCATACCACCCATGATAGTTGCGGCAGACCTTGAAAAGCCGGGCCATAGTGCAAGACACTGAAAACACCCGATTCCAAAAGCAAGTTTAGGCGTAATTTCATCGAGCGTGAAACAGCTTGGTCTTCTTTCTTTTCTCTCAACAATCAAAATCATTATCGCACCGACCAAAAGAGCCCATGCGACAGTATATGGGTTAAAAAGGTATTTCTTAATTGCATCATGCGCGATCAAGCCCAGTAATGATGCTGGTAAACTTGTTAAGAACAGCAAATAAAGACCTCTGACTCCCGAAAAGCGTTGACCGGGTGCCGGAACAATCAATCCCCAGAACCTTGGCCAGTAAAGCAGGACCACTGCGAGAATGGCTCCGAGCTGGATAGCGACTTCAAATGAAGCAGCTTTTTCACCGGTAAAGCCGAGCAGATGTCCTGTGATAATTAGATGACCTGTGCTTGAAACAGGCAGAAATTCAGTAATGCCTTCGACAACTCCGAGAATTGCCGCTGTATATAAAGAAAACATTTTTTACCTCGTAAAATTCACAAATAAATATTAAATAAAATAGTATTATACTAGAAAAGATCTCGCCTTGAGCTATATAAAAACAGGGACCTGACACATCGATATCAGCGCTTGCAAGATGTTTAAATATTCCAGCCTGCTTGAAGTTGCAAGGGGGGGCAAGCTGGTGTAGTAATATTGCTTACGAACGTTTGTCATTAAAGGAATAAAATATATGTCTACCATCATTCCCCAGTGTGAACTGACTCGGAAAGCCATTAAATGGATTTCCGATCAACAGGACGAAACTGGCAAATCTCATTTAGCATTGCTTGAAGATGCCGCAATGCGCTTTAATTTGTCTCCGAAAGATATGGAATTTTTGAATCGTTTTTACAAGGAAAACTCTGACAAAAATTCCGACTGTGATTAAATTTTATTTCTCCATAACAGGACCTGAGGGTCTGCAATTCCTCCTGGAATCAATTTGAAGCTTCTTCATCGACAAATATTCAAGGAACTCCTTTCCATTTTCAGCCTAAGCCTGTCCGGCTTTATGGGATTGATTTTAATTGGCAGACTTCTGCAATTTAGAGATCTATTCGTTGGACAGAGTCTTGGCGCTTTAGAAATGGCTAAGTTGTTTATATACTTATGCCCTTTTTTCCTACTTGTGCTTACTCCTATTGCTACGATGCTGGCAATTTTTCTCACTTTTTTGAGGATGAACTCTGATAATGAGATCACAGCTCTGAAATCCGGTGGGATTAGTTTGTATAAGCTACTTCCCGCTCCGATTATTTTCTGCCTGCTTTGCACGGGAGCTGATGTTTTCTTTTCATTGTATGGTCTTTCGTGGGGAACGGAGAACTTTCGTAGTGCACTTGTGGAGTTTGCTCGCACCAAAAGTCAGCTTGCCATTCAGCCGGGAGTTTTTAATAGAGATTTTCCGGGATTAGTCTTTTACGCTGATGAGGTGGACGATAAAGACGGAACCATGCGTTCTGTTTTTGTGCGTGACAACACCCGTAAAACCATGACTGCAACCATTGTTGCACCATTTGGTGAAATCAGAACTGATCCTAAACGCGGCAGATTGCTTGTTCATCTTGAAAACGGCCGTATCTATCAGCAGCAAAATGACCAATTAAGCGTGCTTAAATTTAAAAATTATGATGTTAGGATAAACTTAGGATCTCTTTTGTCCGGCTATGATGTTGATGACCCGCGTCCTAAAGAAATGTCGTGGGAAAAACTTCTCAGGATCAGTAAGGGGGGAGATCGCGCAGGCGATGTTGAACCAAAATTTTTCAGAAAAGTTGAAGTTGAGATTCAAAAAAGGTTAGCATTGCCAGTAGCTTGTTTGGTGCTGGGTATGTTTGCTATGCCTATTGCATGTATATTCCGTGGCCTTAAACAGCAATACGGGATCATAATTTCTATGGGGCTGTTTCTTGTTTATTACACGATGCTGTCGCTTGGGATAACTCTCGGGGAGAGCGGTACACTGTCACCAATTGTCGGGTTGTGGTCTCCGAATATTCTCTTTGCCGCCGCATCTATCTTTTTATTAAGAATGGCAGTGATGGAGCATTCTTTCAGAGTTAGAATTAAACTGTTTAAGAAATTCCGGAGGAAAGCAGCATGATTCGTAAACTGCTCCCCGGACATTTAGCCGGATATGTTTTAAAGCAGAATATGTTTTTAATGATGGTTTGTCTGGGTGTTGGGACAGGTGTTTACTTGCTTTCAGACCTTTTCGACAGACTTGATGATTTCATTGAAGCCGGACTCGGGATCGGGATTATTCTCCGGTATTTTCTGGTAAAGATGCCGTTGATTTTTTCACAGATTTTGCCCGCAGTGTTTTTGCTGGCAATGCTCATTCAGCTGTGTGTAATGGCTAAAAGTAAAGAACTGCTTGCGCTTAGAACCGGAGGTTTGTCTCTGGGGTGGTTTGTACGATTTTTTATTATATACGCTGTATTTTGGAGCATGGGACAGCTCATGTTTTCTCAGGTTATCGGTGTATATGGCGAGCAGGAAGCCTTCCGGATATGGAAAGAGGATGTACGTAAAAGCCAGCTCGACAAAAGAGTTTTACACAATATCTGGTTCCGTGAAGGTAAATACATAGTTGAAGCTGACGAAGTAATGCCGTTTGGAAACAAGGCAAAGGGAATTACTGTGTATGAATTCGGTGAGGGCAATAACCAGATACTGAAAGTCATAACATCTGAAAGTGCTGAAGTTAGTGATAAGTATGGCTGGAAGCTTGAAAATGCTGTGGAGCTTAGTCCTGACAGGTTCACATCGCGCAAACATCCAATTTATACCATGCCCATTAAACTTAACCTCAAGGTGTTTAAAGCCGTTGACCCAGGGGCAGATCCGGCCCAATTGCCGCTATGGCAATTGGACGATGTGATTGATCAACTACAAAAGTCTGGTTCAAATGTTAATAGACTGAAAACAGCATGGCACTCGAAGTGGTCGTATGCCTTTTCACTTTTAGCCATGGCCCTTGTTTCGCTTGCGCTTATAACTATCTCAGAAAATGTTTATCTGAATATAGGCCTTGGCCTAGCATTTACTTTCACCTATTACGCACTCTTTATGATCGGAGCTTCGGCTGGTGATTCAGGGGTGTTACCGCCAATTATTGCGGCATGGATAGGTAATATTGTGATTAGCGTGTTTGCCGCGCTTCGGCTAGCATGGGTGCTGATTCCTGAGTCTGTTGGCAAATATTTCGGGCGTAATAAAAAGCTGCAATAGGCACAAAAAAAGACCGATTATTTCATCTAAGTTGACGAATAACCAGTCTTTTTGTCAGTTTGCGAACTGAAATAGTTGAACCTGGCTATTTAGTATCTTTCTCAATAGGCATAGTAATAACAGGCTCCATGCCTAGTTCAGGCATTGCCGTTACATCGAGTATGTTCCAGAGTCTTGTGCGGTTCATTCCGGATTTACTGGAAACGCAAAGAGGTTTTACTTTTAGGATGTCTTGCCATTTATTCTGAACTATGGCGCGTTCCCTTTGCTTAGTTTTATCAGCTTTAGTCAAAATCGGGATGATCGGGATATGACACTCCTTAAAGTAGGTGATCATATCAATATCATTTTTTTGAGGAGTAAGACGGCTGTCTAATAAAACGGCGGCAGCAACTACGTAACCGTTTCCTTCGAGATAACGGTCAATAAGTTTGCCCCATTTGGCGCGCTCGGTCTTTGAACACTTAGCATATCCGTATCCGGGCAGGTCGACTAGATAGTAGCCATGCGGATTTACTGCATAGTAGTTCAGGCTTCTTGTCTTACCCGGAGTGGAGCTTATTTTAGCGAGTTTTTTTCTTTCAGCTAGGCAGTTTATTAAGGAAGATTTGCCTACATTTGAGCGGCCTGCGAGAATTATCTGAGGCGCGGGCATATCTTGTAGCTGATCAATCTCATATACAGTTTCTATTAATTCGAGAGTATTATCCATTAGGAATTGTCCTTAAATGTTAAGTTTACAGTAAGAAAGACTGATCACCCATTTGTTTAAGTGAGTCAAGTCAGATAATCTTTCAAGAATGGGCTTAGGTCAAGTCCATAAAAGAATAAAGGAGCTAATATGTACACCTTTTTAATATTGAACGGTCCAAATCTTGGCTATGTAGGCAAGAGACAGCCTGAAATATATGGTTCTGATAAAATTGAAGATATTCCCGATCATTTGAAAAAAATAATGGGCGATAAATCTGAACAGATAAAACTTGAATTTTTCCAATCCAACTCAGAAGGCGCGCTAATTGATAGGCTTGAAAAAGCTAGAACTGATAAAGTTGACGGTATCGCATTTAATGCCGGAGCCTATACACATACAAGCCTTGCCATCGCGGATTCACTCGCGTGGATCGAAGTTCCATGCGTGGAAGTTCACATCAGTAATATATGGGCGCGAACTGAAGATCCTATCAGACAGCGTAGTTTCATGGGTAAACAGTGCATCGGAGTAATTGCCGGATTCGGAATTCTGAGTTATGCCTTTGCCGTTCAGGCATTATTTTCTCATGTGGATGCTGATTAATATCTCTTAAGCAGCTTATTGCATGATTTGTCGATAGTTATTTCGAATGTTCAATTTAAATAGTTAATTGACCATTTTATTTTATACAGGCCGTAAAGGTCGTACACCTAATATTCCAGCGGAGGAAAAATGATATCTACTAAAGATTTTAGAAATGGACTTAAGATTGAAATTGACGGGAAACCTTATGATATCATTGAATTCCAGCACTTTAAACCAGGTAAGGGCGGAGCTTTTGTTCGTACTAAACTTAAAAACATGCTCACAGGACGCGTAGTTGATCAGACTTTCCGTTCCGGTGAAAAAGTTCATAAGCCAGATATGACAACCAAAGCGATGCAGTTCCTTTACAAAGATGGTGAAGACTACGTACTCATGGATCTAGAATCATATGACCAAATGAATGTTTCTGGTGATGTAATTGGTGATACTGCTGGCTTTATTAAAGAAGGCGAAAGCAACAAAGCTCTTCTCTATAATGGAGAAGTTATTGGAATGGAACTTCCTGCTTCAGTTGTATTGCTTGTTGCACAGACTGATCCCGGCGTTCAGGGTGACCGTGTGAGTGGTGCTTCCAAGCCTGCTACACTTGAAACAGGTCTTGTAATCAATGTGCCTCTTTTCGTTAATGAAAATGATAAAGTTAAAGTAGATACCCGCTCTAAAGAATACTTAGGCCGCGAAAAATAAGCCTTTTCTTTGTAAAAATAGTTTGCTCCGGGTGATCTTATATTGCCCGGAGTATTTAAATAAACAGTCCCAGCATGATACCGCGGGACAAAATGGAGGATGAGACACTGCCTAGCGAAAAATTCGCAAAAGAAATTTCAGGCTTATTCTGGATGTTTTTAGCCGTCTTTCTTTTCATAAGCATGTACTCCTTCCATCCAGGCGATCCGACCCTGAATCAGGCTGTCAGTTCGAGCTGGAAAATAAAGAATTTAATAGGTCCAGCCGGATCGTATTCCGCTGGCCTTATGGTCGATATGGTCGGGATAGGTGCTTGGCTGATACCGATCTATTGCCTGTATCTCGGGCTTGCTTCATTTCTTACCGCCTTAAAACAACCTTGGTGGAGATGGTCAGGATTTGTTCTGCTCTATGTCTGTATATTGGCATGGTCATCTCACCCATGGCTGACTGACTACCAGAAGACACTGGCTGTTCATGGGGGTGGATTTATTGGCGGAATTCTATCCAAGTGGTCCTTTTATTACCTTAAACCTGTCGGAGCTTTTCTATTCTGGTTGTTCGCCACTCTTGCTGGTATTCAGCTGACTCTCAACCTAAGTTGGGCTTCTATTGGTAAGAGAATCCGAACCATCCTCATTGACTTCGGACTTAAGAATAAAGAACGTTTTGAGCGCAGAGCAAAACGTTTAAAAGTTGAACACGACCGTAAAAAAGATGAAAAGGCTACCTCAAGTAAGACTTTAAGAAATATCGTAGGCAAAAAGAAAAAAGATAAACAGCAGGAATCCGCTGAAGAAAGTGATGCTGAAATAGTTCTTAAGCCTATATCAAATGAACCTGCGAAGAAAAAAGCTAAGCCGAAAGCTAAAAAATTTGATATTAAAGCAGATTTCCCTCCACTTGATATGTTGTTGGAACCTAAGATTACTGGAGTAAAGGTAGACCCTAAGGTTTTAGAGGGTAAAACTAATAGCCTTGCTGTATGTTTGAAAGACTTCAACATTGATGGCGAAATTCAGAATGTTATTCCCGGGCCTGTTGTTACAATGTTTGAATTCAAGCCGGCTCCCGGTGTGAAAGTCAGTAAGATTGCTGGCCTTACAGATGATATAGCTTTGGCTCTTAAAGCTATTGCCGTAAGAATCGAAGCCCCCATTCCCGGCAAAGATTCTGTTGGTGTTGAGATTCCTAATGAAGAACGTCAGGTTGTTTATCTCCGTGAAATTTTCGAAGCAGATTGCTTTAAGAATGCAAAATCTCCGCTGACAATGGCTCTAGGTAAGGACATTCAAGGTGTACCTGTCGTCGCCGATCTAATTAAAATGCCACATTTACTTGTAGCTGGTGCGACCGGAGCGGGTAAAAGTGTTTGTCTTAACGGACTGCTCATGAGTTTGTTATATCGTGCTGGGCCAGATGAAGTTAAACTTCTACTCATCGATCCTAAACGGATTGAGCTTGCGGTCTACGCAAGCCTTCCGCATTTGGTACATCCAGTTGTTACTGATATGGCACTGGCAAAAAGTGCACTCGAGTGGGCCGTTTTCGAGATGGACAAACGCTATCAGGCTATGGCCAAGCTTGGAGTTCGAAACATTGCCAGTTACAATGAAAAACTTGTAAAATTAGGTGATGATATACCGGAAGATCTCGCTGATCTCGAACATATGCCATTCCTTGTCATCGTTGTTGATGAGCTTGCTGACCTTATGCTTACAGCGGGTAAAGACGTCGAAATAAGTATAGTTCGACTTGCTCAGCTTGCACGTGCATCAGGCATACATATTATACTCGCAACTCAGCGTCCTTCAGTTGATGTTGTTACCGGACTTATTAAGGCTAACTTTCCTACACGAATTTCATTTCAGGTAACCTCAAAGCACGATTCTCGAACCATTTTAGATATGGGTGGTGCAGAGAAACTGCTTGGTCGAGGCGACATGCTTTTCAAGCCGAGTGGGGCGCAGCTTCGCAGGTTGCACGGTGCTCTGGTAGAAGATGACGAGATTAAGTTGGTAGTTGATTTCTGGAAGAAAAAATATCCACAGGAATTTGATCTGGATTTCACTGACTGGAAAGAAACTCCATCGGGGCCGGGCGCCGGTAGTATGCCTAGTGAGTCCGATGATCCCGTTTATCAGGAAGCAGTTAAGTTTGTGCTCGATCAAGGCAAAGCTTCCATATCTCTGTTGCAGAGACGTTTCCGTATCGGCTTTAACCGCGCCGCACGTTTCATCGAGCAGATGGAACAGGATGGAATTCTGGGCCCGCAGGATGGTAGCAAACCACGTATTATTCTCGTTACTCGCGACTAATTTTTTTGTCTAATTACATTCTGGTTCAAATAAACTAGCCACTTGCTGCTGATTGGCAGCTTTTAGTGTCCCTTTCATATTAAGCTTAATAAGGTTATACTAGATAAGTAGATGAACGCAAAAACTGACTTATGAGGAATATATGAAATTACGGTTCTGTTTGCTGGTACTGATTGCGTTATTGTCCTTCGGTTCAACCGCTTCGGCCGATGAGCTGACTTCCGATATTCAAAAAACATACGATTCAATTAAATCTTTTAAGGCCGATTTCACTCAGACTTTGACGAATGCCGCAAGTAAAGAGAGTGAAATTCGCTCAGGTAAAATTACCTTCAAGCAGCCTTCACTTCTACACTGGGAGTCTGTGAAGCCGGAACCTGAACTTTTGATAGTAGGGGAATCTATAGTCTGGGATTACTTTCCAGATGATAAGGTTGCCATGAAATATCGCACAAAACAGATTTTCAATTCCAAGACTATGATCAAGTTCATTTCAGGCAAGGCAAAACTGGAAGAAGACTTTGTTGTTGAAAATAAGGGCATGGAAGATGGGCTTATTAAGCTTAAATTGCTTCCGCTTGAGCCGGAAACAGGTCTTGTGCTTGCTTTTGTGTGGGTAGATGCGAATAAGATGCTGACTAAAATATTAGTCGTTGATTTCTACGGAAACGGCAACGAAGTCGTTCTTTCAAACATTGAACTAGACCCCGAAGTCGAAGATTCTTTTTTCGACTTCACGCCTCCAGCAGGAGTCGATGTGGACGACAATACCAAGACTCAGTAGTCAATTACTATAGATTCTTTTTCAAAAGACAAAAGAAAAGGGAGTGCGGATTAACATCTGCACTCCCTTTTTTATTTAAAGTCCTACGTCTTTCTTTAGCGACGCTACTTCTTCTGCGGTCAGTTCCCGCCATTTACCAGCGGGTAAATTATCAATTGTAACTTGACCCTGTCTAGTTCTCTTAATTTTGAGAATAGTTGTGTCAAAGTCTCTGAACATACGTCTGATTTGACGATTCACGCCCTGACTAAGGATCATTTCAACCTTGGTTGTGTCTTTACCTTCAGATAAAACTTTCACCTTAACAGGTGCGAGTATATCTCCTTCAGATAAAAACATTCCAGCTTCCATGATTGCGATGTTTTCCTTACTGATAGGGCCGCGAACTATAACTTCATAGACTTTCGGCAGATGCCAGCGAGGGTGAGTCATGCGGTTACATAGCTCGCCATCAGTTGTGAGGAATAGTAAGCCTTCGGAATAGAAATCGAGTCTGCCAACAGGGAAAACTCGTTTATTCACTATTTCCTTAGACAGCAAATCCATCACAGTTTTACGCTTTTGAGGATCTTTTGCAGTAGTTACTGTTTCGATGGGCTTATTTAATAAAATATAAGTATGCTCATCTTTCGTTTTATTTTCTATAAGCTGACCGCGCACTTCCACCTGGTCATTTTCAGGGTCGACCTGAATACCGGGGGAATCTACACGTTCGCCATTAATTTTTACTTTACCCTGTTTAACCAATTCATCAGCTCCGCGTCTTGATGAAAGACCGGAAGAAGCGATAAATTTATTAAGTCGAACCGTATCGGGATTTTTTATATTGTCAGCCATGTCGTCCTTTAAACAGAATCTCGTTGATATTATGAGCTAAGCCCCGAAACATTACGGGTGACACTCAAAGTTCTGTTTAAGCTTTAATGACTTTCGTTGCAAGCTGCATGCTTGTGACCACATCGAGCATATTTGTGGTCTCGCCAACCCCTTTTTTCTCCAGCAGATTAAAATGATCAAGACATGTTCCGCAAACAAGTATTGAAACTCCGGCAGCTTCCATCTCTTTTAATTTTTCCAGACATGGATGGCCATCTGTAGCAAGTTTGACCGCGCCATTAACCATAATAATTCTCCATAGAGAATCACCAAGCTCGGGCAGGGTAGAAACGAAGTTAAACATCAGCTTTGCGCCAAGTTCATCATCTCCGCTTCCCAGGCAGTCACTGTTCAAGAAAATCAAGGTCTTACTATCGATTCTCGCCAATTCTTCAGTACTCATTACTGTACATTCTTCGCATACTTCTGCCTCAGAATTGTTGCCGCCAGCAGATTTAACACCTTTAATAGTTGTTAATGAATCTTTTTCTTCTACGGTAACTTCATACCCTTTCGTAGTCATAAATCTTGAAACATTTTCTTTGGCAGGCACGTTATCAACAACCACTTCTATTGAAGAAGGGTTACTTGATTCAATTAAATTCTTGCACTGTATAACAGGCTGCGGGCAAGGCAGCCCCTGACATTCTATTTTTATTGGCATAATATATTCCCCTTATTGACTATTGTTCAATCATATAGCTGCGCAAACCGTCAAATCGATTGATACTATCATCCAATGGTATACATATAGAGAAAAGCTATCTCAACAGAATCGACACTTGCGATCATTCCAAATGAGACGTATGGAAGTTATCGCATTCGGCTATTAGCCATATTAAAGGAGAATACTTTGCCCAAAGGCGATAAACATAATTACTTAAGCAACAAACACCTGATTCGTAGGTGTTTATCTTATTTTGCACCATACAAATTCAGAATTTTTATAGCATTTGTATCTATGGCATTTGTTGCAGCAGCGACCGCCGGTACTGCATACCTCATTCAGCCAGCTATGGATGACATTTTCATCAGTAAAGATCGCGAAGCTCTATTTTTAATCCCTATAGCCTTTGTTGTGGTTATGCTAATTAAGGGATTTTTTAGATTTTTCCAATCTTATCTTATGAATACCGCAGGCTTAATGGTTCTAGAACAGCTCAGAAATGATTTGTTTCAAAAGATAGTCTGTCTACCTATGAACTTCTTTGAAGAAAGTCAGGTAGGCATGCTCATGTCCAGAATCCTTAACGATGTTATGGAAATCAGGCAGAGCTTACCGTCTTTTATAATGATGATCCGTGAAGCAATCACCATTATAGCCTTGATTAGTCTCGTTTTCTACAGAGACGCATATCTGGCTTTCTGGGCCGTGCTTGTACTGCCTTTGGCTATTTTTCCGTTTTTCTATTTTGGTAGAAAATTACGTAAATTGGGCCGTAAAAATCAGGTTAAAATTTCAGACATCAATGCACAGCTTCAAGAAGTTTTCAGTGGAGTTAAGGTCATTAAGGCCTTTGCAAACGAAAAACTGGAATCTAAAAAGTTTGATAGTGAAAACCACCGACTCGTTAACATTGCGATTAAACAGGTTTTACATAGTGAGCTATCATCACGCATAATGGAGATAGTAGGGGCTTTCGGAATTGGCCTTGTTCTGTGGTACGGCGGTATGCAAGTTATTAGTGGCGAGTCCACACCAGGTACTTTTTTCTCATTCATTACGGCACTTATCATGCTTTATGAACCAATTAAGAAAATCAACGCTTCAAACCTGACTATTCAGCGGGCGCTTGCAGGGGCTGAAAGGGTTTTCGAAATATTGGATTCCCCTACTATTAACGAAGAAAAGGGCGGTTCTAAAGAGCTGACTCAGCCGTTTAAAGAGCTGGTAATTAAAGACCTCACATTCAGTTATCCGTCCTCTGATGGACCGATTCTTAATAATATCAACCTGAAGGTCAAAGCAGGGCAGAAAATTGCTGTAGTAGGGCCTAGTGGCTCCGGTAAGACTACTCTAGTCAATCTTATTCCTCGTTTTTACGATCCTGAACATGGATCTATTGAAATCAATGGTATCCCCATTCAAGACTACACGCTAAAGTCACTGCGCCTAAACTTGGGAATGGTTTCTCAGGAAACTTTCCTGTTTAATGCCAGTGTTCGTGAAAATATTGCTTACGTTCATCAGGATGCTCCTTTTGAGGAAGTCAAAAAGGCTTCTGAAACAGCATTTGCACATGATTTTATAGAAAAACTTCCCGAGGGATACGATACGATTGTGGGTGAACGCGGTGTTAGGTTGTCAGGCGGACAGAAACAGAGGCTTACTATTGCAAGAGCACTTCTTAAGAATCCGCCACTGCTCATACTAGATGAAGCAACCAGCGCACTTGATACAGAATCAGAACGTGTCGTTCAGATGGCTCTTGAAAATTTAATGCAAGATAGAACAAGTATTGTAATTGCACATAGACTTTCTACCATCCTTACAGCTGATGTTATAGTTGTTATGGAAAGGGGTGTAATTGTCGCGAAAGGCAGTCATAAAGAACTCCTTAAAAAATGCCCTTTATACATCAAGCTATATAACATGCAGTTCCAAGATACTTAGAAGGCCATATGAAAATAAAAGTTAATTCTGCACTTGTTGCAGCTCCGCTGGCGTTTCTTTATAAAATGCTGGCAAAAACTATTCGTTTTGAAGTCGATGGACTAGAAAATGTAACCAAGGTTTTAGATAGTAATAAAACTGTTATAATAGCTGTTTGGCATGATGAGTTGTTAACTCTGTCTACTTACGGTTATGCACAAAAACTGCCCTATGTCACCATAGCCAGCGATAGTAATGATGGGCAGATTATTACAGAAGTACTGGTCCGCATCGGCTATAAAGTTGCGCGAGGATCTTCCTCTCGTGGCGGTTTAAAAGCTATGCTCGGTATGACTCGTATAATGAAGAAAGAAGGGCGAATAGGAATAATAACTGTAGATGGTCCCAAAGGGCCTAGGCATAAGCTTAAGCAGGGTATTTTAGCCATTGCTCAAAGAACCGATTCTCTTATTATTCCTATGCGAGGTTACCTTGAAAATCCCATTGTTTTTAACAAGTCATGGGATAAATTTCAATTGCCGAAACCTTTTGGCCGCTGTAAAGTTTTTATGGGTGAGCCTATTCGGGTTACTGAACAGAAGCTAACTCCTGAACTATTGAAAATTGAAGCCGATAAAGTAGAAGAAATACTCCTAAACCTTGGTTCAGGGTATAAATAAATATGGATTTCAGTTCTCAAGCCACTTTATTTTTTATAAACTTTTAGTTATGCTCTCTTCAGTTGAGTGAACTAAGTATTTTACGATTTCAATGCGGTTCTTATCAGCTAATTCATGTAGCTGCTAAGGACCGCATTTTTACGTTTTAAAGTTAATAATATTCTTTTCGGATATGTTGAGTGATTTGCTATGAAGATTAAAGTAAAACCCGTATTAGTCGCTGCGCCCATGGCATTTTGCTACCGAGCTCTGATTAAAACTCTTCGTTTTGAGGTTGAAGGTTTTGAGAACCTAACTAGGCTTATGAACAACAAAGAGCCTGCAATGCTCGCTTTGTGGCATAATGAAATTTTTACTCTGACAGCATATGGCGTCACTAAAGGTTTTCCATACGTGACCATGGCAAGCGATAGCCGCGACGGTCAGATTATCACCAAGACCTTGGAGCGCATAGGTTACAAGGTAGCCAGAGGTTCCTCTACACGGGGCGGGGTCAAAGCAATGCTTTCTATGACCCGCTTGATGAAAAAAGAAGAACGTATTGGTGTCATAACTGTTGATGGCCCCAGAGGCCCCCGTCATAAGGTTAAGCAGGGTATTTTAGCTATCGCGCAACGCACAGGTTCTGCCATCATTCCTATCAGGGGGTACGTAGATAATCCTACGGTTTTCGAAAAATCATGGGACAGATTTGAAGTCGCTAAGCCTTTTAGCCGCTGCAAGGTTTTCATGGATAAGCCATTTAGAGTCACTGACGAGAAGCTAACTCCCGAAGTGCTTGAATCTGAAGCTTTAAAGCTAGAAAATTCTATGAAAAATCTGGGCCACGGATTTTAAACGAGGCCCAGATTTTTATTAATCAATTTTTGCTATTGAGTTTTATTTGCTTCCTGCCAGACTTAGTTTCTTAATCAATTTTTCCAGTTCTTCTGCCGTTCTTGCCAAGCTTGATATGGATTCAGAAGAATGCCGCATATCGCTTTTTGTTTCACCCGCAATAGATTTAATATCTTCCACATTTTTATGGATCAGGTCGTGTGCCCGGGATTGCTCATCAGTTGCTTTGGCGATCAGTTGAATTTCGCATGCTGTATCTACTGACATATCTGAAATTGATTGGAGAGCATCAACCGATTTAGAGACTAGCCCGCTTGCATGTTCTACAGCCGCTACCGTCAAGTCTGTTTTTTCCATATTAGACTTAGCTGATTCGCGAATTCTATGAATTGCGCCTTCCACCTCATTTGTAGAAAGCATGGTCTTTTCTGCCAATTTGCGCACCTCATCTGCAACCACAGCAAATCCGCGTCCCGCTTCGCCAGCTCGTGCTGCCTCAATGGCCGCATTTAGTGCGAGCAGGTTTGTCTGGTCAGCTATATCATTAATAACATTTATTATTCCGCCGATAGATTGTGTTTGCTCACCAAGCTCATGCATATTCTCCATCACCATATCAGATAAGGATTTTAACTGTAGTATCGCAATACTGGTCTCAGTAAGAGTATGCATGCCGCTTTCAGCCCGTAGCTGTGTGTTTTTTGCCTGCTGAACGGCTGTCTCAGCGTTTTTAGAAGAACTCACCAGTGTCCGGTTCATTTCAGTTACAGCCTGCGAAGACTGCTCAATTTTATCAAATTGGCGTTCAGTGTTAGCCGAAACGTTCTCAACCTGTAACTCAATCTCTGCAGCACCGTTAGTTAAGTACTTTGAAATGGACTCAGCATTAGCTGTAATTTCAACCATTATCTTATTTTGCTCAGTGATCTGATCTTCTTTCGCTTTGATATCACTCAAATCAATGATGATTGCGAAACCGCCAATTAAGTCACTGTCCAGATTGTAGAGTGGAGCGGCATCAATTCTAACATTACGATGGCCTTCTTTTTTTGTGTGCAACTTGCGTTCGCGGTTAAGAACAGGTTTCTTTTCCGATAAACACTGAGCAATAATGCCTTGCTCATCTTCAGGAATCTGCAATAAATCTTTTACAGGTTTTCCAATCCAGCTTTCACATGAATCACTGCTTTCTAAAAGCCTGCAGAGCGGATTGTTTATATATGAAATTCTGGCTTCGGTATCAGACACAAGACAGGGGACTGTCATTCCTTCAAGTATCCCTTGAGAAAATCCAAGTTTGTTTTTTAATTCCGATACCATAAGTTGGATACCGTCAGCGAGATTTTTGATTTCTCCTTTGAATACACCCTCAATATCAGCTTTGAAATTACCGGTAGAGATGGCGGCTACATAATTTTCGATATCTTTAAGCGGGTTAATTATTTCAGATCGCAAAAAGATGAGAGAGATAATTACAACAAGGATAGCCGTTGTGATCGTAATCAGTAATGTGATTAATCGAAGTCTTGTTACAGCTGAAAAAGCTTCGTCTTTGTGGATCTCAGAAATGAGAGCCCAAGTTGAAGTTCCAATTTTAAGAGGTGCGTAAGCGGTTAGAAATGAGATGTCCTTGGAATCAACCGTTAGGGATGTATTGCTAATATCCGCAAGCGCCTGATTGACTGCGACCGAGTCAACTTTTCCAAGATCCGGATTTTCAAATGAAGACCTTACTGATCTGTATAATGGATTCAACTCAGAATCAGAACGCATATGAAGGTCTTGGCCTACAAGGTATGATTCGCCCGTTTCGCCCATTCCTGAACGGAGAGTCATGATTGAATTGATCTCTTTTAATGGAATGCGAAGGACTGCAACCCCTTGAATATCACCGGCATGTGAACGAACAGGTGCTGCTATAAAGGCCACCGGAATTCCACCAAGAGGTTCATATGGTTCGAAATCTGCGAAGACTATTTCACCCTTAACAGCTTTTCTCCATACCTTTGCTAAATTTGAATCTTTGTAAGGGCCTTTTACTAAATCTATGCCTACATCGGCTTCCTTATTTACAGTGAAAAGCACGCGTCCATAATCATCGATAAGAAGCGCATCATCATAGCCCAGCGTTTTTACGAAAGGCTCAAATGGCTTTTTAGCATATTGGTGAATCTCGATATATTCATCTGAATGAACATTTAAACGTCTACCCGGAAACCCGTTATCAATTGCGTACTCTCCAATCATTCCCACAGTATTGTAGACTTCCTTAACGTTCGAAAAGAGTTCCACTTCATGATACCATTTGCTTATTAAGTCCTCTAAATTTTTCTTTTTTGTATCACGCACAGATTCTAGTTGACTAAACGCTTGTTCGGAAAGTGCTTTCGACGCCAATTCAACGCTGAATACACTGACTATAACTAATGGAATCAAACCAAGAACTAGACAAAATGATATTAATTTAAACTTTAACGACATGCTGGTTGACCTCCTCAGCTTAAGTTATTGGCAACTTATGGCATCAAAGGTTTTGATTAGATGTCAAGAATGTTACAACTTTGAAAACTATTGAAATATTGGCATAATATAATGTGAATTAAATGATAGTCGTCTATAAATGACTGATTTATTGTTTTGAACTACAATTCAATATTGACAATGACATTCAATTTCAATGGGCTCAGTGAGAAGTGTTGAACTAATAAATATTCAAGGATCAGTAGAAATGAAAGATATAATAGATATTGTTGGTGCGCAAAATAAGCAAAATGAGACTCAGCTAAATATTGTTCAACAAACAATTCATCAATTTGCCGAATCTCTAGGTAATGCAATTGATGCGAAGGATAGTTGCACCAGTTCTCATTCAGAAGATGTTGCAGTTATTACGCAGGAAATTTGCCTTCAAATGGGGCTTTGCCAAGAGGATTGCACGGCATTGCATATTGCAGGGCATTTACATGATATTGGTAAAATTGGTATTCCAGATTCGATTCTCAATAAAAAAGGCGGACTGACTGATGCTGAATATGAAGTCATTAAACAGCACCCCGTCACGGGAGCGGGGATAGTAGGTCCTGTTGAATTCTTTTCCGGTGATAATGGCATAGCTCGGATGATTTTACACCATCACGAAAGATTCGACGGGCGTGGATACCCTGAGGGGTTGAAGGGTGAAGATATACCCTTAGGCGCTCGTATAATAGCTGTGGCGGATACTATTTCCGCAATGATGCAGGATCGTCCGTATCGGGACGCAATCCCTTTTGAACAAGTAGTAAAAGAAATTGTAAACTGTTCTGGAACACAGTTCGATCCAACGGTCGTGGATGCTTTTTTGATCATATCGGATAAAATAGAAAAGTATGTTTGTGAGATTAATCCTGCTTATGACGGTTCATCCTTTTTTCCAAAGCTCTGACGCCTATTGAACATGGGAACGTCAGCAAGAAATAGAGAATAATCACAACCGACCATATTTCAAATGTACGGTAAGTCGCAGACATGAGTTCTTGTCCGGCAAATGTAAGCTCTTGTATCGAAATGACCGAAACAATGGACGAATCTTTAATAGTAGAAATAAACTGCCCCGCCAAAGTAGGCAAAGACTGCGAAAAAGCTTGTGGCAAAACGATATGAATCAATTGCTTGGGACGGTTGAAACCTAGCGCCTTTGATGCTTCCCATTGCTCATTCGGAACCGCCTCTATGCCGGCTCTTACAATCTCTGTTATATAGGCCCCTTCGAATAGGGACATAGTTAGCACTCCGGATAGAAACGCGGGTAATTGTTCGATAGGACCGAATAAGAATGTTAGAAGTGGAAAGTCTTTATCTTCCATGGAATAGGATAGATCCGTAATACCAGTCAGGCTCATCAATTGGTCGCCAAGAAAGAAATAAAAAATAAAGATAAGAACAAGGGGTGGAATATTTCGAATAAGCCCCACGTACGTGCTGGATATCATACGAAAAAGAGGGCGCGGACTTACTCTTAAAATACCCATGACAGTGCCTATTATCAGTGCAAACAAAATTGACCATACGGAAAGACGCAGCGTCACCAAGAGTCCCTGAGTGAGCTGCCCTGCTTTTATATGGCCCGTAACCTGATCATATCTATAGATATAATTAGGTATTACTGACCAATTCCAATGATAATTAAGCTTTGAAACTAAATGATAGGAAAGAGCGGATAACACCCCAATGATAACTGCAAGTAGCAGTATATCAAGGGATGTTACCCTTTTTTTCATATTATACATTCTTAATAATTACTCGACCTGTGATTCCCATTCTTTGGTATTGAACCAGTAGTTAAAGCGGGATTCAAGCCAACCTTCAGAATTGGTGACTTTGATCCAGTTATTGAGGTAATTAAGAAAGTCAGGATCACCTTTTCTTACAGCAAAGCCGATAGGCTCTTTGGTGAAATCATCTTTGAGAGGTAGGTACAACTTCTCAGGATATTTCTGAGCAAGATTTGCAGGGAGCGGGTTAGATGCAATCAAGCAATCAACTTTACCATTTAGCAGTTCCTGAATGGATGCAGCTTCATCGCTGAATTTCAAGATTTTAGCATTTGGTAAAAAGTTTTTGGCTGCCTTCTCAGCAGTTGTGCCGAGACGGACAGAAACTTTTGTTGAATCTGTGTTGAAATCTTTAAGGGATGTTTTTCCACTAGCAGCAGACTTGCTGGCAATAATGGACATTCCGGTAAATTCGTAAGGGTCAGAGAAATTGACCTTGAGATTGCGTTTAGGGGTAATGCCCATTCCGCCGATAATTATATCGAATTTTCCTGTTAACAAAGCGGGAATGATGCCATCCCATTTAGTCGGGATGAATCTAACTTTTACGCCCATATCTTTTGCAAGGCGTCTAGCGACATCTATTTCAAAGCCGATAAATTCGCCGTTTTTATCTTTCATTGCCCACGGCTTGAATGTTGAAAATCCAACACGTAATATTTGTTTTTTTTGAATAGTTTCAATAGCACTTTCCTGCGCCAAACTTTGTCTTACGTTACCGGCCCAGACGGCTGTAGAGATCCCCATGATCATGATTACAGCTGCGAGACCGACATTAACGGTTCTCCATAAAGTCATTATAAATTACTCCGTGTTAAAATTTTAAACTTACCATGCACTCTTAAAACGGCTCGCAAGTCGGTCCAATGTCCATGAAAGCAAAAGGGTTACAACCAGATACGCGGCCGCAACAGTAAACCAAACTTCAAACGTCAAAAAAGTTTCAGAAATAATAGATTGACCCTGCATAGTCAGGTCGTAAATGGCGACAGTACTAACGAGAGCGGAATCCTTTACAAGTGCTATAGCTTGCCCTGCAAGTGGAGGAGCTATGCGCGGTATTGCCTGTGGCAGAATAATATTTAGATAGGCAAATTTCGTGTTCCCCCCAAGGCTATATGCCGCTTCCCATTGGCCTTTATCTATTGACGTAATCCCTGACCTGAAAATTTCAGAAGCATAGGCGCCCTCAAAAAGAGACAAAGCAATGACTGCTGCCCAGAATCCGCTGATATCAAATATGGGAGAAACAACAAAATACATAAAAAACAGCTGAATGAGCAGTGGAGTATTGCGAATAACTTCAAGGTACACACGAGCAATACTGTTCCCGACAAACGACTGAGATAGACTCAATATAGCCGTTCCGAGTCCTATGATAAATGTAAGAACAAAAGCAAGGCCCGTAATCTTTAATGTAACCATTAGCCCTTCGAGCAGAAGGCCGGGAACAAAAACA
Source organism: Maridesulfovibrio frigidus DSM 17176 (assembly GCF_000711735.1). Taxonomy (NCBI): domain Bacteria; kingdom Pseudomonadati; phylum Thermodesulfobacteriota; class Desulfovibrionia; order Desulfovibrionales; family Desulfovibrionaceae; genus Maridesulfovibrio; species Maridesulfovibrio frigidus. The sequence continues at coordinate 58,235 of NZ_JONL01000007.1, forward strand.
TCGTTGTCATAGGTAAATATGAAAGAGGGCACTCTGAACCATTGCCAGTTGTAACCTAACTTTTCTGACCCTTCATACAAAAACAAGCTTACAACAACCATTAAAAAAATAAAAATAATGAGGTCTAAAACGAACGTTTTATTTGAAGAGTAATTTTCTCTAAATGATTTATTTCCAAACATATTAGCTCTCAATACTATTAATTACGCTACAAATCCAGAACCTATTTATTATAACAAATAAGTATAATTTCGCAGTCTAGTTCCTGTTAAAATATACATATTAAATTACAATGGTATTTTTAAATTAATATATTATAATAATTAACAGGTATAGAAAAGGTGAAATATATTATTGCCAATTAGCAAAAGGCGACATGTTCTGACAGAACATGTCGCCTTTTTATTATAATTTTAAATCAATGACCATATAGTAAAAAACTTACTCTATACGTGCAAAACCTTTTTATGTGTGATAATAAAAATCATCATATGGTGTTTTTTAATCAAAACCAGTTCATATCAACATTGTATCAATTCAGTTTAAGGAAGGGTTATGAAGAAAGATAAAATAATGTTTATTCAGGAATTACTCAATAAAAACGGAGCGAACCTAGTTGTGGATGGAATTGCCGGTCAGGCTACTTTAGCTGAAATTAAAGCTATTCCGCAAATACCTGACAATTGGACAGACGAAAAATGTCTGATTGGATATATTCAAGTTATGGCTAAAGCTAAGAATTTGTTATCCGGGATAATTGACGGAGGTTGGAATATAGGAACAACATCTGCTTATGCTGTTCTTAGGTCGCGCAACGGTCAAAGAGATGAGGTCTCAATTTCAACATGGCCTAACCAATCCGCAAATGAATTACTAAATTATTACGGGCCGGTTGGTGAAAACCAAGTACGATTGCATTTGCCATATCCACATAAACTGGCTTGGGATAAAGGCACTATTGTTAATTCATATCTGTGTCATGAAAAAGTTCACGACAGCCTTGAAAGAGTCCTGACACAAACATTTTCTCATTACGGACAAGGAAGAATTGAGGAACTGCGCCTTAACCTTTGGGGAGGTTGCTTGAACGTCCGTCCAATGAGAGCTGGGAAAAGAACGTCAACCCATAGCTGGGGAATTGCTGTGGATTATGATCCCGATAATAATAAGTTTAGATGGGATAGCGATAAAGCGACTTTCGCAAAGCCTGAATATGATGCGTGGTGGAGTTTTTGGGAAGCAGAAGGGTGGACCAGTCTAGGGCGAGCAAAAAACAAAGATTGGATGCATATTCAAGCCGCTAACTTTTGATATAAGTTGTTAATGTTCTCAATATTTATCACTCATTTTTGCTAAAACGAATAGGGCAAAAAAAGTCCCTCGATTCAAATGAACCGAGGGACTTTAAATATCTAAGAATATGCTTTTGAGGGCTAGATCATATTAGCTACTTTTGTAGTTAAACGAACGAGCTGGTTGGTGAAACTTGCTTCATTGTCATACCAAATGATGAGCTTGAGCATTTTTCCATCCATAACAGCTGTAAGCGGTCCGTCAACAACTCCGCCGTGAGTGTCGCCAAGGTAATCCTGGGAAACAAGCGGCATTTCTGTGTAGCCCAAGCTATCATTGGCAGCTTTTTTAAGAACTGCGTTGACTTCTTCTGCTGTGGTTTCTCTAGCAAGATCACAGGTAAGGTCTACAAGTGAAACGTTCGGAGTAGGGACGCGAACTGACATACCATCAAGTTTACCCTTAAGTTCCGGAATAACTAAAGATACAGCTTTGGCCGCACCAGTTGTTGTTGGAACGATATTGACCGCACAAGCTCTTGCTCTGCGAATATCTTTATGGGAACCGTCAAGAACTCTCTGGCTCATTGTGTAGGCGTGAACGGTGGTCATAAGACCGCGTTCAATACCAAATGTGTCGTTAATAACTTTCGCTACTGGAGCAAGGCAGTTAGTGGTACAGGATGCCGCAGATACGATGTTGTGTTCAGGCTTAAGATCTTCATCGTTAACACCAATTACTATGGTAGTATCGGCATCAATTCCAGGAGCACTTATAACAACTTTTTTCGCGCCGCAAGCAATCATTTTTTCGCAATTTTCACGATCGCGGAAACTCCCTGTGGATTCAACGACAACGTCACAACCTAGCTCGCCCCAAGTCCATTCACCGGGTGCGCAACGGGTAACTATAATCTGCTTACCATTAACGGTAAAACCTTTCTCATTCGGCTCAACATCTGCCGCAAATGTTCCCTGTACGGAATCATGCTTCAGAAGGAGTGCAAGATCTTCGTTAGAAGCGCGTGCATTTACCGCAACAAGATCAAGATCTTTGCTATCGTGAATAAGTCTAGTGAGATAACGACCGATTCTGCCAAACCCATTAATACCAACTTTTACTGCCATTAGTTTACTCCTTATAAAAAATTAGCCGCTCAAAAAGAGCGGCTATAATAGTCTATGCTTTATTAGAGCATCCCAAAACGTTTGTGATTTTGTGGCGAACCATTTCTTTCACAGCTTTGCGAGCTTCACCGAGGTAACCTCTAGGGTCAAATTCCGTTGGATTTTCAGCGAGGTACTTGCGTACTACAGCTGTCATTGCAAGGCGGATATCGGTATCAATATTAATTTTACAAACAGCTTTTGAAGCGGCTTTGCGGAGCAGATCTTCAGGAACACCCTTAGCTCCGCCAATGTCACCACCGAAGTCGTTTGCCATTTTCACATATTCCTGCACAACGCTTGATGCGCCGTGAAGTACGATTGGAAGCTTTGGCATCAATGCGGAGATTTTGTCTAGACGATCAAAGTCCAGTTTTGCTTCTCCGGTAAATTTGTATGCGCCGTGGCTTGTTCCGATTGCAACAGCTAGTGAATCACAACCTGTGCGATCAACAAATTCAACTGCTTCATCAGGATCAGTATAAATATGTTCGTCAGAAGAAACATCTTCTTCAATACCTGCTAAGCGGCCAAGTTCAGCTTCAACCCATACGCCTTTATCATGCGCGTAGGTTACAACCTGTTTGGTCAGAGCAATATTTTCATCAAACGGAAGATGTGAACCATCAATCATTACAGATGTAAATCCGCCGTCGATGACTTCTTTACACATTTCGAAGGTAGGGCCGTGATCAAGATGGAGAACAACAGGTAGATCGGTCTTTGCAAGAGCAGCTTCCATCAATTTAACGATGTATCCCTGACCTGCATATTTGCGAGCACCTGCGGAAACCTGAAGGATTAGGGGAGCGTTTTCTTCGCTTCCTGCTTCCATGATTCCCTGAATGATTTCCATGTTGTTTACGTTAAATGCTCCAATGGCGTAACCACCGGCATATGCTCCTTCGAACATTTCTTTAGGCGAAACGAGTGGCATAAACTTCTCCTTGGTAGAATGAATGAAGTAAAAGTTGTTGCAAAAAAGGTAAGGCTAAACTTGAACAAAAGATGCCATAATCCTAAATAACTAAGTATGGCGCTTATGTATCAGAAAATTATACCGCTTTTGGGTTCCAAATATTAAATATGTACACTAGATAGAAAGTAAATGTCTATAAACAGTTTAAAAACCATGTTGATTATTGACCAAAGGACTTTTCGAGAGTTGCAATTGCTTCACGATTTGTAAAATCAAAATGAAGTGGGGTCATAGTGATATACCCCTTTGTAAGCAGATCTCTATCAGTGCCGGGACTGATATTGTCCTTTGGCATGATACCGTCAAGCCAGTAATATGGACGCCCACGCGGGTCCTGACGAACATGATACCAATCTTTCCACGATACCCGTGTGTGGCGGCAAAATTTTATTTCTTGCGTGTCCGCAATCGGGAGTGCTGGGAAATTTAAATTGAGAACAGTTTTCTCAGCCATGCTATCCCACGGTAATTTACTAAGCATTTTGACGCAGTAATCTGCCTGCTCAGTAAGATCCGTAGGGTTGAAGTCGTCATAAGAAACGGCCAATCCCGGAATTCCCATGAGCGCACCTTCAGTTGCAGCTGATACCGTACCAGAGTAGAGTATATCAACTCCAGTATTCGCACCGTTGTTAATGCCGGAAATAACAATGTCCGGCTTATTTTCAAGTAGTGTCGTCATTGCCAGCTTAACGCAGTCTACAGGCGTGCCGTAGACACCAAGTCCAGAAAATCCGTCTTCCTCAAATTCTTTAACACGAAGCGGCGAAGATAAAGAAATAGCATGTCCAACAGCAGATTGCTCTGTGACAGGAGCTACAACTTGTACAGATAACCCAGCTTTTTTCATGCTGTGATAAAGGGCTCTTAAGCCGACGGCTTCGATTCCGTCATCATTTGTCAAAAGTATGTTCATAATTTTTCTATTGGACAGTCTTCTATTGCTTTGACTATGAATACATCTATTAAAGTAATTAACATTTTGTCTTCGGCTATAGTGAAAAAACTATAGCCTTGAAGGCGAGGTATCAAAGCAACTTGGGAATAGCAAGAAGTGTCACAAAAAACTACATATATTACAGATATTATTAAGGGGCAAAGAGTCAGAGATATTTTCTTGATTTCTGACGCCCAAATTAGAGAATCTAAGAATGGACCATTCTGGAATCTACGTTTGCAGGATAAAACTGGAGCGGTTGAAGCCAAAATATGGAGCCCGTTAAGTCAATCTTTTACAAATCTTGACGCGGGAATGTTTGTCGTTGCTGGAGGAATGGTAGGATCTTTTAGAGATCAGCCGCAGATAACAATAGAGCAACTTGAAATTCTTGATCCAGAATCATATAAACTAGAAATATCGGATTTTCTTCCTTCTAGTCCTGAGCGACCTGAAGATATGATGCAGGAACTTGATTACATGGTTGCTGAACATATGAATCATAATCCATGGAAAAAGTTTTGTAGAAAAGTCCTTAAGGATGAAGAAATCCATAAGCGTCTTCTCTTTGCTACAGGTGCAAAGGTTGTACACCATGCATATGTCGGCGGATTGTTAGAACATACGCTTGCAGTTGCTAAGCTGTGCATGTCCATATGTGATAACTATCCAGAAGTTGACCGTCAGGTTGTACTCGCTGCAGCTATTTTTCACGATTTAGGTAAGGCTTGGGAGTTGTCTGGAGGCTTAAAAAATGACTATACAGACGAAGGTCGTTTACTCGGACACATTCATATAGGTGTAGAAGTGCTTGAACCTTTCTTAAAGAAAGCTAAAGATCTCGACGACAACTTAAAGCTTCACTTTAAACATTTGATATTGTCTCATCATGGGGAATATGAGTATGGTGCACCCAAGCGTCCCAAAACACCTGAAGCATTTATCTTACATTTTGCAGATAACTTAGATGCCAAGATGAACACAATTTTTGCTGAACTTGATAAAATTGAAGGGGCTGAAAGCAACTGGACACCATACCAGCGTTTTCTTGAAAGGTACTTATTCAGGTCACAAAAGTCACCTGATGAAAATAATCTTCAATCAGACATCAAAAAAAAGGGGGGTCAATGTTCATTACCTTTGAAGGTATAGAGGGTACCGGAAAAACGACACAGATTAAAAAGCTTGTAAAATTTCTTGAAGAGTCCGGGCACAATGTTGATGTGACACTTGAGCCAGGCGGCAGCAGAATCGGTAAAGAGTTGCGTAAAATACTTCTTAATATGGAAAGTACTGATATTACCGGTCAGTGCGAGTTATTTCTGTACCTTGCAGACAGAGCTCAGCACGTAAGTCAGGTTATTAAGCCAGCACTTGAAGCTGGCAAAATCATTATATCAGACCGTTTTGCAGATTCTACCATTGTCTATCAAGGATATGGACGGAGTCTTGAACCTTTGCTTTTGCGAGAACTTAATGAGGTTGCAGTATCTGGCTGCTGGCCGAATTTAACCATTTTACTGGACATTGAGCCGGAACTGGGACTCAGAAGAGCCACAACCCGTAATATGGACGAAAACAAGACCCTTGAAGAAGGACGTTTCGAGGCAGAATCAATTGATTTCCATTCAAGAGTCCGTGAAGGGTATTTAACATGGGCGGCATTGAATAATGACAGAATTAAAATTATTAATGCTGATCAAACCCCCGATGAAATTTTTTCTCAAATAAAAGAAAAAGTTTTAGAGGCCCTTCAAAAAAGGGACGCATAGTTTCACAAGACAAAAAAACTCCTAAGTTACTTCATTAAAGATTTTTTTTAAGAAGACTTGCTCCTTTTACAGGAGCAAGTCTTCTTTTTTTTGCTGATAACATCATTGCGCGCAATGGTATTAACAATGCTGATGTGATTGCATTTATCGCAATTATGATTGTCGCAATACTTTATTACAATTCAGGCAATCTCCGTGCATAACAAACTATAAATCGTGCTATTTGGCGCTATTTAGTGCTGTTTTTGTCTATAAAAGGGGCTCTAAGTCATCTAAATCAATAATTTAGTATTTTGGGTTGACGCAGTCATAGTTAAATGGTTTACATGTAATCAGTATTACCAATAGATAAGCAGTTGCTTGGACAAGAGATTTAGATTTTTTTGCATGTGCATTAAATCTAATTGCAACTGCAGAAGGGTATATTATTAGTTCAAACCCACGGTTTCCGGCACTGGATATGTTTCTGGTTCCATCATGGAGACGGTGTCGTCAGAGAGCACGACTCTTTGATATCTAATTAGAGGATGGAGGTTTTTATGAAATTCTCTGTGGGACTTGGAAAAGAAGGAGCGGAGCAACGCCTGGAGCAGAATGGCGTATCACGCCGTGACTTTATGAAGTTCTGCGCAACGACTGCCGCTATTATGGGAATGGGACCTGCTTATGCTACTGAAGTAGCTGCTGCTCTTACCCAGAAAAGGCGTCCGTCTGTTGTCTATCTGCACATGGCCGAATGTACCGGCTGTTCAGAGGCTGTTCTTCGTACTGTTTCTCCTTACATCGATGCTTTGATTCTCGACACGATTTCTCTTGATTACCATGAAACTATCATGGCTGCGGCAGGACATGCTGCTGAAGAAGCTTTGCATGATGCTATAAACGCTCCTGAAGGCTTTATCTGTGTTATTGAAGGTGGAGTACCTACTGCTCACGAAGGGGTAATGGGGAAAGTTGCCGGAAAAACAATGCTTGATATTTGTAAGGAAATTGTTCCTAAAGCAATGGCTACCATCTGTATCGGTACTTGTGCCTGTTACGGTGGTGTTCAGGCTGCGGCGCCGAATCCATCTCAGGCAATGGGCGTAAGTGAAGCACTTGGTGGAGTTACGACCGTAAATCTACCTGGTTGCCCGACTAACCCATTCAATTTTGTTGGCGCAGTTGTTCACTTCCTTACTAAGGGTGTTCCTGAACTTGATAGTGACGGTCGTCCGACTCTCTTCTATGGCGAGTCTGTTCATGACAATTGCCCAAGACTTAAGCATTTTGAAGCTGACGAATTTGCACCATCTTTCAGTTCCGAAGAAGCTAGAAAGGGCTACTGCCTTTACGAGCTAGGTTGTAAGGGACCGGATACATACAACAACTGTCCAAAAGTCAAGTTTAATCAGACCAACTGGCCTATTGAAGCTGGACATCCGTGCATCGGTTGTAGTGAGCCAGACTTCTGGGATGCAATGAGCCCGTTCTACGAGCAGGGTTAGTTTCATCATTTAAATTAGAAGTTTGTTGAAGTTACATTCTATTTTTTGGAGGATTGTATATGTCTGGATGTAAGTCTAAATCGGGGCCAGCTGTAGCGGCCACCCCCTTTGATAAGAACTACTCAGGTCCCGTTACGGTTGACCCGCTTACTCGAATCGAAGGACATCTAAAAATTGAAGTTGAAGTTGAGAATGGTAAAGTCAGTAACGTATGGTCCAGCGCACAGCTGTTCCGCGGACTGGAAATCATTCTTAAAGGACGCGACCCTAGAGACGCACAGCATTTCACTCAGCGTTCCTGTGGTGTTTGTACTTACGTACATGCTCTTGCTTCAACCCGCGCAGTTGAGAATGCTGTAGGCGTTGATAAACAACTCCCTGCAAATGCTAGAATTATTCGTAATCTAGTTATGGCTTCTCAGTATCTACACGATCATATTGTTCATTTCTATCATCTACATGCCCTTGACTGGGTAGACGTTGTTAGCGGACTTCAAGCTGATCCTGTTAAGGCAGCTAAACTCGCAAACAGCATGTCATCACGTGTTACTAAACCAGAAGACCTCAAAGCTGTTCAGACTAAACTGAAAGCATTTGTTGAATCTGGTCAGCTTGGTATTTTTACCAATGCATACTTCCTCGGTGGTCACGATGCGTACTACCTGAAGCCTGAAGAAAACCTTATCGCAACAGCTCATTACCTCGAAGGTCTACATCTTCAGGTCAAAGCTGCCCGTGCTATGGCTGTATTCGGCGCTAAGAACCCGCATCCTCAGTTCACCATTGTTGGTGGTGTAACTTGTTACGAATCTTTATCAAAAGAACGTATCCAAGAGTTCAAAGACCTGTACAAAGAAACTAAAGCATTTGTTGATGAATGCTACATTCCTGACCTCTTAATGGTTGCTTCCAACTACAAAGACTGGGCTGGAATCGGCGGAACTCAGAACTTCCTAAGCTTCGGTGAATTCCCAAGTGATGAAACAGACATTAACAGTCGCTTCATCCCTCAGGGTGTAATTATGAACCGTGATCTTAGTAATGTTATGGACTTCGATCCTAACGCAATCAAAGAAGATATTAAACACAGCTGGTATAAGGGTGAGTCTTCCTTGCACCCTTATGATGGCGAAACTGATCCTCAGTATACTAGTTACGAAGATAAAGATCGCTACTCATGGATGAAAGCTCCTCGTTATAAGGGAGAGTCCATGGAAGTTGGTCCTCTTGCTCACGTTCTCACAGCTTACGCTAGGGGAAATAAAGCATTCGTACCTGTTGTTGATAGCGTCCTCGGTACCCTCGGTGTTGGAAAAGAAGCTCTTTTCTCGACTCTTGGACGTACTGCAGCTCGTGGTATTGAAACCGCTGTTGTGGCTGGGGCCATGGAAGAGTGGGTTGATAACCTCGAAGATAACATTAATTCAGGAAACTCCGACATCGCGGTTGATTTTGAAATGCCTTCTGAAGCTGAAGGTGTCGGTTTTGTTGGAGCACCTCGCGGTGGTCTTTCACACTGGATTAAAATTAAAGGCGGCAAAATCGAGAACTTCCAGCTTGTTGTTCCTTCAACATGGAATCTCGGACCACGCTGTAACCAGAACAAAATGTCCGCAGTTGAAGAAGCCCTTATTGGAACTCCAATTGCTGATGCTAAGCGTCCGGTTGAAATTCTACGTACTGTTCATTCATACGATCCTTGCATTGCTTGTGGTGTGCATGTTATCGATGCTAGAACTAACGAGGTTCACAAGTTTAAGGTGATGTAAATCCCTTAATTTAGATTACTTAACGGGAACTCGGCCTCGCTGAGTTCCCGTTTTTCATTTAAAAAGGATTAAGATGTCTGACAATCAAAAAATTTTAGTTCTTGGAGTTGGAAATATCCTTTTCACCGATGAAGGTATCGGCGTTAAAGTTATAACTGATTTAGAAAAAGAATACTCTTTCTCACCGAACGTGACCCTTATGGATGGCGGCACACTTGGGACCATATTAATGGGACCAATTATGGAATGTGATATGCTTATAGTGGTTGATGCTGTACTGGGTGATGATAAACCCGGTTCTGTTTACCGCTTGACAGGAGAGGATTTACGTAAGAGTCTTGCCTTTAAAGATTCCATGCATCAGACAGACTTACTTGATACATTAGTTTTATGTGATCTATGCGACAGCCGCCCGGATTGTGTTGTCGTAGGTATTGAGCCTTTTGATTACGAGACAATGTGCGAGCATGTTTCTGACACCGTTAAAGTACAGCTTCCGGTTATGAAGGAAAAAGTACTTATTGAAGTGAAAGCTGCCGGCGGTAGTTTTAATCCTTTGTAAGCCAGGACATTAACCGTAAATAAGGGGTTTATTTCATGTGTTTAGCTATTCCTGTTGAAATTGAGTCCATTAATGACAAGATGGCACATTGTCGTGTGGGTGAAGGTGAGACATACCTTGATGTTTCGTTAATGCTTATGGCAGAAGACGTTAAGGTTGGGGATTACTTAATAGTTCATGCTGGTTTTGCTCTTCGCAAAATTGAGACATCTGAGGCGGAAGAGACTCTTAAAATATTAAGAGAGATGCTCAGTTTAGCAGATGGAACAAAGCCGGAAGCCTGCGGATTTTAATTCATACTTAATTTTATTTGCTATGAGCCGACTCATATTAGCTGCTAGCAAAATTTTAAGCCCTGAATCTTATAAATAAGATTCAGGGCTTTTTTTCTTTTTAAAAATTTATTCAGCTAAGTTCATTTTAAGATTAAGCCTGCAAATATATATTTCAAGTACCTTTGATCTTTATCAAAAACCTTAACTAAGAAAAGCATCTTGTATCTTAATTTGTATTTTCCATAAAACAAAGGTTTAGAAGAATAATCTTCTAAACCTTTGTAATTACTTATAGAGCGTGTAAAATGAGAATCTAAACTATTTATTTCTTAGACTTACCCTTAAATCCAGCAAGTCCGACAACGCCAGCGCCCAACAGCCAAATTGCAGCAGGAATCGGAGTAGGGGTTGGAGTTGATGTTGTTTCTATCACATAGCCCTTAATCATAGTGTCGATGGCACTACCTTCGTCATTCCATTGAAATTGGTACCTTGAATCAGCACTAAGGTGAATTTCGTTAATCTGTGCATTATTTGGTTCAACATTAGACCAGTCTGCAAAGTTCCATTCTTCACCAGTTACCCAATTCCAATTTTCAGTTGGAGTGCTTTTATCATTATCACCAGTTTGGTAAGCACCAAGCCAGTAAGCATCTTTTTTATTTTTGAAAATTCTATCTTTAAGAAAATTATTTTCTTCAATAGAAGTTATGGTCGCAAGATGTCCGCCTGCTGCTTCAGCCGCAAGCCTAGCATCATTCCAAGAAATACCTTTCGAAGTAACAATTTTATACTTTGAATCGCCAAAGGAGTAATTTGAAGCTGCTGCTGGAACTGCCAGTAAAATCATCAGTAAAGCTGAGACAAACAGCATTGATTTATTTTTCATATTTACCTCCCCAGGAAATATTACAGCTAAAATAAATTATATTCGATATCTAACTTATATATATTCTAGTTCGTAATATGGCAAGTATCTTAAGTTACACTTAGTAGTGTAAAAATAAATATGTACAATAGTAAATAATCCTTATTTTTTACTATTTATACTTGCATTAATAGGTATTTAGTTAAAAAAGTAAAAAGCCTTTTCCAATGCGGAAAAGGCTTTTTACTTACTATTATATTTTTTATAAATAATTTTTATATAAAATTTAATCGCGCGGAGCAGGGTAAGAGCTAATATGTGGCTTTACTGCCTTGCCAAGCCACGCAATAGCCATTCCCAAATGATTCATGTTGCGAAGACCTTCAGCATCGTTTTTAACATCACCTTTCTCTCTACCGTAACCCATATTCCAATAGGTTGAACCCGGCACAATCATCTGGCTCATAAGAAACATATGGTTAATTGTATCATAAACATGTGTCGCTCCGCCTCGTCTCACAGCCACAACTGCTGCTCCGATTTTACCTCTCAAAACCTGACCATTTGCAATCGAAACAATACCTGTACGATCTAAAACAGCTTTAAGTTCGGCTGAAACATCTGTGAAATATGTAGGAGATCCTAAAATAATAGCATCAGCTCTTGAGATCTTTTCAAATATTTCATTGAAATTATCCGTTTTAAGAACACACTTATTATCTTTATTTTCCATACATTTATAACAAGCCATGCAGCCATGCATAGGTTTTCCACCAACTTTAATAAGCTCAGTTTCCCAGCCAGCTTCAGTCAGAGGCTCTAGGGTTGTTTCTAATAATATTTCTGTATTACCACCTTTGCGTGGACTTCCGTTAATAGCTAATGCGTACATTTTTTTCTCCGTATTTAACGTTAAAGACAGGCTGATAATACCCTAAACTTCCTTTTGTACAAGTACCCACTTTTTTGATATGTACTTACATAAAGTATAGTATAAAGAGGTTTTGAATATGCCATGCGCCATAAAAGAGTTTAACGGTAAAGAGTATAAGTGTTTTTTTGAACTGACGCTACTTGTTATAGGCGGCAAGTGGAAACCGATTATTTTATATTTACTGTTCCGTGAAAAAGTTTTGCGGTTTGGTGAATTACGCAAAAAGATGCCTGAAATAACTGAAAGAATGCTCACGAAACAACTTAGGGAACTCGAAGGCGATGGCCTTGTTCACCGTGAAGTATACAAAGTTGTTCCGCCAAAGGTTGAATATTCGCTGACACCAATCGGCGTAAGTTTAATGCCTGTATTAGAAAGCATGCGAGACTGGGGTGTAGGATATGAAGAATTTCTGTATAATGGAGAAGTTTTGAAGGGTGAAGGGTATGAAAAGAAGTAATTATTTTCAACTTTCATTATCTAAACTTAAGTGATATTTACAAATATCAATAAATTACGAATAAAAGTTGGTGCAAAGTGATAAATAAAGATCGTATTTTAAATTTGTTTTTAAATTTAGTAAAAATAGACAGTCCCTCTCTTAAAGAAAAGAACGTATCGAAATATCTTTGCTCGTTGATGAAAGAAAAAGGGTATGAGATTGCGCAGGATTCGGCAGGTGAGGCATGTGGCGGTAATACCGGGAATGTGTATGTTCGCATTCCGGCAACTGGCAGCGGGGACCCCATAGGATTTTCAGCTCATATGGATTGTGTATATCCGTGCTGCGGAGTTGTACCGGTTATCAAAGAAGACATTGTATACAGCTCGGGAGACACCGTTCTTGGCGGTGACGATAAAGCTGGACTATCCATGATGATTGAAGCCATCCAGCATCTACAAGAAGAAAATATTCCACATCCCGATATATATTTGATGTTTTCGATTTGTGAAGAGTCAGGCATGCATGGTGCCAAGAATATGGATCTTAGCTTATTTCCAGTGAAAGAAGTGGTTGTGCTTGATTCTGGAGGTGCTGTAGGCACTATTGTTGTCGAGGCTCCCGCAAAAGCAGGCATTGATATTACTTTTATAGGAAAATCCGCGCACGCGGGCATTGTGCCAGAATCCGGGATAAGCGCTATTCAAATTGCGGCCGAGGCTGTAACACACATGAAGCTGCTGCGTATCGATGAAAATACAACAGCAAACCTTGGAAGAATTGAAGGTGGAGGTGCTACCAATATCGTTACTGATAAAGTTACACTTTCTGCAGAAGTTCGTTCTGCAAATGATCAAACCTTCCAGAAAATTATTGAACATATGAAAAAATGCTGTGCCGATTCAGCGTTAAAATTCGGTGGAGATCACAAGTTCGCTTATGAAATTTCTTATCCTGCTCTGCATGTAGATAAAGACAGTCCACTTTTAGCCAAAGCTGAGCAAAGCTGTAAAAATATTGGGCTAGAACCAAAGCAGGTCAGTACCGGTGGCGGTAGTGATTCCAATATACTTTATGGCAAAGGATATAGCGCTCTGACTCTCGGAATTGGAATGAGCAAAGTTCACACACTAGAAGAATTTATTGAGATTAAGTCCTTAACAACTTGCGCAGAGTTAATTGCAGAAATGATGAAAAGCTAAACAACGATAATCTCTGCTTGAAAACAAATTCAGTTCAAAAAAAAGCGCGCTCTGTTCGGTTGAACAGAGCGCGCTTTAAAATTTTATATAAAATAAAAACCAGCTACATTCCGAGAGAAGCGAGTAGGTCGTCAACTTCTCCCTGTTCAGACTTTTCAGTAGGCCCCTTTAAATCACTCATTTGAACTTCTGCCACCTGATTTAATTCTGCAAGTGACTTTTCAGGAGCTTTTTCACGGGCCTTAATCTTAAGTCCTGTGGACATGTATAAATCGAGAACAATTTTTTCTACACTTTTAATTGTGTCGACAATAATCTTGATTCTCTGCCCAGTGAGATCCTGGAAACTCAAAGTAGTCATGATGGTCATGAGGTCCGCTCCAAGCTCTTGGTTAATCTCACCAAGTTGAACGCGTTGCTCTTTTTTTACACCACCTGATTCAAAAGCTTTTATTATGCCAGTAAGAGCAAACTGAGTTTCCTGAAGCTTCTCAACAATATCCATAATTTCTTGAGCAGCTTTCTCAGTTGTGCGCATAATTGCATCCAGCTGGTCTGATGCTTCATTGAACAAGTCATCAGGATTGCCTTCGATCTGCATATCTGCAGAAGCATTGATAGGGCCTTTTTTTGCTTTTGAAACTTCTTGATATATTTCTTTTAAACCACTTTGAAGATCGTCATTAATTCTGCGATAAAATTCCCCTTCAAGCAGTGTTTTAGACATACTTTTGGAAATCTCTTTCTGAATAGCTGAGGTTATGCTTTCTTTTAAGCTTTTGGTCAGATCTTCAGAAACTTTTTCCATCATGTCACGTACGATTTGATCGTCGTTAATCACTGCGCGCTCCTTCGGGGTTATAATATTACAGATTTATGGCTATAAAAGCATAACACATAGCTAGCGGATCTTATGCGTTCTTATCAGTTCTCGCTGTTCACTAAAAACAAATTTAATTATGGATTCAAGATCATGCTCTTTGATATAGCTAAAATCCATAACCCATGTTTTAGAATCCGTTCCCGTTTCAACAAGTCCCTTTGCGCCAGCCATTCTTAATGGAACTTGATTTAAAACGAGAACAATTTCCATTATATTTTTGGGCTTGATCGAAAAATCTGAACGGAAAATGATCCGATTTCCGGAAATTTCTATAATTTCCATATCAATCGGAAAGTCTTTAGATAGATCTTGAATACTTTGAATGCCGAGCAGTTGGTCCAGCTTTCTATCAAGCTCGATGACGTACACTTTCAACCACTCAGGTACTTTAGAGTCATCTAGATCTTCTGCCGGATGCTTCTTCCCCCCAACGCTTCCCCTGAACAGAGGCTCTGTTGTGAGCGACGACGCTATTCTCCCATATCCTTTGATACGAGTCTTAACACTTGTGTGATGAACGGCTTCTCTATCCATTACGTTGTCCTGTTTTCTTTCTCCTGAGGGTCATTTTCCATTGCGCGAACAGGACAGACTTTTGTGCACATTCCGCAAGCTGTACACTTGTCCAGTTCAAAAAGAACCTTGCGAGTATCCATGTCTAAAGAAAGAGCTCCGGTAGGGCACATAGCAAGACACATTCCGCAATGCATGCAGGACTCTTCGTCTCTTGAAATCTTTTGCGTAACAGGAATAACTTTAATCCCGTTCTCTTTAATATAATTCAGCCCCTTATGAAACTCTTCTTCAGGCCCCATAATTTCAAGAGTCATGCTTCCCTCATGGCGGGGATTTATGTCTGCTTTAAGAATATTGAAGCTAAGATTATAAAGCTTACCGAGATTACAAATTACAGGTCGCCCTGAAACTGTAGGTGGGAAAGATAAATGAACTATTTTATTGAAATTCTTATTTTCAGTCATTTAGGTACTTCCAAGTAAAAGATTTTATGAATAATATTATTTAAGATTTTTAAGATATTGTTTAGCTCTTTTCGCTTCAAGGGAATCAGGAGCTTTTTTCACAAGATCTTCAAGAATGTATTTACCGGATTTAGTTTTTCCGAGCTTGATTAGACTTAATCCTTGTTTAAGCATAGCTGAGTTATATTTATTACTCTTAGGATATTTACCTATGATAACTTGATACTTCAGTGCTGCATTAGGATAGTCTTTCAGTTGGTAATAACATTCACCTTTCCAAAATATGGCATTAGGTACAAGGCTATTTTTAGGAAAGGCTTTGGTAAACTCTGACCAATCAACAATCGCTTTTTTATATTCTCGAACTTTAAATAACTCAAGAGCCTTATTGTAAAGTGCTTTAGCTGGATCAGCTGGTGCTTCTTTCTTAACAACTGGAGTAACAACGGCAGCAATTCCGACTGGTGCTGGTGTTGTTGCTGAAACGGCTTTGTGATATTTGTTCTCAGTTTCTGGATGAGGCTGAATCAGATCCAAATTCATATCAAGCTGGCTTTCAAGAGCCATACGCATAGCATAAAACTGCTGTGTAAGTTCATTTAAAGAGACAGTACTGTTAGAATCTCCACCGTTTAAATCATACATTGAAGTAGCAAGAGTATCCAAGGATCCTTGAATCTTCGCGACTTCTATTTTTAAAGTATTAACTTCTGCCCATATGTTAGCCTGACGGTTTTGCACTGGGGTGCTTGAAGTTTTAATTTCGTCACGTATGGAAGTATCAGCTTGATTCATCTGCTGATCAAGAGTGTCGATCTTTTTATTCAGTTGGCTTCTGCTCTGTCTTACTTCCAGCCTGAGGCTATCCATATCAGAAGTTGTAACACAGCCGCTAAGTCCGGCAAGGCCGACCGCAGCTATAAGGATAAGCACTCCGGAAATAAGTGATTTTTTAAAGCTATTCTTCTTCATACTTCTTCCCCCTGTTTCGTCCAAGAATAAAGTATGCCAGACAGCCTAAAAAGGGAATAAAAATTACAAGCTGAATCCAACCTACTTTTTCCATATTAGAAGGGAATTCCCTTTTAAATGCATCCCATATAGCAAAAAGAGTCAGTGCCGCAAAGAATCCAACGCTGCCAAGAATAATGAACCATGTTTCGGCAGGAAGGGTGGGTATATTACCAAAAAACATTATGTGCTCCTGTGCTTATTTATAAACAAAAAGTAAATCCCGAGTGAGAATACTACCAGTGCAATGAATTGTGTAACACTGATCGGTCCAAAGTGACCGCGGTAGTCCGCTCTGAAGAATTCAATAATAAATCTGAAAACAGAAAACAATACTAGAAATAATCCGGTCAATTTACCGTCACTCTTGATAAACTTTTTGGCAAAGATCAGAATTAAAAACGTAATCAGCCCCGCCAGACTATGATATAACTGCGTGGGGTGCAATGAACGCCCTAATGGTGCTAAAGAATCTAAATCTGTAAAAGTTATCCCGCAGGAAAGGTCTGTGACTTTTCCATAGCAACATCCAGCGAAAAAACATCCCAAGCGCCCGACGGCTTGACCTAGAGCTATTCCGGGTACAAAGCAATCTAGCCATGGCAGTACCGGTTCTTGTCGCGATTTAAGGAAAAGTAAACCGCTCAGGGAGCCAAATAAAAACGCCCCTGAAAAAACCAGTCCACCTTGCCATATATAAAATATTTCAACGGGATTACTAATAAATTCGTGAGAGTAGAGCGTAACATAAAGTGCCCGCGCACCGATAAGTCCGCATATAATGGCAATTGTTCCGGCAACGGGAGCGAGGGAATACGGCAAATCTTTTAGCCGTGCTTCACGCATTGTCCACCCCATAGCCAACAGACATCCAGCAGTGAGATACACGCTGTAGCTGTATATTGTTAGATCGCCTATATTAAACAGAATCGGATGCATCAGGTTTATTCCGATAGATAGAAATGATCATTGCAAATGCACCTAAACATATGGCTATGTCGGCAATATTAAATGCTGGCCAGTGATGCGTGCCTACATAAACATCCAAAAAATCTGTAACTTCACCGTAAAGAATTCTATCAATCAAATTCCCAACAGCTCCGCCAAGAATCAAACCAAGGCCGGATATTGCAAAAGTGTCTTTCTTGTCAGTAGACTTTAAAAGCATGCCGATCGCGCTGAGCGCTACAACGGTAATAACTATAAAAAATGTGCGCTGCCATGTGATATCTCCGCGATTCAAAAAGCCGAAAGCGGCCCCTTTATTCACCACGTAGACCAAATTGAAATAGTCAGGAATCAATGATTTTGAAGACCACAACTCCATATTACTGCGAACAGCAACTTTGGTAATCTGATCAAAAATAATGATCACTGCGGCAATAATTCCAGCCAGTGAGTATTTCTTCATTGAAAGCCCTTTTTTGCAAACATGCCCCCGTCCTCATAAATCAATGAGAGCGGGGGCATGAGGTTTTATAACTATAAAATCGCTGAAACTTATTCGCCAACAATTACTGCGGTACAGCGTGGGCAAAGCTCAGGATGATCTGCGTTTGCTCCTAAAGAATCATATCTCCAGCAGCGACTACATTTTTCACCTTCAGACTTCACAACACCAACTGCAAGACCTTCTAATTCTTCAGGCTTAACAGCATCTTCACCAGCTTCGGCAAAAGGTTTAACCTCTACACCAGAAACAATGAAGAATTCGCGCATCTTAACGCCATCGAGTGCTTTTGTGATGGTTTCATCAGCAAAAATAGTGATCTGGGTATCAAGTGAGTGACCAATAACTCTTTCTCTGCGTAGCGGCTCAATTGCTTTTGTCACTTCGCTACGAACGTCCATAAGAAGTTCCCATTTAGCTCTTTCATCATCGCTGATGTCAGCTTTAAGGAACTGTGGGCGCATAGCAAATACAGTATCAACTCCGCATTTCATTTCTTCAGCCAGATGCGAGAACGCTTCTTCAGAAGTAAAGGAAAGAACCGGAGCCATATCCTGCAACATCATCATAGTAACCTGCCACAGAACTGTCTGCGCTGAGCGGCGTTCAAGGCTGGTTGCACCGGACACGTAAAGTCTGTCCTTGATGATATCGAGGTAGAATGCTGATAGCTCTGTAGTACAGAGGTTATGCAGAGTATGGTAAACCTTGTGGAATTCAAACTCTGTGTATGCTTTCTGAATAATGTTGTGCTGTCTTGTTACTAGATCTAATGCGAAATTATCAATTGGCAGAAGATCTGAAACTGCAACAGCGTCTGTCTCAGGATTGAACCCATCCAGATTACCAAGGAGGTAACGGCAGGTATTACGAACTCTGCGGTAAGTATCAACCATGCGGTTGAGAATTTCGTCAGAGATACGGACATCTTCCTGATAGTTAACAGCGGAAGCCCACATGCGCAGAATTTCAGCACCGTGCTGGTCAATGATTTCCTGCGGCGCGATTACGTTACCGATGGATTTAGACATCTTTTTACCATGTTTATCAACAACATAGCCATGTGTCAGAACAGTGCGGTAAGGAGGCGTCTTGCGAGTCGCCATAGAAGCTAAGAGTGAGCTATGGAACCATCCTCTATGCTGATCTGAACCTTCAAGGTAAAGGTCGGCAGGGAAGCGGAGCTCTTTTCTTTTTTCAACTACAGCTGCGAAGCTGGTTCCTGAATCGAACCATACATCAAGGATGTCGGTTTCTTTATCCCAGTGATTGCCGCCACATTTAGGACATTTAAGTCCAGCAGGTGCAATCTCTTCGACTGTTTTTTCAAACCAGTAATCACAGCCAGTTTCGTGCTTCTCAAATTCGTCTACTACTGAGAATACCCATTTGGCTTCATTGTATACTTCATCACATTCCTGACAAATAAGCGCGATGATTGGAACGCCCCAATTGCGCTGGCGTGAAATACACCAGTCAGGCCTGTTTTCGATCATCTTAAAGATACGATTTTCACCCCAAGCAGGAATCCAGTTTACGTCATCCTTGATAGCTTTAAGGGTGTTTTTGCGCAGGTCGTTTTTCTCCATGGAGATAAACCACTGTGTTGTTGCGCGGAATATTACAGGCTCTTTACAGCGCCAGCAATGAGGGTAGGAGTGAGAAATGTCTTCACGAGCAAGTAGATTGCCAACTTCTTCGAGTTTCTCGATGACTTTGGGGTTTGCCGCGAAAACATTCATTCCTGCAAAAAATTCAACTTCCTTGAGATAAACACCATCATTATTGATCGGTGAGTACACTTCAAGTCCGTAACGATTACCTGTTTCAAAATCTTCACGACCATGACCCGGAGCTGTGTGAACACAACCAGTACCACTATCGAGAGTTACGTAATCAGCAAGAACTACGGGAGATTCTCTGTCGTAGAAGGGGTGTTTTGCAACAGCTCCTTCAAGTTTGGAACCTTCAAATGTAGCAAGCATGTTGTATTTTTCCCAACCGAAAGACTCTGCACAAACAGGGAGAAGTCTTTCAGCGAGAATGTAAAAATCACCGTTTACTTCGGCTACGCAGTAATCAAATTCAGGGTGCAGAGCTACTGCCATATTATTAGGCAATGTCCACGGAGTTGTTGTCCAGATACAAACAAATGTACGGGACAGATCAACTTTAGAAGCAACATCCGCAGGAAGTGCTTTCAGAACTTTTTCATCATTTAAAGGAAAGCGGACATAAATGGATGGCGAAGAGTGATCTTCGTGTTCGACTTCCGCTTCAGCTAGTGCTGTTTTACATGAACAACACCAGTGAATAGGTTTTTTGCCTCGAACGACAGACCCATTTTCCATAAATTTCCCAAGTTCACGCGCAGTTGCTGCTTCGTACTCAGGTTTAAGTGTCAGGTAAGGATTGTCCCATACACCTAAAACGCCTAGGCGTTTAAATTCCTTGCGCTGGATATCAACAAATTTAAGTGCATATTCGCGACAAAGTTTGCGGATGATAAGAGTTGGAAGTTCTTTTTTCTTTTTCTTAAGATCCTGTGCAACTTTATGCTCGATTGGCAGACCATGACAATCCCAACCGGGAACATATTCGGCGAGCTGGCCTTGCATGTTGCGGGATTTGATTATGATATCTTTAAGCACCTTATTCATGGCAGTACCCATGTGAATGTGCCCGTTAGCATAAGGAGGGCCGTCATGCAGAACATATTGCTCAGCATCTTTATTGGCCTCAACCATTTTGTTATAGACCCCGGTCTCTTCCCAGCGTTTAAGCATTTCAGGTTCGCGCTGCTTGAGATTTGCCTTCATTGGAAATTTTGTTTTTGGCAGACACAGGGTCTTTTTATAATCGCTCATCGCTTAGAAAATCCTCCGGGAGTCGCTTTAAAATATTGAACCAATTTATCAGGCTGCTAAGTAATTCAACTCATTTTGTTCTATATTACGCAAAAGAGGTGTTAATATAGACAGTTAAGAATTATGCAGACTGTTTAATTACGTATGTAAAATCTATCATATATGTAATGAAACCGCGTCATTTTTAAACAAGGGCCGACGGAAGTCAACCTTCATCCCAAATAAGCAGCCATTTTCAGCGTTTAATTACAAAGAGATAAGCCCTTCAATAGTCGCAGCTTTGTGATAAATATTCATTACAAAGTCAGAACCGTCTGCTGTGGCGGTTGCAGTTACACTGGTATACTTACCTGTTTTAGATTCTTTTTCAGAGTGAGCAATGCCTTCAAGAAGGGATTTCAACTCACCAAGTGACTGAGATGGCACAATAAATTTGAATGTATATTCGCAAGGCCATTCGTGGTGTTCTTCAAGGGTACTTCTAAATGTTTCTAATGCATCTGTCATAATTACTCCTGATATATTTACTTCCTATATGGAAGGGTCTTCTCAAATTCCATCAAAACAAAAAATAACTATCGAAAAATTAATTTTACATCACCTAAATGCATTGTTGATATATGAATCATGAAAGAACCTGTCAATGGTATGTAAATAATATTACCCAATATCTAAAGCAGAATGTTAAATTGCCGATAAAACATTTAAGCAGCCTCGTATTTTGAAAATAAAAGAGGACAATATTATGAAAAATAATTCTATTCACGCAACAAATTTCCGAAAAGTTCTAGAACTGTTTCGCGATAATCGTGCTCAGGACGCAGCAAAGCTCCTTAAGGTTATTCAAGAAGACTATCTTGAGCTTTATAGCGAAAACAAAGAACTGCGTTCGCAAATAAAAGAAGTCGCTGACATTTTGGATCTTGCAGAATGCATGGACTTTGATGGTCAGAAATACTGGATTAATGATGATTCAGAAGTGACAGGACCGTACTGTCAGGTTTGCTATGATAAGGAGGGTGTCCTTATCCGGTTGCAGGAAAGAGATAAACACTGGGAATGCTACAGCTGCGAAAACCTATTTGCAAAAATTCCAAAAGCGGTGACGCCGAAAAGGAGTGCCCCGAAGAAAAAGGTGAAGCCGCCTTTAAAGCTTTTCAGCGCTAAATAACAAGTTATTATATTTAGTTTTTACCAAGCCCTGTTCATTAAATATGAATAGGGCTTTTTTATTATTAATATGAGATAAATATATTAATAGTTAGTAATAAATTTAACGTAAATAAACGGTTCTCTTCTGTTGTATTTACAGGTTAAAATAGGCTATTAAAAAGAAAAACAGTTTTTAGCGAGGTTCCATATGTCAGGTAAATTTTTATGCGTTCACGGTCATTTTTATCAGCCCCCCAGAGAAGATCCATGGCTTGATATGATTTTCCCTGAAGGCAGCGCCGCTCCCTTTAGGCATTGGAATGAAAGGATTTGCCGTGAAAGCTATGGTCCCATGGCATGGGCAAGGCGCATGGGAGGCAAAGGAATTTTTGATATCATCAACTGTTACGAGTGGATCAGTTTCAATATTGGACCTACACTTTTCCGATGGATAGAACGCTCTGAGCCTGAACTTTATACCAAGATACTCGATGCAGATGCCAAAAGCCTAGCTCGCTGGGGACATGGCAATGCCATAGCTCAAATTTATCATCACGTAATTATGCCCCTTGCTTCGAAGCTGGATAAAGAAGCCGAAGTAACATGGGCAATTGCTGACTTTGAATCTAGATTTAAACGTAAACCTAAAGGTATGTGGCTTTCTGAAACCGCATGCAACACCGCGTCTCTAGAAGCTTTAGCAGAGCAGGGCATAGCGTTTACCTTGCTTGCCCCGCGTCAGGCTGAAGCAATAGCTGACCTCGGATCAGATAACTTGCAACAATGTGATGAGGGGTCTCTTAATATCAAAGAGCCTTACCTTGTTGAGCTTCCATCTGGAAAATCCATAGCTGTATTCTTTTATGATGGCGGACTATCGCAAGCCATCGCCTTTGAAGGACTTCTCAAAAACGGAGACGACTTCTGGAATAAACTTTCCGGTGCGTCGGGCGAAGGGCTTCTCTCCATCGGTACTGATGGAGAAACTTACGGCCACCATTTTGAATTCGGCGAAATGGCCCTTGCACATATTTTATCTGAAGGAGCCAAAGAACGCGACGGCATAAATCTGACGAATTATGGTGCTTATCTTGAGCAGAATCCACCCACTAGAAAAGTCAAAGTTCGTGAAGACTCATCATGGAGTTGTTATCACGGAGTTGAGAGATGGCGGTCTGATTGCGGATGCTGCACCGGTGGGCATGATGGTTGGAATCAGCAGTGGAGAAAACCCCTTCGTGATGGCTTAAATGAAATAAAAACCTTAATGGATAAACACTTTTTTGCTGTAGGTGGAACAGTGTTCAATGATCCACATAAAGCATTTGTTCAATATGGGTCACTACTTAGCGGTCTTGTAGACGAAGACACTTTCTTCAAGCTTTACTTTAAGTGTAAAGAAGGCTCGCGACTAGCTGATCTTGGTTGGAAATTACTATCCATGCAAAAATGGGCTCTCTCGTCTTTTGCAAGCTGCGGCTGGTTCTTTGATGATCTTGCTCGCCTTGAACCTGTTAACGATATGACTTTCGCACTGCGAGCTATCGAGATTGCTACCGATACAGGGCTCATTGGACTTGAAGAAAAGTTTTTACAGATTATGGCAAGTGCGCAGTCGAATGAAGACAGATACGGCTCTGGCGTGGATCTTTGGAATAATAAAATTAAAAAACAAAGCGATTCTGCCGGAAGCCTGATTGCGCAGGGACTTATAAGACTAATTGCAGAGGGAGCGTTTCCGGTGCCTGGTGAACAGGGCCGCGTTGAATGGCCCGGCGCTACGGTTTCTATAATACTTGATCACAATGGGATCAAAGACGCGACAGGTCAGGCTGATATCAGATGGAGTCTAGAATCTGCCGTTACAGCATACAGCTGGACATGGACCAAAGGAGCTGGGTTGATCTCTGGTAGCCTTGAAATTAAAGGCGAGAAAAGCAATTACACTGAGCAGTATAACTTTGATCAACTGCCGTGGAAGAAACAACAGTCACTTTCTATGGCGTGGGTGAAGCACGCTGCCGACAACTCGTGGGACAACAGGCTTCAACCTGTAATCGAGTTTGGTCCGGCCCTTTATATCGGGTATGAAGATTATCAAACGGGTCAGACATGGGCTGAAAAATGGAAGGAATTATGGGCGCCGCTTGTTTGGTCTTATCTCTTTACTGACGTTGTAGCGTGTGATGATTTCATAGAGTTCATAAAAGATTCAGGTAATGATCACCCAGATACCGAAGCTCTTGCTGAGCGCATATCTGTAACCTTGTGCGATATGCTCCATAAGCAGACCACCATGCGCGGTAAAATTACTGAGGTTCTAACGCGGGCCAAGCACATAGGTTTGCCATTAAATGTGTGGAAGCTACAGAGCTGTTATTGGGACAAAGTGCAAGAAGGGGAGAGTTCATCGGAACTCAGTGAATTGCTTGGTTTTGATTTATAGTTTTAATTGTGGGAGAGTAACGGAAAAGTATACTAAATACGCATCTATTAAACTATCACTATGACCTGAAAGAGAAATGGCTGTATTAAACTCTTGTTTTTTGCACTATAAATTTAATTTACCATTAAAAGCCCCCTTGGAAAATTAACTTTTCCAAGGGGGCTTTTAAATTAACCTATAAACTGAGGAAGTGAATTTTACGAAATCTAGAATTCGTAAACGGAACCAGATCCCATAGCAATTACTTCGCATGACAACCGATCTTTAAGGAATTCATATCCCTTATCACCAGTGCAATGGCCGGGAGCAACGAGCTTAGGGCTGAACTCTTCAATAACTTTCGCGGTTTTTTCGAATTCATCAGTATCGCTTTTGAATAGGTGAAGACCGCCGACAATAGCGTGAACTGATTTAAGTCCGGTTAAATCGCGCAAATGGTAAAGAGTATTAGCAAGTCCGCTATGACAGCATCCCAAGACAACCACAGGCCCCGAGCTTGTCATCATAAGCAGAAACGCGTCATCGGGGACATGATCTGTAATAGTAGATTCAGAGTCCATGAACAGGCCACCCGTTGCTTCAAAAAAGCCGGGTATGCGCGGTATTTCGGTGATCATGAAGAGACCTTCATCAAGCTCTACATAGTCGCGAACAATAATAGTTCCCGGATATTCGCACGGAAATGAAGCATCCTTAACCTTTGCTTCATTACACGCAGAGAACCTTTTGACTGCAAAATTAGGGTGAGCATACACGGGTCCGAGAAAATCGGTTTCCATGAGTGCGTCCATCCCCCCTGTGTGGTCCCAATGTCCATGACTAAGGGCAATACCTTTAGCCTTATTGGCGTCTATACCCATCTCTTTCGCATTTTTAAGAAAAAGATCACTACCACCACAGTCCCATAACCAAAGGTCATCCTGAGCAAGATTGAGGACCATAGAAAGTCCCCATTCCTTACCCAAAGATTCACTCATAGTTTGATTATCGCATAATATTGAGATCTTGCTCGGCTTATCTATGGATATATCTTCTACATTGAGTTGGGCCATTTTTGTGGATCATCCTTGAAAAGCTTATAATTAATTGAGTCTACGAGTGCCTGCCAACTTGCTTCGATAATATTGCTGCTGACACCCATTGTTGTCCACTGGCTCTTGCCATCTGAAGATTCGATAAGCAGACGAACATTTGAACTTGTTCCGTCTGTATCTCTAATCGCGCCAGAAAGTACGCGTACTTTAAAGTCGAGTAGTCTAACATCTTTGAGGCTAGGGTAGAACCCTTCAAGCGCTTTACGCAGAGCCTTATCAAGAGCATTAACAGGCCCGTCTCCGGATGCTGCCGTATGATTTTCCTCTCCATGAACTTTGACGATCACAGTTGCTTCGGAAAACGGCTCGTTATCTTCCTTACGTTTAGCATCGACAACAAAAAAGTTGATGAACTCAAAGTAACGCTTAGACCAGCCCATTGCTTTAAAGAACAGCAATTCAAATGAAGCTTCAGCTGCAGAATATTCAAAACCGATGCTTTCGCGTTCTTTAATATCTGCAAGGATTGTTTTTACAGCAGGATCATTTTTATCAAGATCATAACCGAACTGTTTAGCTTTATAGAGAATATTACTTTTACCTGAAAGATCAGAAAGCAAAACCCGTCTATCGTTACCGACCAAAATAGGTTCGATATGCTCATAGCTTTTTGAGTCTTTCATTACTGCGCTAACATGTACGCCGCCTTTGTGAGCAAAAGCCGCAGCTCCAACGTAAGGCTGTCTAAGAAACGGGCGTAAATTTGCAATTTCAGTAACGTAATTTGAAACGCTCTTAAGCTTAATCAAATTTTCTTTACCGATAGTGTCAAAACCCATCTTGAGTTCAAGGTTAGGAATGATGGAGCAGAGGTTTGCATTACCACAACGTTCTCCATAGCCATTCATAGTACCCTGAACCTGCACAGCGCCATTACTAACCGCCGTAAGGGCATTTGCTACAGCAAGCTCACAGTCATTATGAGTATGAATCCCAATGTTACATCCTGGAATATTAGAAAGTACTTCTTTGCAAGCTTCGGCCACTTCATTTGGAAGCGTGCCTCCATTGGTGTCACACAGCACAAGGACATCAGCCCCCGCATCATGTGCAGCTTTAAGGCATGAAAGAGCAAATTGTGGGTTATCTTTAAATCCATCAAAAAAATGTTCCGCATCAAAAAACAGCTCTTCAACATGTTTGCGCATGAATCCGATACTATTGCTGATGAGTTCAATATTGCGGTCTAAGCTAACACCGAGAGCGTTTGTCGCGTGAAAATCCCAGCTTTTACCAAAGAGGGTAACAACCTTAGCTCCGCACTCAACAAGAGCGGCCAGATTCGGGTCATTTTCAGCCTTCATCCGTGTATTATGAGTAGAGCCAAACGCTGAAACTTTAACATTTTCGAGGTGATAATTCTTAATCTCCTCGAAATATTCTTTATCTGTGGAATTAGATCCAGGCCATCCACCTTCAACGTAATGCACGCCAAGTTCGTCGAGCTTAATTGTTATACGTATTTTATCTTGTACGCTTAAATTTATCTCTTCACTTTGAGTTCCATCACGCAGAGTAGTATCATATATTTTTATAGTCATAATTTATTACAGCATATTTTCTTCAGACCCGATTTTATCAAGCCCGAACGTGTTGTGGAGCGTTCTGATGGCAAGTTCACTATATTTTTCCTCAATGAGGCATGTAATTTTAATTTCAGAGGTGCTGATCATCAAGATATTGATATTTTCATCACGCAGAGCCTGGAACGCTTTTGCAGCAACACCAGAATGATTCCGCATTCCAACGCCGATGACAGAAACTTTACATACGTTTTGATCATAAAGAACTTCTTCAGCACCCATCTCAACGCTGATTCTATCAAGAACTTCAAGAGTAATTTCAAGATCAGCCCTAGGAATGGTGAAAGTCATATCAGTACGACCATCACGACTAGGATTCTGAACAATCATGTCCACAAGAATTCCGTTTTCAGCAAGAGGAGTAAATAGAGTTGCGGAAACCCCCGGTTTATCGAGCACTTTTGCTAGAGTAACGCGAGCCTGATCCTTATCATATGCAATGCCGGAAACCATTACTGATTCCATATTTTCATCCTCCTGAGTAACGTATGTTCCAATTTCATCGCTGAAAGTAGAGCGAACATGAACTTTTACATTATATTTTTTAGCAAACTCAACAGATCTAATTTGCAGGACCTTAGCTCCCATGCTGGCCATCTCCAGCATCTCATCATACGAAACCGTATCGAGCTTACGGGCCTGAGAACAGATATTAGGATCGGTGGTAAACACGCCGGGAACATCAGTGTATATTTCGCAGACATCAGCATCAACAGCCGCCGCCATAGCAACTGCAGAGGTGTCAGAACCACCGCGCCCCAGCGTTGTAATTCGTCTCTCTTCCGTGCAGCCCTGAAATCCTGCTACAACTAAAATATCGTTTTTCTCTAGAAGGCGAAGAATTTCATCGCTATCAATATCTAAAATTCGTGCGCGGGAATGAGACGTGTTCGTCTTAATCGGCATTTGGAAACCCAAAAGAGAGCGGGCTTTAATGCCTTTATCTTTAAGGAGCATTGCAAACAAAGCTGTTGAAACTTGTTCACCTGTTGAAACAAGAGAGTCCATCTCCGCTAGATCAGGCGTTTCAGACCATTCATTAGCTAATGAGATCAACCTGTTAGTTTCCCCGGACATTGCGGACAAAACAACAATAACTTTGCTGCCTTGCTCGTAAGGAACCAAAACTTTTCCCATAACCTGCTTCATGCATTCGAGGTTCTTAACTGAAGTTCCACCGAATTTTTGTACTACGATGTTCATTTGAACATTATCTCCTTACCATATTTATTAAACGTAAATCTTAGAATGACTTAAGAAAAGTGAATATCTCTTCTAGGAGGGGAGTTGTTGGTCCATGAACGGTCAACTCAATCTTTCTGCCGGCCTTGGCATCTTTCCAAGTGAAGAGTAGGGCACTATCGGGCCAAAATTCAGTTCTGAGATACTGAATCCACTCCACTACTGTCAAAGTTTTTTTATTGTTCAGTAAATCAAAGAATTCATCATCAGGGCACTGACCTTCTAATCTATAGAGATCAAAATGCTCAACCTGAGGATTTGTAGGGTAAATATTAAGAATATTGAAACTAGGACTGCTAACTTCTGCGTTTTCAGCACCCGGAAAAGATTCTACCAACGCTCGAACAAATGTTGTTTTCCCCGCTCCCAAGTCTCCATTTAGGAAAATAGGCACGAATTCTTTCTTATTTTTAAAAAAATCTGCCAGCGTAGAACCGAATTTAAGGGTCGATTCCACGTCTGGCAAATTAATAATGAACTGATTCTTAACCATTAGCTTTAGTAAGAACCTTTAAAACATCTTCTTTACCGACCACGCCTATAAGTTTCCCGTCTTCAACAACAGGTAGGGTATAAAGCTTTTTCTCAACCATCAGGTCAGCAATTTTTTCAATGCTTGTTTCAGGTGTTATAGTTACAGGGTTAGGAGTCATGGCTTGTTCAACCTTAGTAGCTGATATTTTATTAATTTCTTTTTCAAGATCATCACTTGATGACAATGAAATAAAGCCATCCAATATGGTGAAAAATGATGGCACTGAAAGGCTTTTCTGTTGAGCAACTAGGTCGCTCTGGCAGATTACACCAACGAGTTCTTCTTTTGAGTTAACAACAGGAACCCCGTTCAAATGTTTCTCAAGAAGCAACTTCGCGGCAACAACAACTTCAGTTTCAGGCGTAAGGGTAAGAGCACCGGATGTCATAATGTCTTTAGCTGTTAGCATAATTCCTCCTTAAGAACTTCTGGAATACTATTAGCAATTTCAGTTGCGATATTGCCTCTGTGCGGAAATTTTTTATTTAGATATAACCCACACTTTCCGTGTAAGTATACACCCATACATGCGCTTTGCATAGCGTGAATTCCCTTTGCAAGCAATGCTCCGATGATACCTGCTAAAATATCACCTGACCCCGCCGCAGCAAGATTCGGGGCGCAAATCGGTGAGATCATGGTTTTTCCATCAGGACAACCGACAATTGTGCCAGCTCCTTTAAGAACCATAACCACTTTCTTTGAAACCGCATATTTATGCGCTGTTTCTATACGCGCGGACTCAATTTCGGGAATGCTCTTATTAACAAGCCGACCCATTTCGCCGGGATGTGGAGTAAAAATTGTATCCTCCTTAACCAACGGCAAAAGGTGCGTCCGCTTAGACAATGCATACAGCGCATCTGCGTCAAATATTGCCGGAGGGTGGTCTGCTAAAACGATAGCTTCGACCAGATTCATCGCCCCTTCAGTTCTACCCAGCCCCGGGCCGATAGCTAATGCATCATAGTCTTTAAGCACCGGGAGTAGATCTTTAATTGCTTGATCATCCCAATGATCACCGGAACCAAGCGCCATAGTCATCAGTTCCGGCATGAACGCACTCACCTCAGAAGCTAGCCCGGAAGGGCAGCCGAGAGTAACTAATCCAGCCCCGGATCGTATTGCGGCAAGACCGGCAAGTTCCAAAGCCCCGGTCATCCCTGGTGCTCCTCCGATAATCAGAACATGACCAGATGTTCCTTTATGCATGCCCGGAGTTAAAGCGGGAATAATCTCAAAAATTTTATTGTTCATTAAAAAGTGATCAACAGGGTGAGCCTTCTTAACATAATCAGGAATCCCGATTGGCCGAACAATAAGCTTTCCAGTGTAAGCTTTAGATTCCGGCAAAACCAGCCCAACTTTTGCGGCCTCAAACGTAACCGTAGCATGAGCCTTAACAGCTATAGTATGAACCTTTCCCGTGAGACCATTTAAACCAGATGGTACATCGACAGAAAAAATATAGGATTCATCTTTTTTTAAGTTGATAGCTTCTACTATCAATTGTGCAAAAGGCCTAAGTTCATTATCAAAACCCGTACCGAGCAGGGCATCTATAATAATATCTGATTTGGGCAGGGAAACTTTATCCGCTGCACGGAAAAATTTAAGCTGGACTCCAGCTTTAACTGCAACTTTAAGATGATATAAAGCATCACCTTTGTATTTATTTTTAGGCGCGGTGTGCATGATTAAAACGTCTGCACCTAAATCTGCAAGCTGCCGTCCCATGACAAAGCCATCACCACCGTTATTCCCAGAGCCTGCAATGATCAGTATTTTTTTGCTTTCAACTGGGCCGAACTCAGAAAGAAGAGTGGCAACAGCTTCACGAGCAGCATTTTCCATAAGGATCTCGCCACGAATACCTATTTCATTTATCGCGGCACGGTCCCATCCGTTCATTTGCAGTGGTGTGGGAAGCGGTGAAAACATTGGTTACCCTCGTATGTTACTTTTCAAGAATTACAACAGCCGCAGCAGTGTCTCGCCCATGTGTTATGGATATGAGTATGTTTTTTACACCCATTTCATCAGCCTTCACAAGCCCCTTTCCATTAAACTTTAGAAGCGGAGCGCCTGATTCGAGATTAAAAATCTCAACACTTTTAAAAGTGATACCCAAGGAAAAACCAGTTCCCAAGGCTTTTACCGCCGCTTCTTTTGCAGCAAAACGGGCGGCAAGGTGCGGAACAGATTTTTTTTCTGGAACAAATTTAATTTCTTCATCAGTAAGAAAAGTCTGCAAAAAACGCTCGCCGAATTTCTCCAGCGAGCTTTCTATTCTATTAAGTTCGGTAATATCTATTCCAAGACCTACTATCATTTTTAATCCGCAAAAGTTCTTATTATTTCGACCATATCTTTGACAGCTCTATCAATTCCCACAAGAATTGCACGGGCCATAATTGAATGCCCGATTGAGTATTCGCAAATCCCTTCAACTTCAGCAAAGTCGAGAATATTTGTGTAATTCAGACCGTGACCCAAATTTACCTTCAAACCCAGATCCTGACTCATTTTTATGCCGTCAATTATGCGAGCAAGTTCAGTTTTTTGCTCGGTTCTATTTTTAGCATCGGCAAAATGTCCTGTATGAATTTCTACATATTCTGCGCCAATTTTATGTGAAGCTTTAATCTGAGCAGGATCTGCATCAATAAATAAACTTGAGCGAACACCTGCAGCATGAAGAGGAGTGAGATATTTTATAAATCTTTCTTCCTGACCAACGCAATTAAGCCCGCCCTCAGTTGTTAGTTCTGCTCTTTTCTCAGGAACAAGACAAACAGTGGCAGGATTAATTTTAAGTGCGATAGTCTGCATCTCAGCAGTTGCAGCCATTTCAAAATTAAATTTTGTTTGAATAGTCTGGCTGATAAGATCGATATCACGATCCTGAACGTGTCTTCTGTCCTCACGCAGATGCATGATAATTCCAGCAGCACCGGCAAGTTCACACATTGCAGCCGCAACAACAGGGTCCGGCTCAGTACCAAGCCTAGCCTGCCTGACGGTAGCAACATGATCAACATTAACGCATAAAAGGGGCATATTTATATCCTCCGATAATTTTAACTTATTAACTAAACCGAATATTTTATAAATTTAAATCACAGAATTTATCCGGCGTTATCAGTCGAGGATATAGTCATTGGACTTTGATGGCAACTGTCATATCGTTAAACACACACTTGACATTGACATTAAAATTACAATGGCGTTATCGCCTTTATATCCGATTGCAAGTAACAGGCTCAGGTCTAAATAATTTGACTTTTTTGACCGTCCTGTTAGTGACGGTTTTTTTAAACGTAAAGTAATCAAGAAGAGAATAGCTAATGAACATATGTATAGTAGGAACTGGTTATGTAGGATTGGTCAGTGCTGCCTGTTTTGCCGAAATGGGAAACCACGTGTGGTGTGTAGACGTAAATCCTGACGTTATCAAAACTCTCAAAGAAGGTAAGATTCATATTTTTGAACCTGGTCTTGAAGATCTGGTTAGGCGAAACTATGAAGATAAAAGACTTTTATTCACTACCAACCTTAAAGAAGGTCTGGACAAAGCCCGCTTTATTTTCATTACTGTCGGGACTCCCTGCAACCCAGACGGTAGTTGCGACTTGAAATATGTTGAAGCTGTTGCCCGCGAAGTAGGGCAGACCATGACAGAATCCAAGATTATCGTTGATAAATCGACAGTTCCAGTCGGAACCGCTGATAAAGTTCGCGCAATAGTTAAAGCAGAACTTGATAAACGCGGACTTGATCTTGAATTTGATGTCGCATCCAACCCTGAATTCCTTAAAGAAGGCGATGCTGTCAGCGACTTTATGAAACCAGACAGAGTTGTTGTGGGAACTGAAAAAGAAGCAACCTGCAAAGAATTTGAAACATTATACGCACCATATGCCCGCAGCAGATCAAAAATGATCTTTATGGGAACAAGAAGTGCGGAAATGACAAAATATGCCGCAAACTGCATGCTTGCTACAAAAATTTCATTTATTAATGAAATGGCAGGAATCTGTGAAAAAGTTGGGGCAAATGTACGTGAAGTCAGACTCGGCATTGGTTCAGATCATCGCATCGGTTACTATTTCATATACCCGGGCGTAGGATATGGCGGTTCATGTTTCCCTAAAGACGTGAAAGCCCTGATCAACACTGCTAAAGAAGTCGGCGCACGACCTGAACTCATCGAAGCCGTTGATTCTGTTAACAACAGACAGAAGAAAATGCTTTCCCGCAAGATCTTGGATTACTTCGAACCTCAGGGCGGAGTGAAAGGAAAGACCCTTGCAATATGGGGACTTGCATTCAAAGCAAATACTGATGACATGAGAGAATCTTCCGCTTTATCCATCATCACCGAGCTGACTGAGGCCGGAATGAAGATTAAAGCTTTTGATCCAGTAGCTCACACGAAAGCAGAAGAGCTTCTACGTGATAATGATCTAGTGGAAATCGTACACAACCAGTATGAAGTGCTTGAGGGCGCCAATGCTGTAGCAGTTGTGACCGATTGGAACCAGTTCAGAAATCCTGATTTTGATAAAGTTAAAGAAGCGCTGCTTGCGCCTGTTATTTTTGACGGAAGAAATCTTTACGATCCGTCATACCTCGGCAGCAACGGTTTTGCTTACTTCAGTGTAGGACGCAGACCTGTTGGCAATTTAGATTAGCCGAAATTTATGCTCATAAATAAAAAGCCCGCTTTAAGCGGGCTTTTTATTTTCTAAGGTGATAAAGATTTCATACAAGATCTGAGTTGCAGTTCCTGTAAAATTAACCGTTCGTATTCTGGACTGTATGGAACTTCTTCTTGGTTTTCTTGATTCAACATTTTAGCTAGAAACTGGGTTTCTTCCCAGAAATCAAGCAATTCATCATTTGCTAATGATTTAATTTGATCTTCCAAAGTAACATTATCCGTTGGGGAAAACTGAGCCATGCGAGTTCATACCCTCCTGAGTCTTCGCCTAATTGATGATTTTTATTTCAGTCAGATGACTAGATAGTCATTTATACGTGACTAGTCAATTTTTAGTAGAAAAAAATTTTTGATGAATTATGTAATAAGTTTATGATTAGCTTGCAAATATTCCAGATGAATAATAATATACCGAATTAATAAGAACAGTTTGTTGATAAGAATAACTTTTTTCATGGTCAATTTTGATCATGCATTACAATAGCAACTATCAGGGGGCAGGAATGGAAGAAGATGAAATCAAGCTTGATGATGAACTAATCCAGCTAGTCACCTTCAGTATTGCCGAAGAAGAGTTCGGAGTTGATATTCTGGCGGTTCAGGAAATTATTCGAACTATGGAAATAACCAAAGTTCCAAGAGCACCTGTATTTGTTGAAGGGGTAATTAACCTTCGCGGTAAGGTTATTCCTATTGTTGACCTAAGAAGCAAATTTGGTCTTGAGACTAGAGCACATGATCAGCACACTCGTATTATCGTTATTGAAATTACTGATATGATAATCGGTTTTGTGGTTGATTCTGTTTCAGAAGTTCTCAGGATTCCGGCAAATACAATTGAGCCACCACCACCTGTTGTTTCAGGGCTCGAGTCTGAATACATCAGCGGAGTTGGTAAACTTGAAGACAGACTTCTTATTCTGCTTGATCTTAACAGGCTCCTTTCAGACGATGAACAGGAATTGCTTGCACAGGTTTAGCTAGAATTTAAAAGAGGTACAGGACACTGCAAACTTATCTTAAGCATGTGGTTGTTTCTGAATACGATTGAATTTATGAGTCTGTTACCAGTTAATCTACGATTAAACGTCTATTTACTGGACAACAGAACTGTTTCTCTGCAAAAAAAAGCCGTCCCCTGAATTATCGGGAGGACGGTTTTCTTTTTTATAATAATTTTTTGGAGCTAAATTGTCGTTACCGTCCGAATTAACCGCTTTTGCAACCGGAAGCGGAACTACTGCACGAGTTTTTAAAAGTGGCCCCGGAACACAGGCGTTCACCGCGCACAATCTGCATTCCCGCGGACAATCTGTTGTCATGGTTGCGCCGGGAGCTCGTGAATATGCAGAACTGAAAGCGTTAATCACACTATTCAGCCGCAACGACCGTGACCAGAAAGGTAAAGTTATACCTGCTTGGGAAAGAGACTGGGTTTTCCTTCCACCGTATCTGTCAAAATCTCCTCTCGCTTCCGAGTGGGCAGATAGATGGGCTGCGCTACATGCTTTGACCCGTGGAGGTAAACAGTCTGTACTGATGACTGTTGATAATCTGCTACCGAAATGGCCAGCCCCCTCAATACTCGAAAATAATTATATCAATCTTTCCAAAGGCGAAGAAATGGACCCGGAAATGCTCATTGAGCAGGCCGTTTCGTGGGGCTATTCACGCACTAAACTTGTTTCCGGCTATGGCGAAATGTCCATGCGCGGAGACATTTTAGATATATACGCTCCGGGTTATGATCTACCCATAAGGATCGAATTTTTCGGTGATATCATTGAAGAAATACGCGTTTTTGATCCCTCTACTCAGCGTTCCAAAGCTGATCTCGATGAAGTAACCTTACTCCCCGTAGCACCAGCCATGCTGACAGGTGACAACATCGATGCTGCCGCCGATCTTTGGGACCACCTTAAAACGACCGGTGAAATTTCTGCAGAAGGACATTCAAATCTTCATGAAAAAGTTGGTAACGCAGATGGAATGATCTGGCCCGGACTCTTTTATCCTGATTGTACTGATCTAAAATCATTTTTATCTAAAAAAGCCGTATGGGTGCTTTCATCCGCCTCAAATTTAAGACTCAGGCTTAAAGATCATGAATATGGCTGGAAAACTTTTCTACATGACAAATCAGCTCACGCAGGCTGTAAATGGCCTATAAACACAATTTGCTGGAACGAAGAAAAGGCTAGATCAACATGGCAGGGCGAACGCCAAATTGTGTACGAAGATCTAGTTATCGGGCGTGAGAAAGACGGGATAGATCTGCCTGAAAGATCGCTTACCGCATTTTCTGATATTTTTTGGAAGCCGGAGCAGATGAAACGACCTTGGGCTGCGCTTGTGGCTGCACTTAAAGAGTGGAATTATGAACGATTCCAGACGGTGCTTAGCTTCAGAACTGATAGATCTCGCAAAAAATTTCTATCTCTCATTGAATCTGAACAACTTTCAATTTCTACAGAATATTCCCCGCTGAATAAAGGAATTTACGCTCTCATTTCTCCCCTTAAAAACGGGATGGAACTTGAATGGAACCAGACTATGGTGCTCGGTGAGGGCGTGCTTCAACCCGAAGCCGCCAAAGGAACCCGCATCAGAGACAAAGCCTTCGAGGGAATGACAAGTTACGAAGACTTACTGCCAGAAGATCTGCTTGTTCACCGGGACTATGGATTATCGCGTTTCGGAGGATTACATCACTTTAAAGTTGGTGACGTTACAAACGACTATTTAGTGTTGTACTTCGATTCTGACGACAAGCTATATGTTCCGGTCGACAGGCTTAATCTTGTCCAAAAATATAAAGGACCGGAAGGTTCATGTAGTGTTTTAGATAAACTAGGCGGAACACGCTGGTCCAAAACCCGTGAAAAAGCGCGTAAGGCTATTGAAAAAATTGCCGGTGAACTTGTCGAAATGTATGCATACCGCAAAGTTGCCAAAGGGTACGCATATGGGCCTCTGGATGACATGTACTGGGAATTTGAAAGTACTTTCGGATTTGAAGAAACACCTGATCAGGAAAAAGCTATCCAAGATGTGTTCAGGGATATGGAAAGTCCTGAACCTATGGACAGACTTGTTTGTGGCGATGTCGGATTCGGTAAAACAGAAGTGGCACTCCGAGCTGCATTTAGAGCAGTTTTAGACGGTAAGCAGGTTATATTACTTTGTCCTACAACTGTTTTGGCAGAACAGCATTACCAGACATTTGTGCAGCGCATGGAAGGATTTCCGGTCAACGTCGGCATGCTCAGCAGGTTCGTCACTAAAACCCGCCAAAAAAGGGTTTTGGAAGAGTTGTCAGCGGGTAAAGTTGATATCCTTATAGGAACACACAGAGTCCTATCTAAAGATGTTGAAGCTCCGAATCTCGGATTACTTATACTTGATGAAGAACAGCGTTTTGGAGTGCGTCACAAAGAGCGCATCAAAGAAATGCGTAAAAACATTGATGCTCTTACGCTAACTGCTACACCAATTCCACGTACCTTACAGTTGTCACTATCCGGTGTAAGAAGCCTGAGTACCATTGAAACTCCGCCTGTTGACCGTAAACCAGTAGAAACAGCATTGATCGAACGTGACGAAGCAATGCTTGCGTCTGTAGTTAAGCGCGAACTGGAAAGGGGCGGACAGATTTTCTGGGTCCATAACAGAGTACAGGGCCTTGATAGGGTAGCTGAGTTTGTAAAAAAACTGGCACCAGATGCAACAGTAGGTATGGCTCACGGTCAGATGTCTGAAAAGAATCTGGAAGATACCATCCATAAATTTTGGCACAAAGAGCTGGATATTCTTATCGCGACCGCAATTATCGAATCCGGCCTTGATTTCCCGAATGCCAATACATTAATTGTAGATCAAGCTCAGATGTTCGGACTTGGTCAGCTATATCAGTTACGAGGAAGGGTAGGGAGAAGCACTAGACAGGCTTACGCATATTTCGTTGTATCGTCCCTCGATTCATTAACCGAGAAGGCTAAACGGCGCATGCAGATTATTCTGCAGTTGGACTATTTAGGGGCCGGCTTTAAAGTTGCTATGGAAGACCTTAGACTGCGCGGGGCCGGAAACATTCTCGGTGAAGTTCAATCGGGACAAATGGCTAAAGTTGGGCTTGACCTGTTTCTGGAAATGCTTGACGAAGAAGTACGTAGAATCAAAGGAGATGACAGCACCATTGCTTCAGATCCTGAAATGAATTTTGTATTTAAAGCCCATTTACCGGAAGACTTTGTTCCTGATGCCAGAGAAAGACTCAGGTATTACAGAGCACTTTCATCCGCCATAGATGAAGCTCGAATCGAAGAGCTTTCAGCCGAGATTAAAGATAGATTCGGGCATTTCCCAGAGGAAGTCGAAAACTTCATAACTGTGCTGTACCTCAAAAAGACATTAGCTAGACTCGGCGTAACAAGAGCAGACCTATTTCCGGCTCGAGTGGTACTAACATGGGAAGAAAGTAAAAACCCTGTAGATCCAGCTAAACTTATAGGCTGGATCGGAGATCCGAAAAATTCAGCGCGCTTGAAGCCACCAGCCAGCCTTGAAATCAGGTTTGACAAAGGATCTGAAATAGCTCCAGGGCTTAATAAAATTTGTAAAGACCTTGAAGTGTTAGTCGACAAAACTTAAATTATATTAGTTATATGCGGAATTTATTTATGAAAAAGACAATCATTTTCCTACTATTAACGTTGCTACTGATTTCAGGATGTAAGGACAAAAGCGAAGAACCTGGCATAATTGCACGTGTGAACGGTAAACCCATATATCTTACACAGTTAGATTATAAATATGATCTGATGCATGATGGAAGTGCCGGTTTTGTCCCTTCTGTAAATCAAGTCAGGAGTGAGTATGGGCAAATTCTTGGCGATATAATTGTTCAAGAGCTTGTTACGCAAGAACTTCAGGAGCGTAATGTACCTGTCTCCGATCAGGAACTGAAAGAAGCGGAAGATGAAGTTCGCTCGGATTACCCAGAAGGAGCTTTCGAGCAAATTTTAATTGAGGAATACATTGACCTTAATTCGTGGCGCAGACAGCTCAGATACCAACTGGCAATGGATAAGTTTTTCAGCCAGATTCTTCGCCCCGAAATCAAAATTGACTACAAAGAAGCGGAAGATTACTACCGCACACACTTATCTGACTTTTACATATCAGCCGGATATCAATTCATAATGATTAAAGGATTTAGTCGTGATTTAGTTTCCAAGGGTGTAGAATTATACAGAAAAGGTGTTTCCCCTGATAAAATATCTAGCCGTTTCAAACAGGTGTCCGTCAGAGAGATATGGATTAGAAACGATCAACTTCCTGCTGGGTGGGAATCGTTTGTTAAAGAATTAGAACCAGGCAAAGCAAGTCCTATTATAGCTCAGGAAAGAGAATTTATCTGTTTGATACTTAAAGAAAAGAAAAGCGCAACCTTACTAACACCACTTCAAGCATACTCTGCTGTTGAAAAAGTTCTGCTTGAAAAAAAATTAGATGACAAGTTTGAATTGTGGTTGAAGAAAAAAATAGCTGCTTCAAAAATAAAAATCAGCAAAAAGTTACTACCCAGAGAGCAGAGCAAAGAAGCCGTTCAAACCGAAGATAAAAATGCACAAACAGAGTAATTATTAGTTCTTTTTACTAATCTTGCATACTTCGATGAAAGAGTTTAGTTAGTCATGGTGTATGGATAAGACTGTGGCAAAAATCTGCATAGCTTTATCTTGTTATAATTTGATAAATATTTATTTATTTCATATATTTACGGGAGTTATCAATTGAAGCGTATAGTTATTAGTTTTTTAATCGCTTTAGCCTGTTTTACAGGTTCTTTTGCGAAAGCAGAAGAAAAAGTTGTAGACGGCGTTGTCGCTGTTGTTAATGGCGACATCGTTACAATGTATGAGATGAACGCTAAAATGGCTCCTATTTTGAAACAATTTAGCGGAAAGAGTCTTTCTGCAGTTGAACAAGAACAGGTTAAGAACATTAGGGCGCAAATACTTCATCGTTTTATTAATGAGATGATTATTGATCAGGAAGCTAAAAAGCTAAAAGTTACTGTTTCAGATAAAGATATTGAAGGTGAAGTTAATCGAATTAAAAGCTCCAGCAATCTTGATGATGAGGAGTTCAACCGTCAGCTGAAACTGCAAAAAACAACT
This sequence comes from Maridesulfovibrio frigidus DSM 17176, assembly GCF_000711735.1. Classification (NCBI taxonomy): domain Bacteria; kingdom Pseudomonadati; phylum Thermodesulfobacteriota; class Desulfovibrionia; order Desulfovibrionales; family Desulfovibrionaceae; genus Maridesulfovibrio; species Maridesulfovibrio frigidus. The sequence continues at coordinate 98,069 of NZ_JONL01000007.1, forward strand.
CTCGAAGAATTTAAAGATGGATTGCGCAAAGACATTCGTAAACACAGACTTCTTTCCTTCAAAGTCAAAAACAAAGTTGTTGTTACCGAGGAAGAAATTAAGGCCGTATGGAACAGCACTAAAGTTCAAGAGGCTGAAGAAAATCAAAGTGTTCATCTGAAATTAATTCTTTTCCCCTCAGATATTTCAGCAGAAAAAATCAGAGAAGAAATCATTTCAGGTGAAATCACATTTGAAGAAGCGGCAGATAAGTATACGGCCGGCCCCGGTGCTGGATCAGGTGGAGATCTTGGAGTGTTAGAATGGGGAGATCTCGCAAAAACCTGGCACGACGCCTTAACCGGACTTAAGGTTGGTGACATAAGTCAGCCATTTGAAGTTCAAACTTCATTAGCGCTGCTTAAACTTGATTCATATGCAAAAAATGAAGAAGACACTTTTGCCGAAAATAGAGATGAGATTTATGATCGTCTTTACCGGGAAAAGCAAGACGCTGTCTTTGCTGATTATATAAAAAAACTTAGAGAAAAAGCGGTAATTCAAATTAAGTAAAAGTTTTTTTCGGGGAGAACGGTTAGCGGACGTTTTTGTGTTTTTTTAAAAAAAAACCTGTTGTAAAAAACAACTTCAAAGATTTTTATCTTTGATCGAAGCAGCCAGTATATTATACGAGGGCCTTATGGATTTAAAAGAGCTTGGTTCCCGACTAAAAGCGGAAAGAGAACGTCAAGGATTTACCATAGAACAGATCATGGAGCTTACTAAAATTAGCCGAGTGAATGTATATGCTATTGAAGATGGCAATAAAAAAGATTTTCCTCACCCGGTGTACGCTAAAGGTTTTATAAAGAACTATGCGAAAGTTCTAGGCCTTAATTCTGAAGAAATCGGTGAAGAATTTTCGAAATTTTATTCTGTCGATGAAGAGCCTGAAGAAAGTTTGCAAAACAGCTTTGATCAGAACAACTCAGCACAAAAAGATTATTCAGTAAAATCGAGTAGATCTTCATTTGCATCTATATTGATGATTTTAGTTTTGATTGGAGTTTTAGCAGGATTTATTTATTACCTGCACGACAATGCTTTACTCGATTTTGGTAAGACCGATCAGGTTGAAGTTGTAGTTGAAGAAGCTCCCGAGGTTGCAACTAATTCTGAAGCGGATAGTGAGGAGCTTGAAGTTGTAGTTGAAACTCAAGCCGAGGAGTCAGAACAGGAAGCTGCTACTGAAGCTCAGGCTGTCGAGGAAGTTAAAGCTGAAGAAGTCGTAATAGTTCCTGAAGAGGAAGCGACTACAACTCCTGTAGCACAAGTACAGGGAAATAATGTAGTAATTACAGCAAAGCCAAATCAGGCTTGCTGGCTTAAAGTTTCAATTGATGGCAAAAGCAGTGAGTATGTTCTTAACAAATCACAATCACTGCTGCTTTCATACGACAAAAGCTTAAAGATAAAATTTGGTAATGGCGGCGGAGTTGATGTTACATACAACGGCAAACCTTTCGTTTTCAATGCTGTTGAAGGTAAAGTAAAAACTGTTGATTTCCCTGTTTCTGAATAGAAATTTCAGTGCTTAAAAAATGGAAACAACAGAAAAAGTTTTAATTCTTAAAACAGGAAAATTTAAAGAAAATGACCTCTGGGTGAGATTTTTATCAGCCTCAAGAGGTGTGCAAACAGCTTTCGCATTTGGCGGCAGTAGAAGCCGGAAAAGATTCGGTGGCTGTTTAGAACCTTTCTCGATGGTTCTCTTCAAAATTGAAAGCAATAAGACTGGAGCATATCAGGTCCTTAAAGAAGGAAGCCTGATGAAAAGTTATCCCGGAATACGAACAGATATTCGTAAAATGGGGCTTGCGGCAAATTGTTTAAAATTTATTGAATCAGCTGGAACAGAGAAAGAAAGTAGTCGCAGAGTATATGATCTTTTATCTGCAACTCTTGATGCTATTGAAGAGTCAGAGCCTGATGATTTTTTCCCGTTATTTTTTAGAGCGAAGGTTGCATTCGAACAAGGGTACAATCCAGACTTTACAATTTGCTCACTATGCGGCAAACCTCTTTTCAGCTCTCGTCCTGTAGTATTTGATGTGGAAAAGGGTGGTATAATCTGCTCTGACTGCGATAGCGGCAGGCGAGGGAACACTGTCAGCTCCGGAACGATTCGTACGCTGGCATGGATTCAGGATACCGGGCCTGCGAACTGGATGTCTCTGAACATCCCATATGAAATCAGGCAGGAATGCTTTGCAGTCATGGACAGATTCATGGCTTATCATATGGGCCTAGTTTGGGAAGGAAGTAGTTATAGAAAAATTTAGTAATGCTCACAGTCTAATCTTAATTTGGTAGGCTAGACTGATTTGCATTTTGTTTTAGATTTTTTCAAATAATAAAATATTGATAAAGTCTAAATAAAGTCTGTTGTTATTTGTTGATAAGTCGGACATTTTTGACTTTATACACAGCGTATAATTGTTAATAATGAATCTATAGAAAGTGTAGTTTTTTTCTAGATGTGAGGATTTTAATGAATTTTCAGAATGTTATACTTACGTTACAGAACTTTTGGTCTGATTACGGTTGTTGTTTGGTTCAGCCCCTAGATATTGAAGTAGGTGCCGGAACATTCAACCCATCAACCTTTTTCAGAGTGATCGGTCCTGAACCTTGGGATGCTGCTTATGTCGAACCTTGCCGTCGTCCTACAGATGGACGCTATGGTGAAAACCCGAATAGGCTTCAGCATTATTTCCAGTTTCAGGTTGTCTTAAAACCATCTCCTGACAATGTTCAGGACCTATACCTCAAGAGCCTTGAAGCCCTTGGGATAGACCAGGCAGCTCACGACATCCGCTTTGTCGAAGATGACTGGGAATCTCCAACACTGGGTGCTTGGGGGCTAGGCTGGGAAGTTTGGCTTAATGGAATGGAAGTAACTCAGTTTACCTACTTTCAACAGTGTGGGGGGATAGACCTCAGCCCTGTCACCGTCGAAATAACATACGGACTCGAAAGAATTAGTATGTATTTACAAGGTGTAGAATCAGTCTACGACCTGATGTGGAATGATAAGATTACGTACGGTCAGATCTTCCATCAGAACGAAATTGAGAATTCCAAATATAATTTTGAACTCAGTGATTCGGCCATGCTTCTTGACCTTTTCAATAAGTATGAAGCTGAAAGTTTGAGACTGTGCGAAGAAGGACTTCCTCGCCCTGCATATGACTACTGTCTAAAATGCTCTCATACATTCAATATGCTTGATGCTCGCGGCGCAATATCCATTACCGAGCGTGCAACTTATATAGGCAGAGTGCGTACTTTGGCTTCAGCGGCGGCAAAACTTTACTCAGAAGAACGCGCTGAAATGAACTACCCCATGCTTGAAAACGATTAAAAAAAACGGAATTTGATATGGCCGATTTTATACTTGAAATAGGTATTGAAGAGATGCCCGCCCGCTTCGTTCCACGTTTGGGTGAGGATATTAAAAATATATTCAGCAGTCTGCTTAGCGAAAATATGATTGACTCTGCGTCAGTTGAAGCTTTTGCAACACCCCGCAGACTTACTGTATCTGTAAAAGACATAGCTCTTGATCAGAAAAAAGTTGAAGAGGAAGTCTCTGGTCCTCCGGCAAGAATAGCTTACGATGCTGACGGAAAGCCAACCAAAGCTTGTGATGGTTTCGTAAAATCGCAAGGGATTACTCTTGAAGATATTTATATCATTGAGACCCCTAAAGGTGATTATCTCGGAGCTAAAAAGACTGTCGGTGGAGCTAAAACAGTAGATATTCTTCCAGAAATTTGCCTAACAGCAATTAAAAAGCTTTCATTCCCTAAAAAGATGAAGTGGGGCAGCCTAGACTTCACTTTCGGTCGTCCGCTGCGCTGGCTGCTTTGCCTATGCGGTGAGACCGTTATTGACTTTGAACTGGCTGAGCTATCTTCTGGACGCCTGACATACGGTCACCGTGTTATGGGTCCCGGACCATTTGAAGTTCCGACAGCTTCAGATTATTTCAAAATAATTGATGAAAAATGCTCTATTGTCATTTCCCCCGAAAAACGCGGTGAATTGGTACAAGAAGAGGGCAACAAACTTGCTTCTGAGCTTAACGGTTCAGTTGTATGGAAAGACAGCCTCCTTCAGGAAGTCAGCAATCTTGTTGAACTCCCCATGCCTATCATCGGCAATTTTGATGAATCCTTTCTCGAACTTCCAAAAGAAGTTCTGCTTACAAGCATGGAAAGCCATCAGAAATGTTTCGGTATTCAGAAAGAAGACGGCGGCTTGCTTCCGCACTTCCTCTGTACTTTGAACCTTGTTCCTAAAGAAATAGAACTAGTTCGTAAGGGCTGGGAGAAAGTTCTTAAAGCAAGACTTGAAGATGGTCGCTTTTTCTGGGCTAAAGACCTTGATACCGAATTCAGTGTCTGGCTTGAGAAGCTTGAAAATGTTGTATTCCTTGGACCTCTTGGAACCATGGGTGACAAATCCCGCAGGATGGAACGCTTAGCCGCTCTGATAGCAGGAAAAGTTGACCCGGACATGCAGACCGAAATGGCCAGAGCAGGCAGAATTGCCAAAGCTGACCTTGTTTCTGAAATGGTTAATGAATTTGACAAACTACAAGGCCTTATGGGCGGTATCTACGCAGCTAAACGCGGCGAAGACGAAGTTGTCTGCAAAGCTATCAGCGAGCAGTATCTTCCAGCCGGACCAGAAAGCCCTGTTCCTTCCACCCTCGGTGGAGCTATAATTTCCATGACTGATAAAGCTGATACGCTCGTCGGCTGCTTTGGTCTAAATAAAATACCTACCGGTGCTAACGACGCCTACGCTCTCAGGCGCGCAGCCCTTGGTATTATCCGGATGATCCTGGAATACGGATTAAGCGTCGACATCCTCGAAATACTCGACATTGCTTATGAAGGTTATTCTAAGGAAATTAAATGGAAGCTTGAAAAAGCTGAGATTCTTGAAAAGCTTGGAGATTTCATTTCCAGCAGACTCCGTGCCTACTTTACTGGGCAGGGATATAAAACAAGAGTCGTTGACGCTGCTTTGGGTGCCGGATTCAGAGACGTAACTGCACTTAAAGCTAGAGTTGAAGCTTTATCTGAATTTGCGAAAGAAGATGGATTCGAACAGGCGGTGCTTACTTTTAAGCGAGCATCCAACATTATCAAAAAGCAGGGTAGTGAAGCAGGTCTGGTTTTAACTGGTGGTTACGAAGTTGCAAAACTTATAGAACCACAGGAAAAAGATCTTGCTACCAAACTCGATGATACTGCGGCCCGTTTCGAAGAACTTTGGAATAATGACGACTTCACGAATCTCTTTGGAATTCTTGGAGAATTAAGACCATTCGTGGATGACTTTTTTGATAATGTCATGGTCATCAGCGAAGATGAAACATTAAAAATTAATAGGCTTAATCTGCTCCAAGCTCTAGTCGATAGATTGAGCAGACTGGCCGATTTCGGCGCGCTACAGGTTTAACCTGTCGTCCGTTTTTATAATTCACTTGTTATTTTCAACTTTTATTATATTTTTTATTACTAAAAAGTGCTATCAAAGCTTGACAATAGCGAATGATTTTGGTTAATGACCGTTTTTGTTAGAACGCAACTCCGGCTGTCCGGAGAAAGAAATACAAATTTAAGATACAGGAGAAATACCTTGGCTAATCATAAATCAGCACTCAAAAGACACCGTCAGAGCCTCGTTCGTCAGTCACGCAACAACATGGTACGTACTCGTATCAAAAATGTTGTAAAAGATGTTCGTGCAGCAGTAGAAGCTAACGACACTGAGCTTGCTTCAGCAACTCTTCGTAAAGCTACAGCAACTCTCGACGCAGCAGCTACAAAGAAAGTAATCCACGCACGTTGTGCAGCACGTAGGATCTCTCGTCTTCACGCTGCAGTCAACAAGATGGCGTAACGCATTTAACATCTTGTTTTTGCAAAGAATATCAAGCCCGTTGCTTAATGCAACGGGCTTTTTCTGTTTGACTGAAATAGATCTATTTATTAAGTAGAATGTCGATGGCAATATTGCTGAATTTCGGCTATTAAGACGTAATAATTTCAGGTTTCAAGGTGTTTTCACTTTTTCGCTTTCAGGTGTTATTTGATTTTAGATGAGGAGTAGCTTTTGAGGGTTATAATTGTTGGAGCCGGTGAAGTTGGGTTTAATGTTGCCCGCCGCCTATCCGGTGAGAATAAAGACGTTGTTGTCATAGACAAAAATTCAAAAGCTCTTACCAGAGTTTCTGAAACTTTGGATGTTCAGACAATACTTGGATCTGGCTCAAATCCAGAAATATTGGAACAGGCCGGAGTTCAAGAAGCGGATATTTTTCTAGCGGTAACTGATAAAGATGAGATCAATCTTATCTCTACTTTTCTTGCGAACCGCATCGCTCCAAAAATCATCAAACTTGCTCGCATCAGAAATGAAGACTACACAAAGTATCCAGAGATGTTTACAGAAGGTGATCTTAGAATTGATACCCTTATTAATCCTGATGAAGAAGTCGTTGAATCCATATTAAGAGTTATGAGTGTTCCCGGAGCCGTCGAAATCAATGACTTCGTTGGCGGTAAGGTTCGTCTTATCGGAGTGAAGCTTCCGAAAGAAAGCCCGCTCACTGGCGTAACACTCATGAACATCAAAGAACACCTCGGCGGTGTTGATGTTGTTATCGCGGCCTTAGTACGCGAAGACAGACTAATTATTCCTGGTGGTCTTGATACAATTGAAGAAGGCGATATTGTTTATTTTGCATGTGTTCGCGATCAGCAAGATAAACTATTGAAACTTGCTGGAATTCTTTCTGATCCAATTCGTAAAGTTCTTATAGTTGGCGGCGGAAACGTTGGACTTCTTCTTGCCCAAGCTCTCGATAACAAAAAATTTCATACAAGACTTCTCGACCGCGACCCAGAACGGTGCGCTGAACTTTCTGAGAATCTGGACCGGATTATTGTCTTACACGGCGATGGAACGGACCAAGACTTACTGAAAGAAGAGAATGTCGGCGACCTTGATATGGTCATATCTGTTACTGGTGATGAGGAGATGAATATTCTATCTTGCCTACTCGCTAAAAATTTAGGAGCGCGCAAGACAATTACCCGCATCAGTAATTTTGCATACATTCCTCTGATTGAACCGATTGGTATTGATCATCTTGTTTGCCCTAGACTTTCCGCAATTAATTCTATTTTACATTTTGTCAGACAAGGTAAAGTTATTTCTGCCGTTTCCATTAAAGGGGAAGAAGCTGAAGCTCTTGAAGCTATTGCACAAGAGAACTCAGGAATCGTAGGCAAACCAATTATGGATCTTCATCTACCGAAGGGTACTCTGATTCTATGCTTCCAGCGCGGCGAAGAAGTTATCATCCCGACAGGTCTAACGGTTATTGAGCCGAACGACAGACTGCTCATTATTTCAACACGCAAAAATATTTCAGCAATCGAAGACGCTCTCACCACTAAGTTGGAGTATTACTAATGCGTTGGAAGGTTGTTCTGCACATTATCGGAGCACTCGTTTTGTGCGTCGGTCTTACAATGATAATGCCTCTCGGATTTTCATTGTACTACCAAGACTCCGGCATAATGCCCTTAATCCAGTCAATGGTGATTTCTTGCCTTTGTGGATTAGGGCTTTTCTATGGTTTTCGCAGCAAAGACGAGAACAAAGGACTAAGTCACAGAGAGGGGATGGCAATTGTCGCACTCGGCTGGGTTGCGGCTGGTTTTTTCGGTTCACTCCCATTCTATTTAGGTGATGTCTTCACCAACAACGTAGATTGTTTTTTTGAATCATTATCAGGCTTTACCACAACTGGTTCGTCAGTAATGAATGATATTGAAAGTGTTGCGAAAGGAATACTTTTCTGGCGCAGTCTTACTCATTGGCTAGGCGGAATGGGTATTATTGTTCTCTCGCTTGCTATTCTTCCTTTCCTCGGCGTCGGCGGTATGCAGCTTTATAAAGCAGAAGTTCCCGGACCAGTGCCGGATAAGCTTAAGCCGCGCATTAAAGATACAGCCCTAGTACTGTGGAAAGTTTATCTACTTTTCTCCGGCATTGAATTTGTCTTACTTATGTTTGGTGGTATGGATGTTTTCGATGCTCTTTGTCACACCTTCGGAACACTCGCAACAGGCGGATTTTCTACCAAAAATACTTCTGTAGCCTATTTTAACAGTGCCTATATTGATTACGTAATTACTTTCTTTATGTTAGTTGCCGGAATAAATTTCAGCCTTCATTACCAGATGTTAAAAGGGCGTCCTTTACTATTATGGCGTGACCCTGAATTTCGCTTTTTTGGTGTTGTAACGGCCGTAATCACAGTAATTGTTACAATCGTGGTTTACGCTGCCAATGATTACGAGACTGTTGCGGATACATTCAGATATACATCATTTCAAGTTGCCTCAATTATGAGTACGACGGGTTATGCCACCGCCGACTATGAAATTTGGCCTGCGCTGGCGCAAGGACTACTACTCTTTTGTATGTTTCTCGGTGGCTGTGCCGGATCAACTAGTGGAGGTATGAAGCACCTGCGCATCATGCTTCTTCTAAAGCAGTCCTACCAAGAGATATTCCGAATTATTCACCCACGCTCAGTAAACAGAGTAAAGCTCGGCAAAACGGTTGTTAAGCCTGAAACAATGAATGACATACTTGGATTTGCGGTTCTTTGGATAGCTCTTCTCGTCATTTGCGGTCTTGTTGTCGCGGCAACAGGCGTGGACGTCGTTTCCGCATTTTCAGCATCACTTGCCTGCATCGGCAATATCGGACCGGGCATAGGCTCAGTTGGACCTACTGACAACTTTTCTCATATTCCCGAAGTAGGGAAGTGGGCATTAATTTTCTGCATGCTCCTAGGACGACTTGAAATTTATACCGTTATTGTCCTTTGTGTCCCTGAATTTTGGAGAAAATAATCTAATACATATCGATTGACCAAGCTATTTCCGATATTATTAGCAAGCTGTTTTAATTAAATATTTATCATGTCTCTATGACACTTTATATTTAACAGGGAGATCATAATATGGACTTTTCGAGTATCAACTACATACATCCTGATGAGATCCCTTTAAATGCTACTATCTGTCTTTATGGAACTGGACAGGGCGGTGAAGAGTCATACAAGCTTCTAAAATCAATGAGGCCTGATGTTAAGGTTGCCGCTTTTGCTGACACCTTTAAAACCGGAAAGTTCCTTGAGAGACCTATTCTTACCCCGCAAGAACTTGCAGAACAACAAGACAACTTTGCTTTAACAATAGTCTGCTCGCTTTATTTCCTTGAAATACAAAAAGTACTTAATACAAATAATATAAAGAAATTTGGTTTTTTTGCATGGCCTAAATTCTTCAAATATGTATTTTTTCCAAAAGATCTATCCTCAGTTCAAGATAAAATAAATAAAATATCAAGTAAGCTTGAAACAGAAGATGACAGAAGGTTGTTTGGAGATCTTTGCGATGCACGCTCAATAAATTCTACCTTAACTTATATTAAAACATCAGATGACGGCATCCCTAGTATAATATTTAAAGATCACCATAATCTAAAATCTTTATACCCTGAAAATACCGCTGTAAGCTATTTTGATTTTATTGATCTTTCAATTGTAGAATATGCTGTACAAGGTGGCGTTTACGATGGGGGAGAGGCTGTTTTTATGATTGAAAACTGCCCCAAACTTATCAAACTGTTTGGTTTTGAACCACTCGGCTCAAGTTCACTAGATATTTCAAATTCTAAAAAATTAGATGATTCTAAAAAATTTCAGTTAATTGAAAAAGGGCTATGGAATAGTTCTAAGCAAGTTACTTTTATAGCCAATGGATCTGCTAGTTGCGTAAATTCAAATGTTAGCAATGATGGTAAAGATAAAATTAACCTATGCTCACTAAATGACGAAGCCCAAAATATTTCGCTTAAAAAATTAGATTTTCTGTTTTGTGATATTGAAAATGCCGAAATTCCAATGTTAGAAGGGGCTATTGATTTAATCGTTGCAAGTAGAACTCAACTTGCAATTTGTTTTTACCACTCAAAAAAACAATTTATAGACACCCCACTTATGCTAATGGATCACCTTGAAGATTATGTTTTTAAGATTGGACACTATTCACTGAGTTCAGATGAAAGCGTTTTCTATGCAATTCCTCGTGAAAAATATTCCGGTTATCAAACCTATTCATAACAAATTTTAGAATTCCAAATAAAAATGGCCTTGAACGAAAAGTTCAAGGCCATTTTTATTTGGAATAATTGATTGTATTAATCAACCCTATAATGACAACCAAGACTCTCTTTGTTTTTAGATGCAGCGGCTGTGACTGAAAGAGCAGCCTGACAACCATGAAATAAGTCTACAATCGGCCTGCTCAGGGGAGTTCTCTTGTAAAATGAACGTAGATCCCTGTTTAGGTTTTGCAAGTCATACATGGCGCGACTAAGGCGAGCAGAGGATCTTGTAATCCCTACATAGTTCCACATAATGCTTCGAATCAACATCCAATCCTGAGCAATCAGAGCAGGATCCTCATTTGTGTTCGTACTGGAATTATCCCAATCTGGTATAGAATCCATCAGCTTTCTAGAAAGACTGGACTTTCTGGCAGCCTGCGCAACGATGTCTTTACCAGCGTTATATCCCCACAATAGCCCCTCAAGCAACGAGGTACTGGCAAGTCTGTTCGCACCATGAACTCCGGTACAGGAACATTCACCAACAGCGTACAGTCTATCAAGGGTCGTTTTTCCTTTGTCGTCAACAAGAACACCACCGCAGAAATAATGCGCGGCAGGAACCACTGGAATAGGCTTTGAATCCATATCAATACCAGCCTCAGCACACCTGCCGAAAATAGTTGGAAATCTTTTTGAAAGATTGTGGTCAACGTGGTTAGCAGCGTCCAGATAAACACACTCTTCACCGGTCCTGAGCATTTCTTCCTGAATCGAACGGGTCACAATATCACGCGGAGCAAGATCAGCTCTAGGGTCATAGCGAGGCATGAAAGCTTCACCATAACAATTTATAAGCTTTGCTCCCTCTCCACGGACAGCCTCTGAAATTAGGAATCTGCGACTAGCTCTTGACCGTGCACCCTGATAAAATGCTGTGGGGTGAAACTGAACCATTTCAGAATTAATTACTCTGACCTTGGCTCTGGTAGCCATGGCAATGCCGGACCCGATAGACCCGGTAGAATTTGTGGTATGCAGATAAATCTGTCCAAGTCCGCCTGTTGCCAAGACTGTGTAATTGGCAAGTATTGTTTCAACCGCATTGATTGACTCATTATATACATATGCTCCAAGACATTTATTACTGAGACAATATCTCATTTCAGTAGACTTGGCATGGTGATGATTTGTTAAAATATCAATTGCGGTGCGCTGAGTGCACACTGTTATATTGTGATTAGATATAACGGCTTTTGAAAGGACTTCCATAATAGATTGCCCAGTATGATCCGCGCAGTATAGGATACGCTGCACGGCATGGCCACCTTCCCTAGTAAGGCTGTATTCACCATCTTCCTCACGGGCAAAAGGAACAGGGTATTTATCAAGAAGAATGTGCTTTAACGCCTCAGGGCCATGTTTAGTTAAGGTACGAAGAGCTTTTGAGTAATTATAATTCCAGCCCGCAGTGCGAATATCATTCTCAAGAATTTTTGGAGAATCCTCAGGCCCCGTATAAACAATACCACCCTGGGCAAGCCGGGTGTTTCCGGTAAAGAGATCTTCACCTTGAGTCAGCAGAATGACTTCAACGCCTTTCTCTGCTGCTGTTAAAGCGGAAATACATCCGGAAATTCCTGCCCCGATAACTAACACTTCGGTTTTCATACGGTTTTCTTGCATGTCATTTATCTCAATTGACGGTTGCCTTTAAGGTTTCCGGCTATAGGTTGGTACAAGGGATTACGCGCAGACTTTAAGCATCCTTTCAAGAGCAACTTTCGCAGGCTCCCTAATTTCATCTGAAACATCTTCAAAGTCAGCGGTTTCGATATTCTGGAGAAGCTCTGCAAGTTTTTTCTCAGTAATTTTAGCCATACTGCTACAAAAACTTACACTTAATGGAATAATTTTTTTATCAGGAAACAACTGAGCTAACCTGTAGACCAGATTGGTTTCAGTCCCAACAACTATGGTCGATCCCGCAGGAGATTCAGATACATACTTGATAAGATAGGACGTTGAACCATCTCCATCAGCCGCCTGAACAAGTGCAGGCGGACATTCAGGATGAACAACAACCTTGCAACCGGGATGCTGAATGCGCAGATTTTCAATCTGGGAAAGTTTAAACCTCTGATGAATCGCACAAAGTCCGGGCCATACCAAAAGCTGCTTATCAAGAGTTTCACTGACATCAAGATTTTCGCCATTTTTGCGGATATCAAGCAATAATCTTTTTTCTTCTGGAATGCCAAGTTTATCAGCAGTATTAAATGCAAGATTTTTGTCAGGAAGGAAAAGAACACCATCACCTTGATCAAGTGCCCATTTCATCATTTTAACAGCATTAGCTGACGTACAAACCGAACCGCCATGTTTACCGCAGACGGTTTTAACTGCCGCAGGAGTGTTGACGTAAGCCAGTGGAATTATTTTTCTGCCACTTTCATTCAAAATTTTCGTCAGAACCTTATCAACCAGATCGGCAGGAGCCATATTTGCCATGACGCATCCCGCCTTAGCATCTGGAATGTAAATTTTCTGATTATCTTTGCGAACTATAGCCGCTGATTCTGCCATGAAATGAACACCACAAAAAACGATGTATTCAGCTTCAAGTTTATCAATCTGACGAGCAAGCTCAAGTGAATCACCTGCAAGGTCTGTGTGAGCTATAATTTCATCAGACTGGTAGTGGTGGCCTAGTATTGCTAGACGCTTTCCGTACTTCTCTCTTAAATCGGTAATTATTTTAGAATACATTTTATTTACCTTAAGCTGCGAATATCTGCATGCTCAAATCTGAACATTTTGCAGAGTGTGTGATTCTTCCTACAGAAATAAAGTCCGGCCCGGCCTCAGCAAGTTTGGCAATTGTTTCCAGAGTCACATTCCCGCTGATTTCAGTTTCAATTGAATCAGGGATAGTTGCTACGGAAGCTTTAGCTTCATCAAAGGTCATATTATCAAGCATAATACGTTCAACTCCGCAAGCCACAGCCTCGTCCACTTCTTTCTGATTTCTGCATTCAACTTCGATAGGAGGGCAGGGCTCATACTTAGCGCGGAGCTTATTGACTGCTAGAGTTATAGATCCAGCACGGTCGATATGATTATCTTTCAGCATCAGCATTTCTACAAGGTTCAGCCTGTGATTTTGAGCACCACCAACCAATACCGCATATTTTTCAGGATAACGAAGTCCCGGAATAGTTTTTCTAGTATCGAGAAGGATAGTTTCACTATGATCAAGAGCCTGAACATATTTATTGGTAAGAGTCGCAATACCAGAAAGATGAGATATAAAATTAAGCATAATTCTTTCTGCCTTAAGAAGTAGGACGGCAGGCCCCTGAATAGCAGCAACGAGCGTACCTGCAGAAACTTTGTCACCTTCATTAACATTGAGGTGAATCTTACATTTTTTATCTTTATCTGTGAATTCTAGGATAAGCGGGATGAGTGGAAGGCCTGCGATAATTGTATCTTCTTTCGCAATAATCTGTGCATTTGCAATATCATCAGGTTCAAATACACCTTGGGAAGTTAGGTCTGGACCATCTTCGCTTAAAGCAACTCTGATTGTAGCCATAAGAAACATTTTAGCTTCAGCCTGAAAGAAAGTGTCAAATTTATTTTCGCTCATATTATACCTATAATTATTTTAAACAATTAACTTACGATTGTGCTAACATTTTGGTATCCGTTTTTTTCAATGGACACAAGGCCTGATAAGGATTTCACAAAGAACATTCGTAAAAAAGATGTATTAAGAAATTTTGACCTTTAGTTGTATTTGGGATAGTTGGAGCGCCATGAGTAAGGCAAAAGGTATACCTGAACCACTCAGAAAATGGCAAGAAAGCGGTAAAGGACTCGCTGGGCAAGTTGACCAGCGGGTTATTGATGCAATGCATCCTGCGGATGCTGCTGATCACATTGAAGAATTGGGGCTTGAAGAACAGGTTAAGTTCATTAAGCAGCTCCCAATTAGTGCTGCCGCCGATTCCATTGCTGAGATGGAAAAATACGACCAGCGAGAACTGATCGAAAGGCTTAATATAGGAATGGCTGCCCGCATTCTGGAGTTCATGTCTCCAGATGATGCGACTGACATTATTGAAGGCCTTGATGATGATCTGCGCGAAAGTCTGTTACGTCAGATTAAAGCTGAAGATAGAGAAGAAATCTCGACTCTTCTTACCTTTGATCCCGAAACAGCTGGTGGTGTTATGAATACCGAAGTAGCAATTCTTCGCGAAGATTTCACTGTGGACCAAGCTATTGCTTCGATCCGCGCAGAAGTTGAAGACAAAAGTATTCCTTATTACGCCTACCTTGTTGATAGCCGTCACCATTTGACCGGAGCTGTATCCTTACGCGATCTTCTAATTTCGCAGCCCGGTAAAAAGCTCAAAGAACTCACTCACAATCAGCATCTTATTTCTGTCACCTATGAGGTCGACAAAGAAGAAGTGGCTAAACTTATTGGTCATTACAATTTTCTCGCAATGCCTGTTACAGATTTTGATCACAGACTGCTTGGCGTGGTCACAGTTGATGATGTTATCGACATCATTAATGAAGAGGCCAGCGAAGACATGCAGTCCATGGTTGGTGCGGGTACGGATGAAACCACCGATTCACCGTGGACCTATTCCGTAAAGAAAAGGCTGCCGTGGCTGGTGATTAACGTTGCGAACTCTGCCATATCAGCGTGGGTGGTTCATTTATTTGAAGCAAATATTGCTAAAATGGCGATCTTGGCCGTTCTTATGCCAATTGTTGCGAATCAAGCAGGAAATACAGGACAACAAGCTCTTGCCGTTATGATTAGGCAATTTGCCACAGAATCATTCGATCGTAAAAAATCATGGCAGGCTGTTTTTCGCGAACTAAAAATCGGCCTTGCTAACGGTATCTGCATATCGTTACTAGTTCTATTGGCTGTGTATCTACTGACAGACAACTCCGCACTAGCAATGGTAATGTCCGGCGCATTATTTATAGACATGCTCATAGGAGCAGTAGTTGGCGGAGCTATACCGATTATTCTAAAAGAATTTGGACGTGATCCAGCTCAGGCTTCTTCAATATTTCTTACTACCATCACCGACAGTTTAGGATTTCTATCACTACTTGGACTTGCCGGAATATTTTTGCTTTAATAAAGATTGGCTTGTGATGCCTCCGGCGGCTTAAACCTCTTTGCGAAAAGGGTTTAAGCATCCCAAAACTTTTTAGTTGCCCAGCAAAAAGCCCCTCTACCTTGCGGTAGGGGGGCTTTATAATGCAATCTGGTAAAAACCGGATTATACGAGCTGAGCCATAAGAGTTTCTTTAATAGAATCGATTGTGCCTTCGCCATCAAGTGTGATGTACTTGAATCCAGCTTTAGCTGCGAGATCTTTGTAGAAGTATGCTGCTGCAACAGTACCAGTAGTTTCATCGTAGTAGATGTCGTGGCGTTTGTTGATTGCGTCACCGTCCTGATCGTCAGCACGCTCAGTAAGAGCACCGCCACATACGCGACAAACATCACCTTCAGGCTTAATAGCGTCGATGAATTTGTTGTTAGGGTGGTTAGGATCATTTTCGCAAAGGCGACGACCCATGATGCGGTTTTTAGCTACTTCGCGAGGAAGAAGAATTTCGATAACGTAATCGAGTTTTACGCCGTCTTTTTCAAGAGCTTCCCAAAGTTTCTGAGCCTGAACGATGGAGCGTGGGAAACCGTCAAGCAACCAGCCGTTTTCGTCGGAAGACTGAAGAACGTCTAGAACCATTGGAATAGTAATATCATCAGGAACGAGCTCGCCCTTTTCGATGAATGCTTTAGCTTTCATTCCAAGCTCAGTTCCGCCACCAATGTGTTTACGGAAAATTGCACCTGATTCAATGTGATCAAGTTCAAATTTTTTCTTAGCTAGTGCGCCCTGAGTTCCTTTACCACTACCGTTTGGTCCAAAAATAAGAATATTCATCTGTAGTCCTCCTAAAGAATTAGTAACAAATTTCACAAGCTCTAATCCGAGATCCATTAACTGTCAATATCTCTGAGAAAATTTGAACACTATACCTTGCTTGGTGATGGTCGCAGTCTTGTTAGATGGAAATTGGAATACAGATCCTGTTTTCTTTGCAACATACGAATTTTCCAGAAGATTTATAGAATCAGCGAGGGCATGTCCTTTACCTAAAAGCTCAATAATTTTTTTATACAACCGGCACCTCAAAGCAGGGTGACATTGCTTTAAAATCTTCGAAGGTGCGAAAAAAGACCCATCTTCAAGGCGCTTAATTTGATCTAAACACCTACTGATTTCTGATTCCCAGTAATCCTGATCCAAATCGGCCTGATTTTTAAGCCTAGCGACATTTATTCCAAAACTGGGATTCTCATTAAGCAAAAGTGGAATAATATTATTTCGGACCCTATTGCGGGTATATTTATTAGAACTGTTGCTTTCATCTTCGCGCCACGAACATTTTATACTTTTAAGAAATGTTTCAAGTTGCCGCTTATTCGTCTCCAAAAGAGGGCGTAAGAGCTTTCGATCCGGATCATAAGCATCCATCCCCGCAAGAGCGGGCCACCCAGTACCGCGAATAAGGCGCATCACAACATCTTCGCACAAATCTCCAAGGTGATGCGCTAGCAACAAAAAATCAGCATCAAATTTCTTCAAGCAGTAGTTGAAGAAATCATACCTCAAAATACGCCCAGCCTCTTCAAGTCCAATCGAATTAAGTTCGGCATAACCTTTAGCATCTACACTTTTCTTCTCAAAACCTACACCAAGATCTGCACACAATTTTTCAACAAAAACAGCATCTTCAACTGATACACTGCGCAAATTATGATCCACATGTGCACAAAAAACCCTGCCACCAGATTTTCTGGCAAGCAGGGTAGATATAATCAACAATGCAGCTGAATCAATTCCGCCTGAGACAGCTACAAGAACTTTCTTTGACGCAAAATTAATATCAGATTTAAGATTACCGAACTTCTCAATATCGAGGCATAAACGAGCTTGTGCAGAGTCTAGTTCCTGTAATGATTTTGGTAGTGGTGCCATTTGTGCCTCCGGCGGCTTAAACCCTCTTAAAATAAATAGGAGTCCAGAGGGGGCTTGGCTCCTTTGGACCAGCTGAAGGCGAAATAGCTATAAAGAGATCTCAAGATCATCAATAAATTTATCGATGTAATCAAGCATATGGTTGCGCTGTTCTTTTGTTGCATAGCAAACGCAGGAGCAACGTAACTTATTGCGTCCTCGCACTAGCAATTCAACGCTAATTGCGCCTTCTGTCATTTCGAGCGCCATGAAATAGGGGCCGCATTCATTTAGATGTTCTTTTTGTTCATCTTGTAGAAGATCATTTGGAACTGGAATGTAGAAAAGATCATCCAGACCACCTGTGAATTCCAGCTCTTTTAGTGCATCGGAAATCTTTTTGAGGTCAGTTTCGTATATGTCTTCGAGTAGATAGGTTCTCATTTAAATATCCTTAAACTTTAATCTTTTGGTTTCTTACGTTTACAATGCGCATCTGGTGGAATGGTATCGTTGTCCAGATTAAACATGCGTCTGGCAAGATCAACAAACCTGTCCGCAGCGCCTTCTTCTTCTGTTCTGCGTTTTAGGAACGTAACCGGTTCGTGAAGTATTTTTTTACCAATTGAAAGGGCCATAAATTCGAGGGCCTCTTTGGTTTTGTCGTCGACGTCGCCAAGGCGCTTAAGGGTCTTGGCGAGTTCAGCCTGAGCAATGCCTTCACTGCGATTAAACAGGTCGACAATAGTGGGCTGTAGGTCAAGAGAATTAATCCAATTCCCGAAAGAGAGCGTCTCTGATTCAACGATAGAGCTTGCTTTGACAGCTTCATCTTCACGCTGAGACATGTTTTCTTCAACTACGTCTTTAAGATCATCAATATCGTATAAATATACGTTATCGAGGCTGTTTACGTCTGGGTCGATATCACGTGGAACCGCAATGTCGATGAAGAACATTGGGCGGAACTTACGTTTCTTGATGACCTTTTTCATTTCCTTAGCTTTAATGACAGCATGAGGCGCTCCGGTGGAGCTGATGATGATGTCAGTATCACTTAGGTAGTCATATAAGCTTTCAAAAGGAATGGCCTCGCCATTCATACATTTAGCTAGATCTTGCGCATTAGAGAGCGTTCTGTTGGCAATGCGAATCTTTTCAACTCCGCAGTTAAGCAGGTGAGTTGCTGCAAGCTCCGCCATTTCCCCAGCCCCGATGAGCATAGCTTTTTGACCTTTTAGTTCGCCAAAAATCTTCTTGGCAAGCTCTACAGCGGCATAACTGATAGATACAGCACTCGAAGCTATTGAAGTTTCGGTACGAACCCGTTTGGCAACGAAAAATGCTTTGTGGAGCATTCTGTTAATGATAACTCTAGCTGCTCCAGCTTCGACAGCATTACGATACGAATCTTTAAGCTGACCGAGAATCTGAGGTTCGCCGACTATCATTGAATCGAGACTGCAAGCCACTCTGAATAAGTGATTCACGGCTTTGAGGTCTTTGTGACAGTAGGTGTTGGGTTCAAGATCTGATCTGGAACCTGAACACTTATTGGCCCAGTATGTAAGGATTTCACTCTCGGTGATAGCCTCAGAACATACGACGAGAATCTCAACTCTGTTGCAGGTAGAAAGTGCCATTACTTCACGAACACCAAGATCAAGGAGTCCAGCTTCGAACTCTTCGACATTGGTTAGCGCGTAACGTTCACGAATATCCACACCTGCAGATTTGTGATTGAGACCTATAAGATAAATATTATGATCCATAAAAATCAGGCTTTAAAGCTATGGTGAGTAGGGATAAAGAAATTTATTCCCCACAGTGATATCATGGTGATGACAAAAACAATGATCACCAGAATTGCCGGTTTTTTGCCTCTCCAGCCAACGATTGTGCGCTGATGGAAAAGGAATGCAAATAAAAACCAGACCAGTAACGTTACGATTTCTTTCGGATCCCATGAGAACATTTTAGTAAAGGTTCCTCGCGCCCACAAGAACCCGGCGGCGAGTCCTAAAGTATAGAGCGGGAAACCAATCATAATCGCCCAATGATTCACACGATCGAAGGTATTTAAAGAAGGCATCTCTTTACCGAATGCAGTAAGGTTGGCCTTCGTTTTAATCTTATTGTTTAGGTATATAAAAGCTACACCAGCTCCCGCAGCCATTGCCATCAAAGCGATGCTTACAAATATGGTTCCGATATGGAGACCTATAAAAAGGCCCGCCAAATGAGCAGGGAGAGTCACTTTAAGGCTTTGAGCCGCAAGAGATGCGACAAATAGCAACAGAGCCAAAGGTGAAGCTGTGAGCGCAAAGAAAGTATTGCGTATTTTCCACCAGAGACCGAAATAAACGAGAATCAAACTCCAACCTAGCAGGCTGAAGTAAAAGAATCCGCCAGTCAGCACAGTTCCTTTATATAAGGTCACGGCGAGCAGCAAATCGAGAGAATGCAATGCAAACCCGCCAATAGCGCACAGATTTCCAAGCTTACCCATTATGGGGCTATTCTTAAGAGCGCCTGCTATGAAGAAAATCATCCCCATTAAATACAGGGCTATAATCACGTATTGAAAGAACTCAAACAAAGTCATCAGTTAACTCCGGGATATGGGGAACAAGTTCTTCGGGCAGAATTTCAGCCAATAATTCTTTAACACGGCTCATGTTTCCTGCTTCCAGTTCATCTAAAATCGGAGACGCTACAAGATGCCTGAACAAAGCGGTGTTTTGGCTTGTTTCCTCGCCAAGGTCAAGGACCAGAGGTCTGATTCTGCCCATCAAGGTCAGAAAAATTGCATAATGTTCGCCAAAAACGTCTTGTAAATCGCGACGAATTTTTTTTGTAAAAGCCGGACTGTTGCCGCCCGTAGAGACTGCAAGAGTAAGATCTCCCTGTTTAATTACGGATGGTACGATGAAATTGCTCCCATCAGGGTAATCCGCAATGTTGCAAAGAATATTCTTTTCACGGCATATATCTGCAATTTGTTTATTTACAGCTTTGTTGCAAGTGCATGCAAATGCCATAAATTTATCATCTAAATCTTCCGGTTCAAAATTGCGCTTTTCAAAACGGACACGGGGATCTTCGCTAATGCTTTTAAGTTCAGAGCAAGGATCACAAGTATCAAGTACCGTGATTTCGGCAGGGCCGGATTGCAATAAAGATTTCAGCTTGCGAAGCCCAACACATCCTGCTCCAACTAGCAGACATTTCTGGTTTTCCACTTTCAGGAAAATAGGATAGTACGTCATAGAAGATTGGTATAGCAAAAGGGTACCCTTATTGTAAAATGACAAAAGGCCAATAAACAGATATATTTTTTGCTCACAGGATTCTGCAACAAATGGAATTTATTATGAAACGAGCTCTTGTTGTACAACTCACAAGGTTTGGAGACCTTGTCCAGACTAAAAGACTTATCCTTACCCTTGCCGGGCGCGGACTGGAAGTCCATCTTTGCATTGATCGTTCGCTTAATGATCTGGCTGAAATTTTATACCCTAATTGTATCATCCACACGCTAATTGCACATGGAACAGGGATTTCTGGAGACGGTATAAGCTCGGCTCTTCCAGTTAATTACAAAGTTTTTCAGACACTTAAAGATATTAATTTCGATTACATTTATAACTTAAATTTCTCTCCCATGAACTATATGATGGCCTCAATGTTTAACCCTGAAAAAGTCATTGGGCACAAACGGGTAAACGGCCAACCTATACGTAACCCATGGATCGACTTTGGATTTCGGATTGCCACTGAAAGACGCAACAATATCAATATAGTAGACTACTGGGCTGCACTTAGTCCTGAAATGATACCAGCCTCAGAAGTTAATCCGCTAGCAACGCCTAAAGGCGGCGGAATAGGTGTTGTTATGGCTGGGAGAGAGTCACGCAGATCACTTCCTATAGATGTACTTGCCCCGATGGTTATGGCAGCCAGATCTGTAAATAAAAATAAAAAAATATTTCTGCTAGGCAGCAGTTCCGAAAAAGATGCTGGGAAAAAACTATTGGCAAAATTTCCGCCA
The DNA here is from genome assembly GCF_000711735.1 of Maridesulfovibrio frigidus DSM 17176. Classification (NCBI taxonomy): domain Bacteria; kingdom Pseudomonadati; phylum Thermodesulfobacteriota; class Desulfovibrionia; order Desulfovibrionales; family Desulfovibrionaceae; genus Maridesulfovibrio; species Maridesulfovibrio frigidus. The sequence continues at coordinate 119,438 of NZ_JONL01000007.1, forward strand.
TCCATAGCGAAAGATGTTGAAAACCTTGTTGGAACAACAGGTTGGGAAGATTTATCGAAGACCGTTTCAAATCTTGACCTGCTTATGACTCCAGATACCGGAACCATGCACCTTGCCGCACACTTCGGAACACCTGTGTTGGGATTTTTCCTTTCATCCGCATGGTGCTTTGAAACTGGGCCATACGGCAAAGGACATACAATTATTCAAGCGGATTTTGATTGCTCTCCATGTGTTGAATCTCAGCCGTGCTATAATAATTTAAAATGTCTTGAGCCTTTTAAAGAGCCATCCATGCCTAGATTTATCGCAACACGTAAGCCAGATCACCTGCCGCAAGGGTTGTCAGTATTTGAATCTACTTGTGATTTCCTCGGCACTAAGTACGTATTAAAGGCAGGGCAGGACATTACTAGCGAACGCAGAGAAAGATTGCGCAATTTCATTGGGTGCCACCTTGGAATACTAGATATTGGCGAATACGGACCTTTTCCTGAACTTGCGGAAAAATTTTACAAAGAAAAAGACTGGATAACAGGATCGAGGTTATAAAGTTGAAAGATAATATTTTGAACTCGAAAAAAATTCTGAGAATACTTGTTGTACTTCCTTTATATGGAGGTTCATTACCTGTTGGAAGATTCTGCGTAGCCGCTCTCAAAGAAATGGGACACCTCGTTGAAACTTTTGAGGCTCCGGAATTCTATGACGCTTATAATGCTCTTGATAATCTGAAGGTTACGTCAGACAGGCATCAATATTTGCAAAATAGCTTCCTTCAAGTATTGTCGCAGGCAGTCTTAGCCAAAACCGAGACATTTGAGCCGGACATGGTGCTTTCCATGGCGCAGGCACCGCTTACACATCAAGCATTAAAGAGATTGAAGCGGGATAAAGTTATCACAGCCATGTGGTTTGTAGAAGACTTCCGGCTATTTACCTATTGGCAGAGCTTCGCTCCGTTTTATGATATTTTTGCTGTGATTCAAAAAGAGCATTTTTTTGATAAACTTAAGGAAATAGGAGTGAATAACACTCTTTATCTTCCTCTAGCGGCTCACCCGGACTTTCATCATCCTCTAAATATTGGCGTCATAGATAGGCGCAAATATGGCGCGGACGTTTCATTTATGGGGGCAGGGTACCCAAATCGGCGCATGGCTTTTCGCAAACTGATTCATCACGGACTCAAAATATGGGGCTCTGAATGGGAAGGAGATCATATTCTCGATAAGTATATTCAGCTTGGCGGACGCAGGGTTTCCTCTGAAGAATGCGTGAAAATTTTCAATGCAACAAAAATAAATTTAAACCTCCATTCATCAATTAATGCAGATGAACTCGTCAGTGGGGGAGATTTTATTAACCCGAGAACTTTTGAACTGGCTGCTTGCGGAGCTTTTCAACTAGTTGATCGCAGATCACTTATGTCAGAAGCATTTTCTGAAGGTGAACTGGCACATTTTGATAACCTTGAAGATTTAGATGAGAAAATCAGCTACTTTTTATCCCACCCTGATGAACGGGATCTTTATGCAGAAAAAGGGCGAAAGCGCGTCCTTGCTGAGCATACATACGTTATTAGAATGCAGACCTTAATTGACTTTGCTATGGATAAAATTGATGGATGGCCTAAAGAAAGGACCTCAGAAGAGCTCTTTACTCCTGATTTTCCCGAAGAATTAAAGAGTGAAGTGGTCAACCTAATTGAGAAGCTGGGGCTTCCATTAAATGTATCATTTGAAGATCTTATTAGCGCAATAAGACAACAGCAAGGTGAATTGGATCCACTCGACACAGCAGTTTTATTTCTAGATGAATGGAAAAAAATATACAAAAGATGAGTGGTATACTATACTGAAAGTGGTCCCATAAATGGTGTACGTTATTATAATTGATTCTTTTCGAATTTGTTTATCTAATTAGTACGCATTTCCCTTATCAGGGAAAAATAGTTATAATTAAATAAAGCAAATAAATATATTTAAATCTTAGAGAGAAGAATTTATGTCAGGCCTTTTTTCAGGAAGCGGCTTCAGTGGTGGAATAAAAATTTCCACACTAGAATTTACACAACTCAAAGATATTATCTATGAGTTATCTGGTATATTCCTAAATAGTAACAGAAAGTATCTTGTTGAAAACAGGTTTTCTGGCCGTATTCTTGAGCTTAATTTAAAAAGTTTTAAAGAATACATAGAATATTTAAAATATGACAGAAATAAAGCGGCTGAATTAAATAAATTAGCTGACCTCATTACGACAAACGAAACAAGCTTTTTCAGGGATAATGCACAGCTTAAAGTCTTCACCAACGAAACTTTACGCAAAATTGTTGACGAGAAACGTAAATCAGGAAAACTGGATATCAAGATATGGTCTGCCGGATGCTCGTCTGGGGAAGAACCTTACACGCTATCAATAATCATCCATGAAATGCTGAAAGCTGAGCTTTCCAAGTGGCGCATACAGATCACTGCGAATGATATTTCTTCCGACATCATCGAGAAGGCGAAAAAAGGTGAGTATGCAAAGTACGCATTCAAAACAACTCCTTCTCTTATTACTAAAAAATATTTCACTGAAACTTCTCCCGGTGTATTTCAAGTCAATGCGGACATAAAAAAGCTTGTTCGTTTTGCCAAAATCAACCTAAACGATCGAATTGCATTAAAAAAGATCCCTAAATCAGATATCGTTTTGTGTCGAAATGTGATAATTTATTTCGATAAAGAAATGAAAAAGAAAGTTGTAAGTGCTTTTTATGACAACCTAATTGAGGGTGGACATCTTTATGTAGGGCATTCTGAATCTTTACATACGATAACTAACACCTTTAAAGCCAAACACCATGAAGGAGCCATCTCTTACAGGAAGATTTAAATTTGGCTTTAACATAATTTATGAGGTGTTGAGATGCGTAGTGTAGGAATTGATGATCTTGAGCCCGGTATGATTTTAGGCGCGGATTTGCTTCATGCAGGAAGAATGCTTCTTCCTGCTGGGTCTGTTATTACCAGTAGTAATATTGTTTTTTTTCAGAGGCAGGGCATTGGCGATGTAAAAGTCCTAAGTTCTCCGCTGGCCGAACCTGACGAAGAAAGTGCGAATATGGCTTTTCGTTATGTTAGGGATTATTTCATGTTTGTAAACCATGATCACCCCGCCATAATGAAAATGTTTGATATAGCTGTACATCGTGCCGCTGTGCAAATTATGGAAGGGTGGAAGCTGCCTACATATGAAGAACAGACCGTAACAGAACTCGAAGATATGCGAGACCTTTTCTTCCGAGACGAAGGCAAGGTTGAAGACGTAGTTGACGCAGAGATAAAAATTGCTTCTTTTCCAGATATATTTTTCAAAGTTAAAAAAGTTGTTGATGATCCATCTGCATCTGCTCAAGAAATTGCAGCGGTTGTAGGTCTTGACGTGGGGATCTCAGCTCAGCTTCTAAAACTAGTCAACAGCCCTTTGTATGGATTTCCATCCAAAATAGATTCACTTACTCGCGCAGTTGCCCTTGTAGGGAGCAAAGAACTTTGCACCTTAGCTCTAGGCCTTTCGACTATCAGCTATTTTAAAGACATTCCTCCGGAACTAATTGATATGCGCACCTTCTGGCTGCATTCATTGACCTGCGGAGTATTTGCTAAAATTATTTCTGAGAAAGTTGACGGAGTTGTCCCTGAAGTCATGTTCACAGCTGGGCTGTTGCACGATGTAGGACGACTTATCATCTTTAAAAAAATGCCTTGTAGTTCAATTCAAGCAATGCTGTACGCAAGAGAAAACTTTATTCCGCTTGTTGAAGCAGAGGAAATGACCCTCGGTTTCAACCATGAACACGTCGCAAAAGACATGCTGGGTAAATGGAATTTTCCTTCAGAACTTACTGATATCATTAGCCATCATCACTCACCTCAAGATGCCGAATCTAAAATTCAGGCAACAATTCTTCAGGTTGCGGATAATTTGACAAATGCTATCGAAATTTCAAACGGCGGGATGTATGTTCTTCCAGGTATTGAAGATGGAGCTTGGGAATTACTTGGTATTGATGCAGCTTGCTTGTCATCGATTGTCGAAGAATATGACCACCAGATAGAAGACCTTTTTCAAGTATTTTTCACTTAAAACATATTGTTTTTATGACAACAGATACCATCAGAACATAATAACTCAATAGTTACCGTTGTTCCCATATTTGGCCCAGCGCTTTCTATAAAGAGTTTGCCTTGGTGTTCAAATACTATCTTTTTTACTAAAGAGAGGCCCATTCCAACGCCCTTAGCTTTTGTAGAAAAAAAAGGATCGCAAACATAAGGTAAAATTTTCGTCTCAATACCAAGCCCATGATCTATCACTTTAATTGTTAAGATGTCGTTTTCAATAAAGACTTTTATGTCTACTTTAGTGGATGGACTCGGTGTAAAGTTACTGGCATTAAGCAATAGTTCAACGATTACTGATGTAAATAAAGAACCGTCAATATTAAGCTCTGAGATATTGCTTTCAATATTTACAACTGTATTTTCACCTATTTTCGCTAAAATTATATTTGCCCTTTCAATTGCCTTTTCAAAGAAAGAACCTACATTAATTTCACTTAAAATTGGCTGCGGAATTGTAGAATATGTCCTTACAACAGAAACAAGCTTCTCTAGCTTCATAGCCTCTTCAGAAATGGCCTGCATTTCTTTCTGCAAAGGATCTTTATCGGGGAGTTTTCGAGAAACAATATTAGCCAAACCACCAATAATTGAAGTGGGGTTCCGAACTTGATGGGCTACCGCTTGCGCAAGAGCGTCAAGTCCCGCAATTCTCTCTTTTTGCAACTCCACATTTCTAGATGATATTCTGCGTTCACGCTCTTCCGCTTGATGGGAATCCGTAACGTCTTCAAAAAGGAAAACCATCCCTAATATTTTTGAATTATTACTAAGAAAAGAAGATGTTATTGATAATTCTTTAGTAGAGTTACTACTTTCAGGATAATAAGAGACTCGATGCGTAAGACCAATCTTCTGCTCATCAATAAGATCTATAATAACCTGATTGAATTCAACATTTGAAGATTCATTTTTGATAAAAAGTTCACCCCAACCACACCCAAGATGTTCGGTTAAATTTAAATCAAGTATTTTACATACAGCCTTATTTAAAAAAACTATTTCGCCTGTATTCGAAATAACCATTAATCCAACACTAATACTTTCAACAATATTTTCAATAACAAGCTTTTTTAGCGAAGACATAATCCTATCCTCATATAAAGTTCATTACTAAGAATACACCCCGCATCAAGGACAAGCAATAAATTATATGATTAAATAGGTCAGTTACTTTTTACGATTTCGACTTGGAGGGGGCTCAACCCGCGGATGAGCCGATCTTTTCTGTCCTTTAAGCCAAGCATTCAAGCGAGGTTCTTCGCCCTGTTCTTTAGAGTGATAAAAAACACGGTCGGAAAGTTCAGGCGGCAAGTAGTCCTGCTCAACCCATGCTTTCGGGAAAGAGTGCGGGTACTTATAATTACGGCCATATCCCCATTCTTTTTGCAGTGCGGAAGTCGCATTCCTTAAATGAAGAGGAACCGGCTGCATACCGTTCTGCCGGATTTCTTGCTTTATCGTATGATAGGCCGCGTACGTCGTATTGCTTTTCGGGGCCAGAGCCAAGTAGACTGTAGTTTCAGACAAAGGAATAAATCCTTCAGGCATACCTATAAATTCAACAGCCTGCTGGCATGAAACAGCCATAGTCAGCGCATATGGATCTGCAAGCCCGATATCTTCACCAGCAGAAATAATCAATCTACGTGTAATAAATTTAGGGTCTTCACCGCTTTCGAGCAAACAACCAAGATAATACAAAGCCGCGTCAGGATCACTGCCGCGAATGGACTTGATCATGGCTGAAGCAAGTTCATAATGAGAATCTCCGTCACGGTCACCGCGAACTATCGTTTCAGGCAAGATGGTGCGTAGTTTTTCAGGTTCTCTTTTATCTTTAGGAAGCTGAGACGCATATTCAATCAGGTTAAGAAGGGTGCGCCCATCACCACCAGACATGGAAGAAATCAAGTTAATGCTTTCCTCTTCAAGCTCGAATTCCAACTCTTCGATTGCCCGCTTGGCAATATCAGCTAAATCAAGTTTTGTTAAAGATCTAAGCCGAAGAACATGCAGCCTTGATAAAAGTTGTTTTGTAACGCTAAAAGAAGGGTTCTCGGTCGTAGTTGCGAGTAAAGTTATTTCGCCAGACTCTAGAATAGGCAGGAAAAAATCCTGCTGTGCTTTTGAAAATCTGTGAAGCTCATCAAGAATGAGAATATCCATTCCAGCAAGTTTTTTTCTAAGCGCGGCAATCCCTGCTTCCGGAGCACTGACTCGCATGTAGTGCCGTCCAGTCGATTGAGCAAGGAGCATTGCTAAGGTCGATTTGCCGCATCCCGGAGGACCGAAAAGCAATAAACTTGGCAACCTTTTGGATCTATCGAACGCTTCGATACGTTCACGGAGATGATTCTGTCCGACGAATTGATCCAAGGTAGTGGGGCGAATGCGATCCGCAAGGGGCTGATTATCTGTTAGCTCGAGCTTCAATTCATTTCTCCGTTAACAAGAAAATTTAGAGGGAAAGTTTTTGTTTCTCAAGGTAAGCTGCGCCAAGACAGAGCATCGCGGCAGTCTCCCACCGTAAAATACTATCGCCTAAACTACACTTTATAAAACCGCTATCCATTAACAGTTCAGCTTCACGCGAGCTGAATCCTCCTTCAGGGCCGATTACAGCTAAAGTCGATTCTTGAGCAAAAATAGCATAATCGGGAACAGCGTCTTTTTCAGCTTTTTCCCAGAGAATAATTTTATTAGAAAAGTCCTTGGATCTTTCAATCAGATTTTCAATAGAGCCGGAAACTGTCTCTAATTTAGGCAGCCAGACATTGCCGCACTGCTTAGCTGCTGCGACATTTTTATCCTGCCATGTATCTTTAGGATTTTCAGGAACTTTACCCTGACTGAATTCACCTTGAAAAAATATAAGCCCCATAGCCTGAAGCTCAACACTTTTTTCGAGCAGCCAATTGCGCCGACTAGATTTATTCCATCCGATCGCAAGAGTAAGTCCTCTTATGTCATCAAGAATATTTTCGCTTTCCAGCTCTAAGGCTGCTCGGCTTTTTGAAATTTCATCGACTTTGAAAAGGCCTTCTCGGCCCATGCCATCAAAGAGGCGAACGGTATCACCTTTTTTAGTACGTAGTACTTTGCACATATGACGAGCTTCGCCGCCAGCAAGAACAAAAGGGGACATCCAATTTTCGGGAGGAAGGTAGAAAGAATTTAGGCGGGACATTTTTATTTAAACAACCTGTAAAAATTGGCGGACCGGCTGAAACCGGCCCGCCAAAGAATTAAGATTCAAGATTAAGAAGATCTTCGTAAGTTTCTCTTCTGCGTGCGATAATAATATCATCGCCATCAACAATAATCTCAGCTGCTCTGAGACGAGAGTTGTAGTTGGACGCCATGGTGAACCCATATGCACCAGCAGAGTAGACCGCAAGCAACTCACCCTGTTTAATTTCAGGAAGCTCACGGTCACGAGCCAAGAAATCACCGGATTCACAAATAGGTCCAACGATGTCTACTTCAACTTTAGGACGGTCATTTTTTACAACTTCAGAAATGTTGTGGAAGGACTGATAAAGCGAAGGACGAATCAAATCATTCATTCCAGCATCTACAATCAAGAAATTCTTAGAAGGAGTGCTTTTAGTGTACACAACTTCGGTAACAAGAATTCCTGCATTACCGGCGATAACGCGCCCGGGCTCGAGAACGATTTTCAAATTCTGTCCTTCGAGAGCTTTAGTTAATGCTTCACCAAATTCTTTAGGATGCGGAGGCTGTTCGTCATCATAAGTGATTCCGAGTCCACCACCAAGGTCGAGATGTTCAATTTCAATGCCCATGTCAGCAAGTTTGCCCTTGAACACAAGAAGTTTATCCAAAGCTTCAAGGAAAGGTTCAATTGTTGTCAACTGAGAACCAATATGACAATCCATGCCGATAGGATCGACGTTTGAAAGAGTTTTCGCGGTTTTGTAAGCTTCAAGAGCTGTATCCATATCGAGGCCAAACTTATTCTTTTTCATTCCTGTTGAAATGTAAGCATGAGTTTTAGGATCCACGTCAGGATTAATACGGAAGCTAATGCGCGCAGTTTTTTTCATTGATGCGGCAACTTCGTTAATTCTGTGCATTTCAGCAACAGATTCAACATTAAACATCAAAATATCAGCTTTAAGAGCTTCTGCAATTTCGTATGCTTTTTTACCAACGCCTGAATAAACTATGCGGCTGGCTGGAACTCCGGCCTTAAGAGCTCTGTAAAGTTCTCCACCAGAAACAATATCCATACCTGCGCCCATTTCAGCTAGAAGCTTAAGCACACTTAAGTTTGAGTTCGCCTTAACAGAGTAGCAGGTGAGGTGATCAAGATCATTAAAAGCAGAATCAAATGCTTCGTAATGTCTGCGAAGTGTTGCAGCGGAATAAACGTAAAGAGGTGTTCCGTATTCTTTAGCAAGTTCAGAGATATTTGCATTTTCTGCGAAAAGTTCATTATTTTTAAATTCAAAATGATGCATGTAAGAAAGACTCCATTTACTAATTAAGGGGTAATTATATATACGTCGGAAATTACAAGTCCGAGGGCTTCGTATGAATTGCGAGCGACCACTCTATAACGATAGGCTTTTGTGGTATCAAGCCCGCATTCGCTGAATACGAAAGTTGAACCGTCTGTTTGTATACCTTCGGAGCCAGGGGTAAAATCCTTACGAATCGCGGGAAAAAAAGGACAGGTTATACATCCTTCGCCGGCTCCGTCGCCATCAGCCTGATATTGAAGAGACAAACTTTGTACATTTTTATAAGCCCCGTCAACCTTAACAACGACCTTAAGACATTCACCGGTTCTGCGGCCTGTCACAGATGAAAGGCTAAACATGTCTTCACTATTTTGCGGAGAAGGCCAGCCCTTAACACCACAACCAGTAGCAGCCAGCATTGCTACAGCCAATACTGCCAACAAAATATGTTTTTTAAATGAAAGTTTTTTCATCAATTATCTCCCAGTGATTTTTTCCACTGATTTAACAAAGTAATAGCTTCTATGGGTGACAATCCATTTACATCAAGATCACGAAGTTCTTTAACTATTTCATGATCTTCAGGTGGAGTATCGTTGTTTTCTTTTGTGCCGGAAGATATCATCCCGGGCAAGATGCTTTGTACAGTAGCCGCGCGGGCCATGGTATGCAAGTTGCTATCTTGTGATTTTTCTTCAAGATTCGCAAGAATTTCCCTAGCGCGAACAACAACAACCTTCGGAACTCCGGCAAGTTTAGCAACTTCAATACCGTAGCTCTTATCAGCTGGTCCCGGAACAAGTCGCCGGAGAAAAAGAATGTCACCTTTCCATTCACGTACAGCAATGTTGAAATTTCTAAGGCCATCGATAACTCCTTCAAGGGAGGTAAGCTCATGGTAATGCGTAGCAAAAAGAGTCCGAATCCCGCCGCGCGCCCTGCGGGAAAGTTCCTCTACCACCGCCCACGCTAAAGCAAGTCCATCAAAAGTAGATGTGCCGCGCCCAATTTCATCAAGGATAACAAGGCTGCGCTTAGATGCCTGACGCAAAATTCTAGCCGTCTCCATCATCTCAACCATGAAAGTGGACTGTCCCTGAGCAAGATTGTCAGATGCGCCAACTCTGGAAAAAACGCGGTCCATAAGCCCAATTCTGCCACTTGAAGCTGGAATATATGATCCCATCTGAGCCAATATTCCCATGAGTGCCACCTGTCTAAGTACAGTAGACTTACCAGCCATATTAGGACCGGTAATCAGCAGGATACGTCGTTTTTCGTCTATGGTCAGATTGTTCGGAATATAGTTCGCAGAACCTTGAACATCCTCAACAACAGGATGCCTGCCTTCCTCGATAACAACTTCCATTCCAGCGTGGACCTCAGGACAAACCCAGCGGTTTACACGCGCAACTTCCGCAAGTCCCTGCCAAAAATCGAGTGCAGCGACTGCGTCCGCCATAAACATAAAGCGACTACGATTTCCGGCAATCTCTTCACGAATGATTTGGAACAGGTTATATTCAAGTTTTTTGCGCTGATCCGAGGCTGAAATAAGTTTCTCTTCAAGTTCTTTGAGCTGAGGACTGATGTACCTTTCACAGTTAACAAGTGTCTGGCGGCGCTCAAAATAATCTGGAACCTGACCTTTGAACGCGTTGGAAATTTCAAAGTAATATCCGAAAACTTTATTATAGCCTATTTTAAGTTTCGGCAGATTACAGCTTTCTTTTTCGTGCTGTAAAAGCTCGGCAAGCTTTGCTTCACCGTGCTCAGTGAGTTCTATAAACTCATCAAGTTCAGCATTATATCCGAGCTTGAAAAGTCCGCCCTCTGTAATAACAGGAGGAGGGGAGTCGACCATGGCCTTCTCAAGAAGATCAGCCACATCGGTCATGGAATCCCACTTTTTAGCAATGGACTTAAGAACCGGCGCAACAATTACAGACTCATCTTGCGTAGTGGATGAAATAGCGTTCTTTAGAAGCTCATGAATTGGAGGTAAAGTTTTAAGACTATATCTCAAACTAATGAAATCTTTAGGATTAGCTCTACCAAGCACTACGCGCGTGGAAAGACGCTCTAAATCATAAACAGTATCCAGAAGCTCACGTATTGTGCCGCGCAATGAATCATTTTCATAAAAAAATGTAACCGCTTTCTGATTCTGATCAATAGGAGATAAGTCACGCCAAGGCTGTTTTAAGCGGGTAGAAAGAAGCCTTCCGCCCATTGGTGTTATGGTTTTATCCAAAACAGCAAGGAGAGTGCCTTTACCTTTTTTACCATCAAGACGCCTGAATAATTCAAGATTGCGCTCAGTAACTTCATCAAGAATCATATACTTAGTCAAACTAAGAGGCCTGAACTCGCCTAAGTGCTTAAGCTCCTGCATCTGCGTTTGGCGTAAATAAGCAATGAGCGCTCCGCAAGCCTGAGTCAGCTGCGGTTTATCTTCAAGATCTAACGATTCAAGGTCTGCAACATTCTGAGATTCAAGAAGATTGTCAGAGGCAGTTTTTAAATTAAAATATCCAGCTGAAGGGGCAGGGGTTATACGGGCTTCGATATCCGCATACTGATTAGGAACAGGCTTACCCTGCTGAAGAATAAGCTCTCTAGGTCCGACTTTTAAAGCCCACTGCCAAAGATCATGTTCATTCTTGCTATGGATTCCACTCCATTGTCCCGTGGAAAAATCCATCCAAGCAAGTCCGCCGGCGGATTTAGATTCATCCCAAATGAGGGCCGCAAGATAGTTATTAGTTTTGGCATTTAAGGTAGAATCTTCAACAACCGTTCCAGGGCTAAAAACCCTCGTTACAGCTCGTTTTACAAGTCCTTTTGCCTGCTTGGGATCTTCTATCTGATCACATAGCGCAACTTTATAACCCTGCTCAAGAAGACGGGATATATACGTTTGCGCGGCATGGTGCGGAACGCCGCACATGGGAGCTTTCAGATCAGAATTAGGATTGCGACAGGTGAGGGATATTTGCAGAGCTCGCGCAGCAATTTCTGCGTCTTCAAAAAAAAGCTCGTAGAAATCTCCCATCCTATAAAAAAGTAGTGAATCAGGATGGTCCTCCTTAATCTGGAGGTACTGCTCGAACATCGGGGTGAGTTTCTGTTTGCTCACAATATTATCGCGTAGGGATTATTGGTTCAGTTCTTTACGGAACGTTATGGAATGCCAGCTGCGGCATCTTGGGCAAACAAAGAAAATTCTATCACGCTTAAATCCACAGCTTGAACAGGTAAACTTTTTAATTTTGTGAGCAATGTTCACAAAAAAATCCAGCTGATTTTTAAACGACGGAGTTAATTGCTGCTGATCTTGCGCAAGATTAAAAAGTTCAAGTCGAGCCAGCCAGAAATTCTGATTCAGTATCAGTGTTTTTTCAAGCCAGACACTTGCTTCTTCCTGATTGTTGCACAGCTGCAAGAGCCTTGCTCCATAATAATGCATGCTCACATCAGGATCGGAACTCTCAATTTCTTCAACCATCACTTCATAAAATGAGATATTCTTCTCACCATCAGAAACAGCAACGCTGGTCGGAGTATCGCCAAAAATTGTAGATTCAGCAAGTAGTCCTTCAACAAGAACAAATCTTAAATGATTTGGTACTTTCTGAAGTGCTTCACGAAATTTTTCACGGAAATCATCAAGCTTGTTATCCTTTTTTAAACGACTGAGGACTAATAACCATGACTCAGTTGAACTAGGATAAATATCTATAGCTTTTTTTAGAATGCGATATGCCGTAGCGTCATCACCATCACTGAAATAATCTTCTGCACATCTGGCGAGGTAGTGCGCTTCCTGAACCGGCTGGTCCAGCTTTGCATGATAATGAGCTGCTTTTTCAAACTCGCGCCCCCGAGCTTCAATTTCAGCAAGCTCGGTCAAAATTTCTGGAGAATCACCAACAATAGCGCGTGCTTTTTCAAAAGCACTTACAGCGCGGTCTAAAAAACCACCACGACTAAAATCTCTACCAAGCTCATAAAGAGCACGAGCTTTGGTGACAGGGGCGAGTCCGGGACGAACAATCAAACTGTTTCTTATCTGTGCGGCACGCTCAATCTCACCTTGTGATCTGTAAAGATTACCAAGGGCAAGATAGATTTCAACAGCCTCAGGTGTATCCTTCACAGCTTTACTTAGTTCATCAATAGCAGCGCGGGTATCTGCAAGACCTGTTTCAGTTTTAGCAATGCCAGACAAATACGACGGCGCCCGATTAACGGACGCCGTCGCTTTTTTCTTCCTGAATAAGTTTAGAAAAGACACTTTAACCTCGTAAATACGAGTTACTGGGCGTTTTCTTCACTTTCTTCTGCGGAGGGATAATTCTGGCCATCAAGTGGCAGGTTGCGAAGTGAATTAACTTCCTGCTCAAGATTAGCCATTTTTGTACGGCAAGTGCGAAGCTGTCCGGAAAGACGAACTTTGTCTGCCATGAAGTAAATTAAGCACAAGAAAGAGCCCGCACAGAATGCCACCAAAATCAAAAGATAGTAAGGCAAAGACTGACTTGTAAATGTGAAATCTAACAAAGACATAGAAAGTACAACTTCCTTAGAGAGCTCAGGGGTATTCTGGATGAAGAACACCATTGATACGAAAAATAAAATAACCAGAGCCAAAACCTTCAAGTAACGCATGAAACCCTCCTTAGTGTTACTACTCGACAAAACTGTCAAACAACGGCTTGAATCTACATATAGTTAAAGCAAGTATGCAAACTGCCGAAGCTTAATCGCATAAAGCTATAAACAACAAAGATTTTACCCAGCACAAAAAACATATCTGTAAAAGAGACAACAAACTTCACAAGGCAGCAATAATAGCACCTCAGCTTTAGACGGTACTTAAATCTTTATAAGCTGAGTTGTGCAATCAGTAAATCAAAATTATAAATATATTTAATCAAAAGTGTGCATGTTCTACACGGGTTACAGCTCAAGGGCAAGGAAAACTCTTTTTTTATTAGACTGGCACAGAACCACTCCATTTCGAGAATAATAAGCACTCAAAACTATGAGTTCTGAGCGACTTCGCTTTCATTTATCAGTTTTTTTACAAATTGAAGTTGCTCATCCCTACCTTTAATAATTGAATCAAGGCACGCAAGTTTAGTGCGGTGCAACAGCTTAGCATATTGAGGACCGGGGATAAGGCCAAGTTCCTTTAAATCATCTCCTGAAATGTCTATTGTTTGCAGCCGGAGGCTCGTCAGGTACTGCGAAATGTACTTTTTAATCATCTCACGCTTAGTTCTTGCCATAATAAACAAAACGCCTTCAAGGGGCACTGGGTGCAAAATTTCGTATATTTCACTTGGCTTAAGTTCTTCACGGATATTCATTATATTTCCAGCTGCCCAGAAAATACTTTCGCGCATATGAACAAATTCTCGTTCCTCAGTTTGCGAGAAACTAAAACGGTGATAAATCTGTTCCATTTTAGCTTTTGTAGTTCCCATGCACATGCCCAGAAAATACGTTTTCCAGATCGAAATGCTCGGTTCAAGATAGAGTAGATTGTACCAACTTATAATAGTTTCAAGCTCTTCGATTACTTGCATGCGGGCTTTTGTTAAGCCAAGGAATGGATGAATAGCCTCAAGAACGCCAAGTTCCCCCATCCGCTTAATACTTGCCACTACTGCGTTTTCTTCGAGAATAAGTTTCAACTCATGAATTAATCTGTAGCCAGATAACTTGTTGAATAAATTAAGCTTGAGAGCGTTTTTAATTAAATTAAAAGTCTGGCCACCGATTCTGAAATTAAATCTCTGCTCAAATCTGATAGCACGCATGATACGGGTAGGATCTTCCACAAAACTTAGGGCATGGAGAACCCTTATAGTTTTATCTTTCAAATCACGCTGAGAACCGAAAAAGTCGACTAGCTTGCCGAAACTTGAGGGGTTTATGTGCACAGCAAGCGCATTAACAGTGAAATCGCGACGGTAAAGATCCATTTTTATAGATGAAAGTTCCACGGTAGGCAGGGCGGCTGGATATTCATAATATTCAAGACGAGCAGTGGCCACATCGACTCTTTGACCATCAGGTAAAATGACCACAGCAGTTTTAAATTTACGATGATATTTAGCACGGCCAGACATTTTTTTAGCTAACTTTTTAGCAAATTCAATTCCATCAGCTTCTACGACTAAATCTAAATCTAAATTTGAGCGAGTAAGCAGTACATCTCTAACAAATCCCCCAACCACATAAGCTTCTGTACCGGATTCTTCCGCCATTTGCCCCGCAGTTTCCAAAATATCAAGGATCTTATTCGTAAGCCTATTCCGCATAATATTGCGAATATTACGCTCTTGTTTATTTTCAGGGAAAAGAGACTCCGGAATCCGCGCAGGATCCTTCACAAGCATATTGATTAAGTCTGTGCGTGTTATAACGGCTAAAACCTTATCATTTTCTACAACAGGCACAAGCCGTTGCTTCTGCCCGAGAATTATCTCCATTACACGGTGAAGCCCACAATCTGTTTTTACAGATGAAAAAGGGTGCTGCATATAAACTTCTACGTCCACATCACCAAGCTGATGGGCAACAGCCTTATCCGCCGTTTTCTGCTCAAGTATCCCGACACAGCGCATATTCTCTAAGCTGTCCACGACAGGTACGCCTTTCAGGCTGAACTGAGTCATGCGCTCAACAGCTTGCAATATTGTCATGTCTCGGGGAATCGCAACAGCAGGCTTCGACATCAAATTTTCAACATTAACTCTAGGCGTAACCTTAGAATATAACATGGCAAAAAGTTCATCCCGAACTTCAGCAAGCGTCCTGTCTTTGATTGTTGCGGAAGCGGCATATGCATGCCCGCCACCACCAAAGTTAGTGCAAATATCTCCCACATCAACATCTTTTACCCTCGACCTCGCAACAAGATGAATACGATCATTCATTCTGCCCAGCGCGAAAAGAACCTTAACATTCTCCATATCCATAAATTTATGAACAAGAACGGAAAAATCACCAACATATTCAGGAGTGCTGATTTCAGAAATGACAATATCAAGATCATTAATAGTATGAGTCTGTGCACCCTCAAGAAGTTTGCTGAGCAATGAAATTTGCTGAGAAGTAAGGTCACGGTGGAGCAGGTCAGTTACGACATCAAGCTCCATTCCAGATTCAAGCAACCATTTTCCAGCTTCAAAATCATGAATGGTGGTCGAGTTGAACATAAAGGACCCAGTGTCTTCATAAAGACCAAGTCCAAGTATTGTTGCTTCTTCCTGAAGAAGTGTAATATTTTTTTTGCGAATTTCGTGGGAAAGAATAGCTACGCTCGAGCCCCATGCTTTTTTTATAATCAATTCAGGTTCAAGATCACAATCCGACTGCATATGATGGTCGTAAACATGAATTCTTAAACCCGGATTATCAAGGATAGACTTAACATGAGTAATCCTGACTTTACGCGAGGTATCAACCACCACGAGAAGTTTTACCGAATCCTTATCAATTTCTTTTAAGTGCTTAAAATTAAAGAAATAGGTAGCACTTTCCATATAGAAATTGCGGAGATTCTTTTCCTGACTACCGGGAAAAATAAGAGTTGCACCGGGATATAATTTTCCGGCAGCAACTATAGCGGCAAGGCAATCAAAATCAGCATTTACGTGACCTGTTATGACTGTTTCAGCCTTTATAAGTTCATCATTTTTAGACATATTTAAATTCTCACATTGCTGAGCGAGGGTGAAAACGTTTATGAAGCTGAACCAATCGTCCAGCCTGGATATGAGTATAAATCTCAGTAGCACTAATGTCAGAATGGCCTAGAAGCAACTGGACTGTGCGCAAATCTGCGCCACCATCAAGCAGATGTGTAGCAAAAGAATGCCTGAAAGTATGTGGAGAAATTGATCTTTTTATACCAGCTTCCAGTGTATATTTTTTGATCATTTTCCAAACACCTTGTCTAGTTAAACCTTTTCCAGAACGGTTTAGAAAAACATTTTTTACTTGCGGATTGAAGGCTGCGCGCCATTCGTTAATGTAATGGTTTAAGAAATCTTGAGCAGCATAGTGAATAGGTACTAGCCGTTCCTTTGACCCTTTACCGAAAATAATAAGAACCCCTGTTTGTGGATCAAAGTCTTCAACCTTTAATCCTATTAATTCAGACACTCTCATTCCAGCAGCATACAACAGCTCAAGCATCACCTTATCTCTGAAACCTAGTTTTGTTGTCAGAATTGGCTTAGCAAGAACATTTGATATTTCTTCCCTTGTAAGGAATACCGGCAATTTCTTAGGAAGTTTTGGGTTTTCAAGTAAAATAGCGGGGTTTTCATTTAAAAATCCACGCGACGTACAAAAAGCAAAAAAACCTCGAAGTGAAGATAAATGGCGCGCAAGTGATGTGCTTTTAAGTGATTTTGATCTTAAATAGGTGAGATAGAGCAATAGAGTCTGGCTTGTTGTCACTTCAATATTTGAGGACCTTTCATCCAAAAACGACTGAAATGATTCCAAATCTCTCAAATATCCATCAAGACTGTTCTCTGAAAGACCTCTTTCTATGAGCAAATACTCAAGATAGCGATCAACCCATTCATGCTTAGGAATTTTATTGTTTTTGTTCTCATTCATATGAATTGATCACTACACGGATGCTTCCGTCTGCTCAAGTTCATTGACAGAGTAAACAAGCCCCATTAAACAGTTCCCATAATAATCAAAAAAAACTTCAAGGAGTATATTAAAAATGCCAGATTTTAAACTTGCCGACAGGATTGCAACTCTTCCACCTTATCTCTTCGCAGAGATCGACAGACTTAAAGCAGAAGTAGCTGCAAAGGGCGTAGATATTATCAGCCTTGGTATCGGCGATCCAGATCTTCCAACTCCTCAGTTCATAATTGATGCACTCTACGAAGCTGCTAAACGTCCTGAAAATCACCAGTATCCTTCATATGTTGGAATGCTGTCTTTCCGTGAAGCTGTTGCACAGTGGTACAAAGAAAGATTTAATGTTGAACTTGATGCTAAAAGTGAAGTTGTCAGCTTGATCGGTTCTAAAGAAGGTATTGCTCATTTCCCACTCGCATTTGTTAATCCGGGTGACCTTGTCCTCGTAGCTTCTCCGAACTACCCAGTTTACCCCGTTGCAAGTAGCTTTGCCGGCGGCGTAGTTGAAATGATCCCACTTCTCGAAGAAAATGACTTCCTGCCTGACCTTGATTCAATTGATGCGGCAACTTGGGATAAAGCAAAAGTTTTCTTCATCAACTACCCAAACAACCCAACATCAGCGACTGCAACTCCTGAATTTTTTGCAAAAATTGTTGATATTGCACATAAACATAATGTAATCATCGTTCAGGACGCGGCTTACACCGAAGTTTATTATGATGAAAATAAAAAGCCTATATCTATTTTAGAGACTCCTGGCGCAAAAGACGTTGCTATAGAATTTCACTCCCTATCTAAGACATACAATATGACTGGATGGCGCTGCGGAATGGCAGTAGGTAACGCAACTTTGGTTGGTGGGCTTGGTAAAGTTAAGGAAAACGTCGACTCAGGTATTTTCCAGGCTGTACAGGAAGCAGGCATTATTGCTCTTCAGCAGGGTGAGCCTTATGTTAAAGAATTCCGTAAAATTTACAAAGAACGCCGCGATGTAGTTGTTGAGGCTTTGCAGAAAATTAATATTTCCTGCAAGGTACCTGAAGCATCTATTTTTGTTTGGGCTAGAACTCCGGAAGGTTACACTTCATCCGAGTTCGTTTCCAAACTTCTCCAAGAAACCGGCGTAGTAGTAACTCCCGGTAATGGCTTTGGAGAATCTGGAGAAGGATATTTCCGCATCTCACTAACGGTCGACACCGAAAGACTCAAGGAGGCAGTATCACGGATTTCCCAACTATAAAGGTTTTCGTCAGCCTTGGCTCAAACATCGGGGATACCGATGAAAATTTGAATGAAGCAGTGGCGAGACTTGAAAAATACGAAGGCATTGATCCAGTCGTCTGGTCGGAAATTTATATGACCGAACCTCAGGGACTGAAAGATCAAGCGTGGTTTGCAAATCAGGTTGTTCGTTTTGCTGTAGATCCAGAACTTTGGTCTCCGCACGGCTTTCTTTCAACGCTCCAAGCGGTGGAAGGGCAGATGCAACGAGTAAAAAAACAAATTAACGGTCCACGGATCATTGATTTAGATTTGATCTTATTCGGAGACGAAGTAATAGAGAGTGGAGAATATCTGACTGTTCCGCATTCGCGTGCAAAGGATCGGGCATTTGTTCTTCATCCGCTGGCAGAACTTGAGTCGGAACTGAGCTTCCCTGATGGGACCAAAGTTTCCGAAGCTTTAGATAAAATCGATTACCGCATTGAAGGTAAAAAGATTTATCAGAATTAATACGAGGTCATGTCTAAAAGTTGCATAAACTTTCAGGCATGACCTTTAAATTTCAAGCCCTTAAGAATAAATCTAATGGGCAAAATTAAGGTGGAACTGGATATGCTTAAGTTTGTTGTAATTGGTGCGGCTCTTTTTATTATGTGGAAATTGTTCACCGGAGAAAAACGAAATAAGCAGAATCAAGAGAGTAAGCAGCAGGATAAGAAAGTTAAGGCCGGAGAAATGGTTAAAGACCCTATCTGCGGAACTTACGTTCAGAAAGATAGCGACATACGCGTAAAAAACGGCGAAAACGTTGAATGCTTTTGTTCATATGAATGCCGTGACAAATACATCAAACGCATCGAATCTGATAGCGGCGAATAACCAGCCAGACTTTCATCATAGTAGTCTTTTTTGCACCCTTTCAGCTGTAACGGCTCAAAGGGTGCTCTTTTATGGTTTGTATCTTTTATTTTAGTAGAGATGAAAAGGGGAGAGCGGTATGCAAATTTTTCTGGAACCAATGACAACAGATGAAGTCACTAAGGCTCTCGATTATAGGTTAATTGACGGAGTAAATCTGCGCTCAGATCTAGAAATTCAAGATCCGCATTCTTTTGATACAGCTGTAAGAGACATTGCCAAAATAATGAATGGCCCCGTATTTGTTTCTATAACAGGTTCCACTGCTGATGAAATGCTAGAATCCGCTAGGATAACGCTCAAATTAGGCCCCAACGTTGTTTTAAAAGTTAAAGCTAACCTTGAAGGTCTCAAAACATTAAAAACTCTTTCAGAGCAAGATATAAGCGTAAACATGACTTCAATAGAAAACCCTGTTCAAGCTGCAATGGCATTAAGAGCAGGTGCGAAGTTCGTGACGATTTGCAATAAAAAAACAGACACAGACAAATGCGACACATTTGCACTCATTAATAATACTGCTCAAATATTTAATACCGAGCAAAACAAAGTCCCAATTATCGTATCTGGTTTTGAATCAGTACTGACTGACAGCAACAAAGTGACCGAAGCAATCAAAGCCGGTGCAAATTCAATTTCGGTTTCATATGAGTTGCTAATCGGATTAGCTCAAAACCAATAGTTCTAAATTAGCAAAAAATTCGTTTAAGAAAACCAGTTCATATTGAAGACAGGTTCCCAGAATAACGTCTGAGCACGAATTAAGTGCAATCCATATTCATCCTCATATTCGCGAATAAGACCAGTCCCAAGTCACTAAATGAGCTTCAAGCTAAGAAATGTAGTGTTTTAGCATAATTTTGATCTCTAATTTACACTTAAGGTCTAAATGTTTGTAATAATTAACTTTATACGAGTGTCTCATAATGTAAATTATGTAAACTTTGAAAATAATCTAATCGACAAGCGTCACGCATTGCCGATTATGTCACTTTATATCGATAACTTACCGATAGATTTAGTGTTAAATTAAAGGAGTTTATACATTGTCGATCATTGCTTAAGGCTGAAACTAAAAGCGAATACTCTCAAAAACACCCACCACATCCATTTTCATTGAAAATATGACCATAGACACCAAAGTTGAAAATAAAACGGACAGAGTGTTTGCCTCTTTGCGTGGTTTTCTTTATCTACTTTGGTGAATGTATTTTCTGCTATTAACCAATTTTGAATAAATGAGGATTTCATGATTTCAATTTTATCTACCTATAAATTTCGTTCGTCAGCTCTTGCTCTAGTCATTTTGATTTTAGCAACCACAACATCATTTGCTGCCAGCTCAAAGAAAAATGAATCTTTTGATTCATGGCTTGAAAAATATGGTGCGTGGGACATTTTAGAGCAAAATTATTCAGGAAGCGGAGATTCTCCTGAATTGATTATTAAGCGAGCTCAAACTGCATATAACCTTGGAAGATATTCCGCTTGCATGAATATTTTACAAGGGACCCCTGCTTTTGACGACAAAACACTTGAAACATCCAGGCTTTGGCTTGGTGGTCAAACTCAGCGCGCTCTAGGTGATCCGGTCAAAAGCGTCATCTGGTTCAGTCAGGCTGCCAGACTTATGGACCAAGGTGCAATGACAAGCCAATTCAAGAATGAACCTAACTTGAAAAACGTCTGGTTTGATGTCTGGCGTTCAATGTTTTGGAGCGCTCAAGTAACCTCAGGTTCTGCTCGCGAAGCTCAAAACATGATTCTTACTCAATCCTTTGAGCAGGCTGAAAAGGTTTGGCCCACTACTTACTTCGTAGTCAATACAAAGCCCGACTTTGCAAAATCCGTTGAAAAAGGACTTAACTTCAAACCTGCTCAGCTTAATTCTACCATTATTAATGATGGTGACCGCGAGCTGATCGCGATGTCTATTGCTGCTTCCAGCCTTGGCGAATGGAATAAATCCAAATCCATACTTAATGATGTAAGCAATTCCACAGTTCAGACTTTTTGGACATCTGTAACCACTTACCTCGAAACAGGAATGAATTCCAACGCAACCAACATTTTTTACAATGAGAATTTTGTATGTGCCTCCGCGTTTTTAGAGGCGGGAGTTCTTGAACCAGCTTTTAAGTCCCCTACCCTATGGAAGATGGCAGCTCCAGCATCACCGGCATGGACAACTTTCCGTAACAAACTGATGTCCATGACACCGGAAGAAGCTCTTGAAACCATTGACCGTGAGACCGGATCACTCCTTTTATCAGATGATCTTGTTAGCGCATTACAAAATTACAAACTGGCATTTGCCTTTTTAACAGGCGATATGGATCTGACACAAAAGATCTGGTCTGAACTTGATTCAAATTTACTGCCAATCAGCTTGAGAATAGCAGCAGGAATTGTATTTAAACCTGATTTTTCAAAAATACTTTCCAAAGACGACTCAGGGCAAGATTCCCACTTGTTCATTATATCAGGACTTTGCGGAGCTGCCGGCATTGATTACTTTAACGATATCTATGCACCTTTCTGGACTCCTCTTTCTGGAAACACTTTTAACAACCAAGTGAATGATAAGCCGCTGGATAGACTCCTTTTATTCTCTGAACTTGCGCAAAATGCAGCTAAAAAAATGGATATGAATATATCACGCAGATGTGCGTACCTTTTTCCGCACTCTAAACTTGGAGCACAAAGCTTCATTTATTTAGCAGAAAAAGCGGCACAAAATAGAGATTTCAAGCTCTCAGCTTTTTACCTTAAAAGAGTTGATCCCAACGAATTCGGCCCTGAAATGCATTTGAAATGGCTAATCGCAGCCGTTGAATATGACTTAGCTGTAGGTAATGAAACTAAGGCTCTCAAAGCGTACAATGAGATTCTAAGTTCCGGAGGCGCCCTACCTCCAGAAAAAGAACTCAAACTTGCTCTTTTGATTCAGCAGAAAGGCGACCTAAAAAAAGCTCAAGCGATACTTGAAAGAATCTGGTCCAACCGTGATTCTTTAAATGATGAGCTTAAAGCTGAGATTTTATTTTGGATAGCAGAGGGAGAGCAAGCTACTGGAAACAAGGAAGAAGCTTTGAAAAATTATCTTGAGCTAGCTTATAAATTTCCAGCACAAAATATTTGGGCGGTAACAGCAATGTACCGTGTCTCCATGATTTATGAGCGTAAAGGACAGTTCGAAACTGCCAAACGCTTTTTGAATACGGTAATTAAAAGGGCCGATAGAAAAGCACAAAAAGAAGCTGCAAAGGCAAGGCTTAATGCCATTGATACTAAGCTGGCAAAAGCTGGAGCCGGAAAAGGAGCCTCTTTTCCTTTTTAACTGATATAAGGATTTAAGCACTAAACTTAGCTCCCCAAAATATTCGAGTCCAAACAAAACAGCCTGCATAACCATTATGCAGGCTGCTCTTTTTTATCAGACTAATTTTAAAAAATATTATCTTTATGTTCCGTTTATACAGAACTCAAAACTTTAATTGTCGCTGCCACCATCGTAGTGACTGCTGTAGATATCGTAGATTCTGGCGGAGGAAGAAATTTGCTATTATGAAGACCGGGCACCGTTATTCCGGTTGAGTGAAATAAGTCCATGTCGGAAGGAGATGTTGCTCCAGCAAAAAACAGGCAACAGGGAATCCCGTTCAAAGTTGCTTTCCTGAAAAGAGCGAAATCTTCACTACCCATAACCTTATTCGGTTCTGAAAGATTCCTCTCACCCAAATGTTCAACCACTACAGATCTCACTATACCAGTGAGGTCCTTATCATTTATAGTTGCGGGAACCTCATCAGAATCATTAAGCTCTATTATCGGAAGTAAGTTTTCGGGAAGATCCATGGCAAGAGCTTCATGTTTGCAAATGCGCTTGATGGAATCTAATATCCGATTTCGACTATCTGAATCAAAAAATCTGGTTGTGACTTCCATCACCACTTCTTCAGGAATAATATTCGATCTTGTTCCGCCATGAATTGATCCGACCGTAACTACTGCCGGATTTAACGGGCTGATCTCGCGGCTAACTATAGTCTGTAAAGAAGTCACTATTCTTGCCGCAAGTACTATCGGGTCACGGGCTTCCTGGGGAAATGCCCCATGCCCCCCTACTCCGCGAACAATAATTTTAAGCTGAAAAGTACCCGCCATAATTGGACCGGAGCGCACCGCGATTGATCCACTCAAAATAGTAGGGAAAACATGCATGGCTAAACAGAAATTTGGAACACCGCATTTTTCGAATAGCCCGTCATCAAGCATGTCCTTTGCGCCAGACATTGATTCTTCAGCCGGCTGCCCCACAAAAAGTACTCTACCTTTCCAAGCATCCTTCATCTGTGAAATAATTTTTGCAGCCCCGACAAAGACAGTCATGTGAATATCATGACCACAACCATGCATAACACCACAGGATCTTCCTGATCCATCAACAGTTTTAACTGTGCTAGCATACTCAGCGCCAGAAGTTTCAACAATTGGCAAAGCGTCCATGTCAGTGCGAATCATGACTGTCGGACCTTCTCCATTTTCAAGTATGCCAGCAATTCCGAAACCACCAATATTTCGAATGACTTCTATGCCGCACGCCTCTAAATGATCAGCCAATAGTGAAGACGTCTTCTCTTCAAAACATGAAAGTTCAGGATTTGCATGCAGACGCTTATAGAGCGCAACCAAAGAATCCAGCTCTAGCTGGACAAGATTGTTTAAAGTCATGCAGTTGAAATTCCCATAAAATTTAACAAAAAAACTACTCTTTTTCGCGACCAGAGTTTAATGCTGCAACTTCAGTTTGAGCGCGCTTTTTAGCATCTTCAATAAGTGGATGTAAAAGAGCTACTATACTGCGAACATTAAGATTTTCAGCTTCTTTTGAACAAAGCAGCACATCAAGCGCATCAAGACCGTGAAAAATATAATCTACACTCTTTTTAACATCGCTCATCTATATCTCCTCAAATAAAAATTATGTACTTAAAAACATCAAAATAGTATTGATAGCATGTACTGATGTCTATGAATAATTGTTCTTTTTTAGATATAATCTACAACTTTTATGAATAAGGATATCAAAATGAGTTACAAAGTCGTTTTTCATATTGATTGGGATGATGATAAGATTTTGAACATGGCACTTGGTAATATTGAAAACTTAATTAAAGATCCATCAGCAACGGATTCTGAAATACACCTAGTTTCAAATGGAAATTCTGTTCGCCTTTTTAGAACTGAATTCTGCGAAGAAAATATTTCCAGAATCCGGTCGCTTCATTCAAACGGAGTCAGATTTTGCCTCTGTAGTAATTCACTAATAAAACTTCATTTCAAACGAGAAAACATGATCGAGATATGTGAAGTTGTGCCCGCAGGAATCATCGAATTATGCAAACTGCAAGCCGCTGGTTGTGCATATATAAAACCATAACCGTTGGTTATAAAAAAAGCCGGACCATTACAGATCCGGCTTAATAACAACTATTTATTTAGCACTGTTTTAGAGTGTTTTTATTGCTTTTTTTCGCAGAGTGATCATCTGTTTGCAAGTATTCCAGTATCCGGCGCATATCTTCCATGAAAAGATGAGCCATATCCATGCTCATTCCTTCTTTAACGACTATTCGCAGAACTTTATCGTCTTCGCAGTTTTCAGGCATAGTATATGCCGGAACCAGCCATCCTCGATGTCGGAGCATTTCAGAAATACGGAAAACATCAAAATCAGCATCTACATCCCGCCTGATGCGGAAAGTAATAAGTGGCATGTGTAACTGTTTAATAAGACTTTGGAATACTCCAGTTTCTTCAAGCTCTTCTTTAAGAAACTCCGCCGTATCCATGCATGACTGCAAAATGCGGGTGTACCCTTCTTTACCTAACCGTATGAAATTATAGTACTGTGCTATAATCTGATTCCCGGGACGAGAGAAATTAAGTGCGAAGGTTGGCATTTCACCACCAAGATAATTAACACGGAAAACCAAGTCTTCCGGCAATTCTTCAGAATCACGCCAGATTGCCCAACCAACACCGGGGTAAACCAATCCATACTTATGGCCCGATACGTTAATCGATTTTACCCACTTGAGTCTGAAATCCCATTCGAGATCGGGAGTAAGGAAGGGAGCTATAAATCCACCGCTTGCAGCGTCAACATGCAAAGGAATTTCATATCCAGTTTCAGCGTTGAATTTATCAAGCGCATCGTTATATTCTTTTACCGGCTCAAATTCGCCAGTATGAGTCGTCCCCAGAATTGCGACAACACCGATGGTATTTTCATCACAGGCTTCTAAGACATCTTTAGTCTTCATACTATAGTGACCTTCGGAAACTGGCACTAAACGCGGCTCGACCTCCCAATATCGACAAAATTTTTCCCAGCAAACCTGAACACTCGAGCTAATAACCATATTTGGTTTATCAGTGGGCTTCCCTTTCGCTTTCATGCGATCACGCCATTTCCACTTTAATGCCATTCCACAAAGCATTGCGGCTTCGCTCGATCCTGTAGTTGAACAACCACAAGTATCATTTTCATCCGGCCCATTAAAAAGCTCTGATAAAATATGAACGCACCGCTCTTCAAGCTCAGCGGTTTGCGGGTATTCATCTTTATCAATCATATTTTTGTCAAAAGTTTCGGTCATAAGCTGCCGCGCTTCATCTTCCATCCAAGTGGTGACAAAGGTAGCAAGGTTTAATCTGGAATTACCATCCAACATCAATTCATCCTTAACTAAAGCATATGCATGCCTTGGATCGATGCTGCCCTCCGGCATGGAATATTTAGGGATCGGATCTTCTAAGTCACGCGAACCATAAATAGGCATGATAAAATTCTTCTTATTGCCCTTATCTTTTTTCTTTTTTTGAACTTTATGTATCATTAGTTAGCTCCTTATTTAATTGGTAAGTTGAAAAATAACGTTTATGAACTTTTCTTACACTTCATGAGCTGAATCAATTTAATTTAGATATAAACATATTGGAATATCCGGTGCAAGATCATTGCGGAACAAAGATTATATTTATATAGCGCTAAGGAATTAATATTCGATAATTATCATTTTCATTATGTGCGAACTTGTTTAAATTGATTTGAGTTTTCAAAACCCAATTAACTTTTACTTAATGAATAAATGACACCCAAAACACGCCCTCACTTACAACTACTTATTGCCATCTTACTCGTTTTACTAGTTGGAACGGCAGGATACCTACTGCTTGAAGATGGATGGACTGTACTTGACGCCCTCTACATGACGGTTATCACCATCACGACTATCGGTTATGGTGAAGTGCATACTCTTTCAACAGCCAGTCGAATTTTCACTATTATACTAATTTTTACAGGCCTCGGTGTCGCAGCTGTATTTGCTACGCAACTGGCTAAAATGATAGTGCAATCCGGAATAAAAAACTTATACGAGAAACGCAAAATGAACGAAAAAATAAACAATCTCAAATCACACACCATTATTTGCGGTTATGGCCGTATAGGAAGGTCCATCAGCCTGAAACTTTTTGAGCTTGGACTGGATTTTGTTGTTTTGGATACAAACGAAGAAAGATTGAGCGAAGCGGAACAACGTGGATACTTAACCATGCACGGAGACGCCGCAGTAGATGGAGTTCTGCTTTCAGCAGGTATTGGTCGGGCTGAATACATTGTGCTCTGCATTAATAATGATGCGGACAATATTAATATTGCATTGGCTTCACGCGAACTTAATTCAGACATATTCGTTGTAGCAAGAGGGACTGACCCAACAATTGAATATAGAATGTTAAGAGCAGGAGCGAACACAGTAGTCTACCCTATGACTCTCGGAGGCGAGCAGATCGCACACATCCTAGCTCGCCATGCAGGTGTTGCCCCTGCGGACAATAAAAGCACCGCCGGTCATGACGTAATGGGATACAGCCTTAAAATATTTCCATACTTAGAAGATGAGCCGCTCAAAGTTGCGGAAGCTCTCAAACGGACAAATTCCCCAAAAGCGCTGGTATTACACCGCGTTGATGGAGAAGACGTAGAAGATCCTGATGCAAATGAAGTGCTGGAGCATGGTGATTCACTTTTAGTTCTAGTGCGTTGCGAGAAATCCACTAAAACTAATATTAAAAAAAACGTAACTTGGTCGGAAGATTTATTGCTGGGCATCCCCTCAATTGACGCAGAACACCGAGTGCTTGTTAAATACGCAGAAGATTTCCAAAAGGCTGTTAACAATGGTCAGGAAGGCGAAGCCATTGCAAGGTTATTCGACAGACTACTGGAATATACCACAAGCCATTTTGCCAGAGAAGAAGGATTCATGCAGAAGCGTGGATATCCTGATATTGAAATTCATATGAAAGAGCATAGACGCATCACAAGAGAAGTGATGGAGCTAAACCGAGACAAACGGTACGTTTTCTCAGAAAGCGTTGACAAGTTTCTGCAAGACTGGATTATCACACATATTAATCATACTGATCGGAAGTATGTTAAGTTTATGTTAGAGAATAAGAAATAGTATGAGTGAATACGCACTATGAATAAAAATTCACTTATTACGACAAGCTTTCTTTTAATCTGCGGGATTGTATTTCTGATTGTTTGTAATGCGGCTGTTTACTTCAGTCTGCATGTTTATTTGCTGGGTATGGGTTTTACAGATAGTAAGTCTGGCTTAATTATTGGACTTTATGCCATGGCAGGCATGATCATGTACGGATTCATGTCTAGCTACATCAGAAGAGATAACGCTTTCAAAGCCATGACTCTCGGGATTGTTTTGATGTTCGTCAGCGGCAATGGTTTTTTGTTCGTTGATTCCTTCGGGGGACTGGCTACACTGAGACTTATGCAAGGAATTGGGGGCTTCTTTCTATTTGCCCCGTGCACAGCGCTACTTGTGTCGATCATCCCCAAAGGAAAAGAAGGGTCTGCTTTTAGTATATATTCGGCCGCCCTCCTACTGCCATACTCACTATTGCCCCTCCTATCAGATATTCTTATGCCATATGTGAAAGATTCAACCTGGCTCTATGCCGGAACAGCGTGGCTTATGCTGCCAGTAAGTTTCGCGGTACTGTATCTTAGAAAAAAAATAGTTTCGCAAGACGTGAATGCATCCAAGCTTAACCGATTGGGCGCAAAGGATTCTTTTTCCAATCTGCTTACACCGACCATTATGGGCGCCCTGTTGACCAACTTTTTTTACTTCATGGTCTTCACTAGCGTTTTCTTTTTGTTCCAAAACTTTGCGCTTTCCAGAGGTATCAAAAATTCCGGCATATATTTTACCGTTCAAATGGGTGTCATGATCGCTATTCGTTTGGGAGCGAACAATATTTTCAATTTGACTAATCCTAAGATTTTGATAACCACGGCAATGCTCATCACTAGTGCAAGTCTGGCAACACTCATAATGCTTAATGACGCGAAATGGCTTATACCTATGGCGGTCATGTTCGGACTGGGAATGGGACTCTGCACTCCACCACTTAATGCATTGCTATATCTAAGCAGTGATTCTAAATTTCGAGCTTTCAATGCAAATATGATGGTTCTAACTATCCATTGCGGATCTTTTTTCGGCCCATTCATGGGTAGCCGCATCGTAGAAAAAACCGGTTACAACTTTTTCCTAATGTCAGCAGCAATTTTAACATTTATTGTGGGCATTTGTTTTATGGTTTTAGTTCCCATTACTAAAGATAAAGCTGCATAGTTTTTTAACAACCACACTCATTCCAAAGAACACAAAAAAGCCGCAGCTTTTGCAAGCTGCGGCTTTTTATGCACTCATGGTGCCGAGGGGGGGACTCGAACCCCCACGGAATCTCTTCCACTAGCCCCTCAAGCTAGCGTGTCTACCAATTCCACCACCTCGGCTGAGGTGAATTTATTCAAAGAACGATGCGACTTAGAGGGATGAACGTCTGCAACCGTTTCGGTAATAGAGGGTTTACCGAGATTTGAATTTATTTGCAAGATGTTTTTGCAAATAATTGTCCAGAATATTTAGACTTATCGTCTAAACATATTTTTCAGATGGTGCCGAGGGGGGGACTCGAACCCCCACGGAATTTCTTCCACTAGCCCCTCAAGCTAGCGTGTCTACCAATTCCACCACCTCGGCTCTGAAAAATCTGAACCTATATTATCAAAGAACTATTTGAGGGCTAACTAATACTATTTTTTTACTTCGGTTTCGCCAGCTGGGTTTTCGAAAGTAACCACTGGTTTTTCGCCTTCTGGCATCGGAGTAACAATTGTGTCACCCTGAAGCATGATAGAATCATCAGAAACTTTATTTCCAGAAATGACGTTGTAGCTGAGTGATGTGATCAAAAAGACTGCTGCAAGAAAAGCAGTAATCTTAACTAGAACTCCACCAGCTCCGGTGCTACCGAAAACTGAGCCACTTCCTCCGCCGAATATAACACCCATATCTTCTTTACCGCTCTGTAAAAGAACGAAGATAATCAAGAAGATGCAGGCGATAACGTGTACTGTAATTACTAGCGTTTGCAAAGCTTTTTTTTCCTTTTTTTTTAATCAAGCTTATGGCTGATTCATTTATGCCAGAGCAATCTGGCTGAAACTTTCGCCGTCCAAGCTCGCGCCTCCTACCAATACACCGTCGACATTGTCAAGCGATATAATCTGAGCGCAGTTGGCAGGTTTAACACTTCCACCATATAAGATTCTGATTTCACTAGCTTTTTTAGGAAAAATATTTTTTAGCTTTTTTCTAACAAAACCATGAGCTTCGACAATTTCTTCCGTTCCAGCCACTTCTCCAGTACCAATCGCCCAGACAGGTTCATAGGCAATTACAATCGATTCTGGCGAAAATTCGGCTGGCATTTCTGCAAGTCCGGCTTCAAGCTGTTCATCAATAATCTGCTGAACTTTTCCAGCTTTTCTCTGCTCGATGGTTTCACCAATGCAAAGAATCATGGAAAGTCCGGCATTTAATCCGAACGCAACTTTTTTACCAACAAATTCGCTGGACTCACCCATAACGTGCCTACGCTCGGAATGTCCAGCTAAGGAGAACCCGCATCCGACATCTTTTAGCATTTCCGGTGATATTTCGCCGGTAAATGCCCCTTCCTCGGCCGGATACATGTTTTCGGCACACAGGTGGCAGCCATCCCTTCCAGCGAGCACAGTCCCTACGCTTTCAAGAGCAGTAAAGGGGGCAGCAATGAGAACTTCTCTGTCTGCGGGTAGTTTACCATCAATTCTAGAAATAAAATCCTCAGCGGTAGCTTTTGCTTCCGCACGGGTTTTGTACATTTTCCAGTTAGCGGCCATCAATTTTTTCATTTATCCAAATTCTCCTTCAAGGCTTTGAAGGCAGGAAGTTCTTTCCCTTCGAGAAACTCGAGGAATGAACCGCCTCCTGTGGATATAAAGGTGAAGTCGTCTTGCAGTCCAGCCTTGTGAACAACTGCATCGGTATCTCCCCCTCCAACGATGGTCGTGCCGTCAGACTCGGCCATAGCTTTGCAAACTTTCATCGAACCCTCGGCAAAAGCCGGCTTCTCAAAAAGTCCCATAGGACCGTTCCATACTATTGTCTGAGCTTCTGAAATAACATCACAAAATTTTTGAGCGGTAACAGGCCCGATATCAAGAAGCATTCCATTTTCAGGGACATTATCCCCGGTACAGATACCAGAAGCTTCATCAGTATTTACGCCCCATACAAAGTCTTCTGGAAGATGCAAATCTGTACCAGACGCGGCAGCTTTGGTCATAATTTCACGGGCGGTATCGACAAGACTGTCTTCGACTAAAGATTTACCGACATTCTTGCCCTGTGCAAGCAGAAAAGTATTCGCCATTGCCCCGCCGATAATAAAGTGATCAACCTTGCCGATCAGATTATTAAGGATACCGAGCTTCGTTGAAACTTTAGCGCCACCGGAAATCGCAATATAAGGCTTCTTAGGAGCTTTAAGAGCTTCGCCGAGGTTTTCCCATTCAAGCTTAAGCAAAAAACCAGCACAACACTGTTTAGCGGAATAAGGAACATCCACAACAGAGGCATTAGGCCTATGAGCAACTCCAAAAGCATCATTCACATATATATCTGCGAGCGAAGCCAGTTTCGCGCCAAAATCGCCCCTTTCTTCGGGAGTCTTGCCCTGCTCTTCGGGATGGTAACGGAGGTTCTCAAGCATGAGAACCTGTCCCGGTTTGAGCGCAGCAGCCATCTTTTCCACTTCAGGACCAACACAATCAGGAGCCAGAACAACTTCCAGCCCAAGATATTCACCTAGGCGCTTAGCCACAGGTTTGAGACTATACTTGACCACCTTTTCACCTTTAGGCTTTCCAAGATGAGCCATGACTATAACCGCAGCGCCCTTTTCAAGAGCATACTTGATAGTAGGCACTCCAGCTTTGATGCGGTTGTCGTCAGTAATTGTTTCACCATCAAGAGGAACATTAAAGTCCACTCTGATGAGAAGCTTTTTACCGGTAATATCAAGTTGATTAATGAAGCGCATGTTCACTCCGTGCTTTAGCAATTTATATTATAAACTTAAACAAACAATCTAAATTTCAAGATCATAAAGAAGCGCATCTTCTTTAGTGTCAGGGTAATATTTCTTCCGAACCCCGACCTGCCTAAACCCTAAACTCTCATAAAGAGCTATGGCAGGAAAATTTGACCTTTTTACATCCAAAAGACCTTTTCTAACTTCGGTCTCTTTACTTTGCTTAATCAAAGCCTGCATTAGCTCTCGAGCTATTCCCTTTCTTCTAAAATCGGGGTGAACACCTAGATTTAAAACTTCCATCTCGTCTAACACTCTAGAATAAGCGAGATAACCGACAAGAAGCCCTTCTAGGACGTAACCAAAAATATAAAAAGCCCTTCTTTCGAGGCCGAGCCTGAACTGCTCCTCACTCCACGAATAATCAAAACAAGTCTGCTCAAGAGCCCTTAATTCATTAAGAGACTCAAGCCCAAGTTCAACTATCTCGCAACAAGATGTGACTTCTGTGCTTTTCATATTGTAAACTATCTGTCAGTAAAGATGACTAGAGTGTGGAGTTCGTAATTAGCGTCAACTCGATTCTTTTACACACAATTCAGTTGAATTGGAAGAACGAGTGGCATAAAAATCTGATGGTAATTAGGAAAAAGTGAAGAATAAAATAAATTATGTCGAAGTTGTCGACGATTCCGACCGTCCGCTGGCAAGGATGAACATTGCCGAAGCGCACAGACAGTCACTAAAGCATCGCTCGGTCATCGTCTTACTATATGATAGCAGTGGAGAACTTTATCTGCAAAAAAGAAGCTCCACAAAAAAACAATACCCTTCACGCTGGGACGTTTCAACTAGCGGACATGTGTTTGTAACAGAATCAAGGAAAGATGCGGCTCATAGAGTTTTGTGGACAGAACTAGGAATACAAAATGCGAAGATTAAAGAACTCGACAAGATAGAAGCTTCATCTGAAACGGGCTATGAGTTCATAACCATATATATTCTTGCTAAAATGAACGTCGTTTCAACTCCCAATCCAGATGAAGTGGAACGGGGCTACTATTACTCAGCAAATGAACTCGATTGGCTGATAAGAGAGTGCCGCGAACTGCTTACTCCGACCCTCGTATTTTTACATGAGTTAGAAATGCTCTACAAAATGAAATAAGGTTTACAGACAGGATCTTAATATTTTTCCGAGAGAATCATGAAGTTTTGAGTTTGTAGCAAGAATATGCGGAGAATAAAGGTTAAATGCACCGTTTTCGTAATCTGTAACAGTCCCTCCTGCCTCTTCCACAAGCACCCATCCGGCAGCAGTATCCCACGGCCTTAAAGCATTCTCGTAAAAACCATCGTACCGACCACAAGCAAGATATGCCAAATCTAAAGCCGCAGCCCCAGGCCTGCGCACTCCCTGAGTGCTGAGCAACACCTTATTCAGTGCTTTGGTAATAAAATCCACATGATCTTCAATGGCGTAAGGAAAACCCGTAGCGATGAGAGATTCTTCCATACCAGCGCAATCTGAGACATGAATTTCGTCAGCATTCATGTGAGCGCCGCCACCTTTAACAGCGGTAAAGATCTCATTCATGATAGGTAGATTAATAATACCTAGAGAAACCTCTCCATCTATCCAAAGCGCAACAGAAGTCGCAACCATTGGCAAACCGTGCGCGAAATTAGTTGTTCCATCAATAGGATCAATTATCCATGTCCGGTCAACAAGCTTCGCATCACCAGCTGTTTCTTCAGCTAGAAAAGCTGACCCGGGAAGTATTTTTGAAAGTTCTTCTTTAAGAAATAATTCAACAGCAAGATCGGTCTCAGTTACGAGATCAATACGACCTTTATGCTTGATATTCTTAGGTTTCTTCCACCCTTCTTGAATTATACTACCGGCCTCAAGAACAATTTTGGACGCTTTATCTAGGATAGAGTTCATAAATATACTTATAAAAATTAGTTGATGTAGACTTTATCAAAGCCTTTATCTTTTTGGAGGCTAAGCCCTGTTCCCCTGACAACAGTGGTCAGCGGGTCGCTGTCGATGATGACTTTTAGAGAACTTTCGCGACTTATGAGAACATCAAGCCCCTTAAGAAGTGCTCCACCACCAGCAAGTAGCAGCCCGTTAGTAGCTATATCGCTAACCAGTTCCGGCTGAGTGTGCTCAAGCGCGACCCTTACAGAATGTACAATTGCAGC
This sequence comes from Maridesulfovibrio frigidus DSM 17176, assembly GCF_000711735.1. Lineage (NCBI taxonomy): Bacteria > Pseudomonadati > Thermodesulfobacteriota > Desulfovibrionia > Desulfovibrionales > Desulfovibrionaceae > Maridesulfovibrio > Maridesulfovibrio frigidus. The sequence goes on from NZ_JONL01000007.1 coordinate 153,666, forward strand.
AACAGGGTCAGCAATAGCTTCTCTAACGTGTGCGTCGGTAATTTCAATTGCTTTAGGCTTTCCATCAAGCAAATTTCTACCGGAAACAGTCATTCTCAGCGTTTCGGGAAGTTCAATAGCAGAGCCCACAGTAATCTTAGCGCGCTCAGCAGTATTTTCACCGATCAACAATTTAAATTCATCCTGCATATAGCGCATAATTGCCAAGTTCATTTCATCGCCCGCAACACGCACGGACTGACTGTGCGCAATGGATGAAAGAGTAATGACTGCGACTTCAGTCGTACCACCACCGATATCAACAACCATGTTCCCTTCAGGCTCATGAATATTCAGCCCAGCACCGATTGCCGCGGCCATAGGTTCCTCAATTAAGCGGACTTCTCTGGCGCCGGCCTGCTGACCTGATTCAATAACAGCACGCTTTTCAACCTGAGTAATGCCTGTCGGAACGCAAATAATAATTTTTGGCTTAACCAAGTTACGTTTATTGATAACTTTCTGAATAAAAAAAGAAATCATTTTTTTAGTAACTTCAAAATCAGCGATAACCCCGTCTTTCATCGGGCGAATAGCTTTAATTTTATCAGGAGTTCTTCCGAGATAATCTTTGGCTTCTTTACCGACAGCAATAACGGATTCGTCACGGGCATCAAGCGCAACAACAGACGGTTCATTTAATACGATTCCGTCTTTGGGAGTGTAAAGCAAAGTGTTGGCAGTACCGAGATCCATCGCAAGGTCTTTGCCCAAAAAGCTCATTAATCTAGCCCATAACATATATAAAAGCCTCTTACGTGAAGGGGTTAATTATCATTCATTAAAATAGGATTTGTTTTAGCCGGATTAGCTTTCTGCAAGGCTGTCCTCGCTTCAGCAAGTCGACTTTTCAGTAAAAGATTTTCAAGAAACTGAGAGAGATATTCAGAAACCATAAACAAAAAGTCTTTTAAATCTTCTGATATTCCCATGGGTTCACTATTCGCCAAAACAAGTACACCCCGTGTCTTCTTCTGAAAAACAAGAGGAAGACATATTACACTCAAGAATTCCCTAGTGGTAGCACTTGCTCCAAGCAAACTTGAGCTTGCCTGTCCCTGACTGTTTTCGTCAATAAAAATAGCTTCCTGATTTTTATAAACCCAGCCTACAAGACCACTTCCAACTGGAAAAGCTATTGATTTAGAGTTGCCCTTCTGCAAGATAGGCTCGTTCTCGCCTTCCACATAAAAGGACGATCCTCTTTGATCAATTACTGTAAGAAAAGTATGAGAATATCCGCTTGTACCTGCGATCATCCCTAAGAGATTATTAAGAAAAGCATCCCACTTAGGTTGACGTTTACGCAAATCATGCAGCAGCTTAAGAGTCATGAAATATTCATTCTTTTTCCCTTCTGCGTCTGCAGAACGGATACAGCCCATCATAGATGTAATCATCTTTCCAAACTGTGAAAGAATTTTTAAATCTTTAGTGCTAAAAGAGTATGTGCGCTTACTGTCGAGACATATTACCCCGAGATTCTGATCAAGGGGGGTTCCCATGAATGCTTTAATCTTACCATCTTCTTTAGAACCATAGTAACCGAGAGATGTAGCTCCCTTCCTATCCATATTGTTGATAAAAAGAGGCTCATTTTTAGCGATAACAATACCAGACAGACTCTTTTTCTGTAGCGGACTTCCTATTGAGTTAACATCATCACCAAGACTAAAAAAGGTAGACAGAGCATATCCATGCTGACCGTCAGGTAAATACAAAACAACTGTATGTGCCTCAAATACATTACAAACAATGCTGAGAATATTAATTAACATTTCGTTTCTAGGCATTTTTACTTGGTCCTGCACTCGATGAAGAAATCGATGTTTCGATTATAAGTCTTTTCCTGTTCCGCTGTAAAATAACAAGCCGGGAGTTGATCTTTTTTACGGTGATACTGCACACAATCACAACAAAGACCGTGCTTATCACAATTAGTGTAAGTACACGGACAATTCTTAGCATTATTAACTTTATTACTGCAATTCTCAAGACTCAAAGCTTTTCACCCTTATTATATAAATTACGATAGATTATTTCTCGATTAAACCGAATCCGTACAAGTCTTATTTGAAAGCGGCATGGCGGTCAATAAGTTCAGCTTTTAGTTTATGTATTTTTTCCTAATAAAACACCTCTGGTTCTTGATTTAATTACCTAAATGAGATTAAATTAAAATTAAGAGGTATAATTTAAATTATTAACGTTTGTTTGAAACAAATGATATTTTCTATACAAAATCTAGAAAAAATTCATTGTAATTCACAGCAGTTCGATATAATAAATAAAACATAATTATTACATCCGTTTATTTTGTGTAATCTCCGATGCGGATAAGTTTTCAAACCTTCGTTATTCTGTAGGGTTATATATGTGGAAGAAAGCTTTTTCCCAATATGTAGGTGAAAGTCCTGAAGAGGTAGCCAGGAATGGTGGAAATCTCTATGACCTTAAAACGATAGAAGGTCTTAGGGTCTACCTTAATCATGTCCATATAAAAAACTGCCTATTACGCCCTTACTTCGAAAATTACGGAGATTACCCTCTTGTAGAAGCTCGTGAGCTACTCCCCTCCTTCGAAGTTGATTTATATGAATACAAGAAACTTCCAGGCTTTAGTATGGTTGCTCTTGAACGACCACTTAATATTTTTCAAGAAATATTCCAATTCGACATCTTGCATAGCCCTAGCGTTTTAGACGATGTGGATACAGAAAACTCTTGCCCCCTGGTTAGTTCGGTTCTCAAAAGCAATATTGAATCATTTGAAAGCAGACTCCCTAAAAGATCCCACAAAGACTTTAAAAGCGAATACGGCACATCTGACATTTCCGACATAGAGGGATATGGAAACCTTCTTCCTCACCTTCTTGAAATTGAGCGTGCTCACGTCATGGCTCAAGATAACTCAGGTAAATTCTTCCTTTCAGGAGTTTTTGGTTCACTGCCGTCAGACCTAGACACTGAGCTAAAAAGATTTGGTATTAAGATTGGAAAATTTAAACCGGGTGATAATAATCTGTATGAAATAAACAGACTTTTCGTTTATACATTTTTAATGGAACTTCACGGTTTTCCTATCGTTTCTGAGCGCAGAACATCATCGGCCCTTTTTGCTCGTCGTCTTTTTAGAATGGGCGAAAAGTTCATGGTCAGAGTTCTAGGACAATCAGATAGAACCATCACCTCTTTGTTTTCACATCCAAAATCGAAACAATATCCACGAGTCGAAAAAATAGCTTTAGTGAAAGTCAGCCGTGACAACAAAGAAACACTCGCCGCACTCAAAAAAGGCGGCTTCCTTGTTGATATAGAAAATAGAGTTGTAATTTTGAAAGTCCGCTATCGGCAGCATAAATTCAACATGGAAAACGTTCGTGAAGATCGCGCTCTGTCTGTCTATAAACAAGAAGTAATCCACCCCATCACAGGCGAATGCTCAGGTAAATTTAATATCATTAAAGATGCAACAAGCATGACCTTATTACTTAATGATATTGTGCGTGGTGAGTATGCAGGCAACATTGTCTACAAACGAAACGAACTTATTCAGGATACTGAAACTCACGAAAAAAGATTAAAATTTCTATTTGCTTGGCTTTCAAAGCATCAGCGGAGAATCGTCGGTTACTCTGAAGAGTTCTATTCGGGCGTTGTAAAAGTTCTTGATAGCTATCTGCTGGCTCCCGATAACTACGAACCTTTTAATGACTTATCAGATTTATATCAGGAAGTTTGGTCCAAATACAGTTACATTCAGCAAGCTAGAAAGCTTAAAATTCTTGAAGATCTCAAGGATAGAGTGTACCGCGGTAAAAAAGTCAGCTACTTAGTCATGCTCGAAGAAATGAACTCAATTATGAACGATCTTAAGTTCGAAATTGTGAACTATTTTGACAAGCTGGTCGCAACAACCCTCAGTATTGGAGAGCGGGTTTTAAATGACCCTTATCTCAGGCGCGAATACATTGAACGGGCTGATGATGACCTGACTGAATACGGACTTAAAGTTAAAAAGTATTATGGTCGACTGGTTGTTGTTTTAGATGAATTCAAATCTATCCGTAAGAGTCGCACTCAATATGCAGATGGGACCGTTGTAAGCGGAATGTTTTAAAAAGAAATCGGAGAAAACCTTGTCAGCTTTACGCATCACCCCCCTTACAGAGTGGCATCGTGAAAACGGAGCTAAACTAGTTCCTTTTGCAGGCTTTGAAATGCCCGTTCAATATAAAGGCATCATTGTTGAACATAAGCACACCCGCGAAAAGGCCGGTATCTTTGATATCAGCCATATGGGAGAATTTGTTGTTTCAGGCGAAGGGGCCAAAGCCGCACTCAACAAACTGGTAACCCAAAACCTGGACACACTTGCACCCGGTAAATGCAGATATGGATTTTTAACAGACGAAGAAGGCGGAGTTCTAGATGACTTAATCATCTATTGCCTTGCAGAAGATTCATACATGCTCGTTATTAATGGATCACGCGAAGAAACCGACTTCAACTGGATTGATTGCCACCTGCCGGAAAGTGTCAATTTTGAAAACGTTTCCTACGAAACAGCTAAGATTGATTTGCAGGGGCCACTTGCTCTCGATGTTCTGGAATCCGTTTTTGGGCGAGATTTCAAGAATCTAAAATATTTCAATTTCGGTCAGACTGAATTTGATGGATGCAAATTACTAATCAGCAGAACAGGTTACACAGGTGAGCTAGGATACGAATTCTACCTTCCATCCGATAAAGCTCTATCACTATGGAAAAAGCTTGTTGCACATGAAGATGTCGAACCGATCGGTCTCGGCGCTCGCGACACACTCCGCCTTGAAATGGGCTACCCGCTTTACGGTCAGGATCTTGATACAGATCACAATCCACGCGAAGGCGGATATTCTTTTGTACTCGCTGACGATGCTTTCACCGATGTTAAAGAAATGCTTATACCTTTAAAGATAGAAGGACGTCGTTCAGCAAGACATGGCGATAAAGTTCATCTTGACGGCAAAGAGGTTGGAGTTGTCACAAGTGGCTCCTTCTCCCCTACTCTCGGATTTTCAATCGCGCTAGCTTACGTTCAGGCTGACGCCGCCGAGGCTAAAGAATTTGTAGTAAAAGGTGCTCGCACCGATTTTAAAGCTACTAAAAGCGAACTTCCTTTTTATAAAGAAGGCACTGCTCGAAAAAAACTGGACTAGCAAAGCTTTACAGCAAACAGATTTACTGATTTGAAATAAACTCCCGCAAACGGCTAAACCCCTAGTTTGCGGGAGTTTTTTAATACTTTTTTGTATCTTCCTACACTACATAATTGTCCATAAAAGCTATTATGTCCTATTTGCCACAATAAGAAATGAGAGACATAACACCAAATAATGTCAATATAATCAGTATATTAAAAGGTTAAAAACACAAGTTCAGCCTTATAATATATTTTGACACATCATCGTAAGCTTGTCACAAAAAACACACTTACGACAAATAATACAAATATATCAAACAATTACACCCTAAAAATCGCTATATTCAATTAATAACAGCGACTTGCCGTTGTGTCAGTCACACAACAAGCAAGTTTTTTTTTTATCTTCTTATCTATGTGTATAGTTTAAGTTCAGGGAAAAAAACTATTTGCAGGTAAAGGGCATCTTGCCAATTAGAAACATCTTGTAATTATTATTTTTGCAGACGGTACTGTATCTAAACTTCACCTACAAACGCAGCTTCTCCCAACTTCCGTTCCAGCAACAATTGAAGGATTGAATGATTTTTAACTTAAATAGATCTGATCAGAGATGAATGGACACATGAAAATTCTGAATGGTTCTAGAAAATCAATTGAGGTCATGGCGTTTCAATTGCCCTTTAACGGTCTAGGCATTTCGCTTAAAACTTGCGCTGAAGCAGCTGAGGAAATGAATGTATGTTACAATTCATATACCTCATTTCCTCAAATGTTTGGGGACACTGAATTCAGCCCAGTTTACATCGGTTTATCCGGATACGATTTGCAAGTGACTCTAGGGCAGGAAATTCGTGGAAGATAACTCAAACAAAATTTTAAGGAGCGATGATGAGAATGAATCGTAGAGATTTTGTGAAGCTTACTACTGTTGCAGCCGCCGGGCTTGCTGCTGTTCCTGCCTTTGGCGGACTCAGCAAAGCATTCGCAGCTCCAGCAGTCGATCGGGCTAAAGCTCTTGATCCTAAATGGACCAAGCAAACCACATCAGTCTGTGCATATTGTTCAGTTGGTTGTGGTCTTTTAGTTAACACCTCACTTGAGACAAAACGTGCTCTCAATGTTGAAGGTAACCCAGATCATCCTATTAATGAAGGTTCACTCTGTGCTAAGGGCGCAAGCTCAATTCAGATGACAGAAAATCCGGAACGTCCGGGTAAGTTCATGTATCGCGCTCCTTACAGCGAAGAATTCGTCGAAAAAGACTGGGATTTCTGTAAGAAACGCATTGCCCGTCTTATCAAAGATTCTCGCGACAAAAGTTTTGAAAAGAAAAATGCTAAGGGACAGACCGTTAACCGCACAATGGGTATCGCTTCTCTTGGTTCCGCAGCGCTTGACAATGAAGAATGTTACGCAATGCACGCCTTCATGCGTTCATTAGGTCTGGTATATGTAGAACACCAGGCCAGGATCTGACACAGCGCAACAGTAGCGGCTCTGGTAGAGTCGTTCGGACGCGGTGCGATGACAAATCACTGGAATGATCTCCAGAACAGTGATTGTATTTTGATTATGGGTAGTAATGCTGCCGAAAATCATCCAATTTCTTTTAAATGGGCTGTAAAAGCACAGCAGCGCGGCGGCAAGATTATTCATGTCGATCCTCGCTTCACACGTACATCAGCTAGATCTGATGCTTATATTGCTTTACGCTCAGGTACTGATATCGCTGTCCTCGGCGGTATGATCAATTACATCATTAAGAACAAGAAGTTCTTCCAAGAATACATGGTCGACTACACCAACGCTTCTTTTATCGTTGGTAAAGACTACGAATTCAATGATGGCTTATTCTCCGGTTTCGATCCAGAAACTAGCTCATACGACAAGTCTAAATGGGCTTTCGAAATGGGCGAAGACGGGATTCCAAAACAGGATAAGACACTCAAAGATCCTCAGTGTGTGTTCAATATTCTTAAAAAGCATTACGCTCGTTACACTCCTGAAAAAGTATCTACTATCTCCGGTGTTTCCACTGAAGATTTGGAACTGCTTTACAAGACTTACACAGACACAGGTGTGAAAGGCAAAGCCGGAACAATCATGTACGCAATGGGTTGGACTCAGCATTCAGTTGGGGTTCAGAACATTCGCGCCATGGCTATGATTCAGCTAATGCTCGGTAACATCGGTATTGCCGGTGGTGGTGTTAACGCACTCCGCGGTGAGTGTAACGTTCAGGGTTCAACTGACTACGCTTTGCTTTACCATATCCTTCCAGGATATCTTAAAACTCCGCTCGCAGGTCAGGACACACTTGATCAGTACAATAAAACATACACCCCAGTCAGCAAAGATCCAGAAAGTGCTAACTGGTGGCAGCATTATCCAAAATACTCTGCAAGTCTTATCAAAGCTATGTATTCCGAAGACAGTCCAGCAGATGCTTACCAGTATCTTCCGCGTCTCGATTCACATAAAGCCAGTGTATACTCTTGGATTCCACTAATCGACAGAATGTACAATGACGGATTCTCCGGTGCTTTAATCTGGGGTATGAACCCAGCTTGTTCCAGCTCTGACGCTGTAAAAACTCGTAAAGCTCTCGGTAAACTAGACTGGATGGTTAACGTTAACCTCTTCCGTTGTGAAACAAGTGATTTCTGGAAAGGTCCTGACATGGATCCGAAGAAAATCAAAACTGAAACATTCTTTATTCCTTGTGCATCAGCCATCGAAAAAGAAGGTTCCGTTTCCAACTCAGGTCGCTGGATGCAGTGGCGTTATAAAGGACCAGATACCTTCGAAGATGTAATGACAGATGGTCACTACTTCCACGAAATCTGGGAAGAGCTTGCTCACCTTTATGAAAAAGAAGGCGGCGTATATCCAGAACCGATCACACATCTTAGCTTTAACAACATGTGTGAAAAGAATGAAAAAGGTCACTACGAGTTCAGTGCTCAGAAAACCGCTAAGCTATGTAACGGTTGGTTCACCAAAGATACTGTCGTAAAGGGTAAGACCTTTAAGAAAGGACAGCAGGTTCCAAGTTTTGCATACTTGCAGGATGACGGTTCCACTACCTCTGGTAACTGGTTGTACTGTAACTCAGTAACTGACGAAGGTAATAAATCCGAACGTCACGACTCCACCCAGACTAAAGAGCAGGCAAAAATTGGCTTGTTCCCGAACTGGACATGGTGTTGGCCTGTTAACCGTCGTATCCTCTATAACCGCGCTTCTGTTGACTCTAAGGGTAATCCTTGGAACCCAGATAAAGCAGTTATCGCATGGAACGGTACCAAATGGGTCGGTGATGTTCCTGATGGTGGCTGGAAACCAGGCACCAAGCATCCATTTATCATGCGCAAAAATGGTTTCGGACAGCTGTTCGGACCGGGCCGTGCTGATGGACCGCTTCCTGAATACTACGAACCACTTGAGTGTCCAGTATCAGATCATCCTTTCTCCAAGCGTTTGCACAACCCAACAGCTGTGCAGATTAAGAGCGAAGAGAAAGCTGTATGTGATCCTCGCTACCCATTCGTCGGAACAACTTACCGTGTAACCGAACATTGGCAGACAGGTTCAATGACTCGCTGGTGTTCATGGTTAGTTGAAGCCGAGCCACAGATGTTCGTAGAAATCAGCCCAGAACTAGCTGAACTTCGCGGAATTAAGAACGGCGATAAAGTTACTGTAGAAAGCCTTCGTGGTTCACTATGGGCCATCGCAATGGTAACTGAAAGAATTAGTCCATACCTTGTTCAGGGACAACAGATTCACATGGTCGGAATGCCTTGGCACTTCGGCTGGGTAACACCGGTTAATGGCGGAGACTCTGCTAACATCGTTACCCCGAACGTTGGTGACCCAAACACTGGTATTCCAGAATACAAAGCCTTTATGGTCAATCTGCGTAAGTGGAAGGAGGGTGACAAGTAATGAACGGTAAAAGCTTTTTCGTAGACCTCACCCTTTGTACCGCTTGTCGCGGTTGTCAGGTGGCTTGCAAGCAGTGGAAGAAACTCCCTGCTGAAAAGACACGCAATATGGGTTCTCACCAGAACCCGCAGGATCTATCATCTAAAACTATTCGTCTTGTTCGTTTTAATGAAACAATGGACGATAAAGGTAAACTGAGCTGGAACTTCTTCCCTGAGCAGTGCAGACATTGCATTGAGCCACCTTGTAAGTACATGGTAAACATGTACGCACCTGGCGGAGTAACTCAGGACGCAGAAACCGGCGCAGTTGAAATGACAGATAAAGCTGTTATCAAACCAGGCCGCGTAGAAAGCTGGGAACTATGTCCTTACAATGTTCCACGCCAGGATCCTAAAACAGGATTGTGGAACAAATGTGACATGTGTATCGATCGCGTAAAGATCGGCATGCTCCCATCTTGTGTACAGAGTTGCCCGACCGGCACCATGAACTTTGGTGATCGTGAAGATATGTTGGCTCTTGCAAACAAACGTCTGGCTGAAGTTAAAAAGACCAAGCCTAAAGCATTCTTAGCTGACCCTGAAGATGTTCGCGTAATTTATCTGTGTGAAACAGATCCTGAAAATTACGCTGAGCACCTCGTAGCTTCGACTGATCAGCGCACAACAATTATGACGGCTAGCGGACCTGCTCCGACAAAGAGTTCGCGTCGCGGATTTTTGTCAGCAGCTCTTGGCAAAAACAATAAAGCCTAAACAGACACACACTAAGAGGAAATAAAATGAAAAACTTATTCATCGTGTGCCTACTCTGTATGGGCATGACGGTTATAGCCATGGCAGCTAATGCTGAGGAAGCTCTCGAAGCACCTCAAGATGAAATTATGATTAACTTCATCAAAGGCAATAGCAAAGACGACCTCGGAGTTGCTTTCAATCATACTAGTCATGAGAACTATGAATGTATTGATTGTCACCACGATCTTAAAAAATCCAAGGTTCCAACTAGCTGTTCGACTTGTCACACTGACTTTGCACCAGTGCCAACGAAAGGTTACAAGTCCTACTTCAAGGCAATGCATAAAAAACGTTTGAACGCTAAGCGCCCTTCATGCTTATCGTGTCACGTTAAAGAATTCGGAAATGACCCTGAAATGACTGGATGTACATCCTCCTCATGTCATCCGGATGGAATAAAGTAACCTAAGTTACAGTCTATTGCATCAGACCTTCAAAGGTCCGTAGCACTCCACATGAAAGCCCGTTTACACTTAGTGTAAACGGGCTTCTTGTTTGGTTTAGGGGTAAGCTAGATGAGGGAAGGTTCTAACACATTCAGCCCAAGCAGAAATATAAAGTCTCAACGTACAAAGAACTGCGATGTTAACAAAATCTTAATTATTATTTAAGGTATACGACTCTTCTTTTAATCCATTATCATATTCAATTTTGCCCATCACAAATCCGAGCAACGGGACAAATGTAACAGGTATCATAGCGCAAATAGCATATAATATATTGCTATCCGAGTGAGCAGCAATAACAATAAAAACAAAGCATAAAGCAAAAAACATAATCAAAATTAGAAACTTAATAGGAAACTTGTACAAACTAAATTTGACTGTCCTGAACTTAACTAATTTCATATTTACAGCCATAAATATTGGCAAAGAGAACAAAGCAAATAAGAAGGACTGAATAATCACTCCTGAAATTACAAAAATTACCCATGTAAAAGTTTCTTCTGAAAAATCGTCTTCAATAATGGGATGTACACCATTTATAAGATCAATCGCATACAACATTTTTTCTATAAGCCATGTGTCGAAAACATTATTAATGAACAGAGGAGCAAGCCATGTATCCAAAAAATGAATACCGATTAGCACCAAATAGAGAACACAAATTCTGCCCATAAATGACAACAAGATACTTACATTTTTACTTATGCCTAATTCATAAAAAACCAGAATAAATGCGATAAAGAACAGACGTCCGTAAAAAGAGTTATACAATTCAGGGGGCTGCGAAAAACAATAAATATTATAAACAGTCAATAGCAATACCGCTAACCAGTTGCTTCTCACAAATTTCAAAAACATCTTCACGTAAGTTGTCATGCTATATCCATTACGACCGACATGCCTTTACGGCATGCGGCCCAATTTTAATTATTATTTATTTCTCTTCATATACTCGCCAGCTTTTTGTATCGGATAAATATAAACTGACTCTTTACCAGGCCACCTATTATGCACCCGTCCCCAATGATCCAATTTGGGCTGCAAAGCCTTCTTAAGACGACCAGCTCTATCTTTATGTTTATACCCATCATCTTTCCTAGGCAAAACAGCATGCTTTTTAATCTTACACCTACAATTAGGATGCGCAGGTCCGGGGTCAGCTCTAAAAACTACTCCGCCCCTATTTTGACAATGATCACAAGCCCCGCTACTCGGTTCAACTGTCCAATAGTATTCTGCCCCCTCAAGATTATCAAGATCTACCTTTGAACTAAATCGCTCAATATTATTTGATAATTTACCACTATCTTCCTTCAAAATATGCGTTTCGGGATTACTAACTCTTCTAGTATCAAGTTCCATAGTTCGACTTCGCTGTACGGCCCCATGACTATGCTCGCTAACAAGTTCCTTTCCATAGTTGGTCTTAGCTAAATCCTGAGCCACCGGAAGATCTGGATTATCCAATAAAAACTCAGCACGAGCCATCCGCTCAATTCGTTTATACCTATCCAGCTGATCTTCCCATTCCTGCTTTTTCATATCCCAACGTCTTTTAACCTCAGGCTTCATCATGGAAGGATACATTCGATCCGAAGAGGAAAATTCCGAAAAATCGACCTCCACCATCTCAAGCTTTTCTCCCGTCGAACGCGAAACCACTTCCCACATGTTTTCAAGCTGCATTTCGGGAGGTTCACTTGTACCGTACATTCTAAGCGAAGAGTTTAAATCTTCCCATTTTTTCCTCTGTAAAATATAATCATTTTGTCTAAGCATAAAGAAATCCTATTATTATGGTTAACAATTAAATTCTCTCAAAATTATTGTTTTGCAAGAATTAGCCACATCCACTAACAACAGGCTAATCAATATATACGACAGTCGCTGACGCGGAGTGTCGCAATTGATAAAAAAGAAAACAAAAATTCCGCTCACACATAGTGTAAGCGGGATTATTAATTCCAAACTAAAACCAATAACTAAACATTCATTCTATTCTAATGACCTGTCTGTAATTATATACTGTGGTAATCTCCATAAAATTATTAATTACGCAAATTATGACGTTCTCATGAAGTAAAATGGAATAATACACATAAAAACGACTCTTTTTAAATATATTGCAAATTAATATTACAATTACAACATTGTTTTACAAAACAAAACAGAATATACTTGCATAATAAATTACTGTATTTTTTAAAAAATAAGCACAAAAATGTATTTTTTATAGAAATAAAACTTAATTTAAAATCAAATTTGATCTTTTTCATAATCATGACTATAGATTATAATCTGGATTAGTAAATCCATTGTTAGTTTTTGTTTTCAATTCAATTTTTTAACTCATCTCAGACTCATGGAGTATCAAATGAAGACCTGCTTAATCAGGCTTTTCGTATTACTTGTACTTGTTTTAACTATCCCTACAAGTGCAAGTGCAGCAGAGAAAATTAAATTCGGTGCTCCGTTATGGCCCGGTGTGACCCCAAAGACACACATAGTCGCCCAGATAATTTCAGCCATGGGCTACCAAAGTGAACTGATCGAAGTAGGCCCTCCAGTTATTTACAAAAGCATGGGTTTTAATGACATGGATATATTTCTCGGCGGCTGGACCCCGCAGCAGGACCCCATGCTCGACCCACAAGTCAAGGCAGGAAAAGTCGTTAAGGTTCGCTCCAATCTCAGCGATGCTCTAATTGGCGTATGTGTGTCCGACGCAGCATACGAGGGCGGAATAAAATCCTTGGATGATGTACACAAATACCCAGAAAAATTTGGTAAGACTATATACAATATCGAAGCTGGCACAGGTATGCACACCGCCATGGAATCAATTCTCAAGGATAATGTAGGTCAACTAGGTGACTGGGAACACGTGGGAACTGCCACCTCAGTAATGCTCGCCGGAGTCACCAGCCGTATCAATAAAGGCGACTGGGTTGTTTTCGGTTGCTGGAAACCGCACTGGATGGATGTTGAAATGGATATCCATTTCCTTAAAGGTATTCCCGGAAGCGAAGCCATGATCTCTGGTAGTAGCGTCTATACCGTTACCCGCGGAGGCTTCGCCGCTGATTACCCAGAAATTCAGAAACTGCTCGAAAACTTTTCCATCACATCCCAAACCCAAAGTGAATGGATTAGCGAGTATAGTTACAAAAATAATCCCGCCGACCAAGTAGCATCCAAATGGATCTCCGCCAATCTCGACCAAGTCAAAGGCTGGCTCAAGAACGTCAAAACTATTGATGGCAAAGATGCATTCGAAGCGGTCAAGGCTAAATACGCAAAACAGTAAAAATATACCTGTTTTTACCATCGTGCCATCATGTTCGCAATACATGATGGCACGATTTCAATCCCTCACCTTACCTCTATTAATATTTCAGCAGATTCAAACCAATCTCTTCACTAAATTCTCTACCGACTGCGCCCGAAACTACATCAATCCAAATCTCAGCGGTTGCGCTAACTGTTGCTGCATTTAGATGTCCGCCAAATGCGTTGTAATCTATGTCACTCAGAGTTGCGTGTAAGTGCAAATATACATCTCCGTTCATTCTCGAGATATTGCCAGTCAGACTCGTAATTTCGAAATATTTCTCCAGAGTCGTTGAAAAATATTTCTTTGTTTCAGGATTAAACAATCCAACAGTAGCTTTGTTAATAGCTCCGATTCCAGAAACACAGCCGAGTTCAATATTTTCCTTGCGACAAATATCACTTAAGCATGCAATAATTTCTTCGCCCGGATCTAATCTCACGAGAATTTTAGAACCATAATTATTGTATTCCATAATAATACCATCCTTATTTTATTGTTATTAGCTTTAAAAACAGCTATTTATGCAAAAACAAACATCTTAACGTCTGATGTTTAAACTAGTTGTAACTTTCAAATAATTATTTTGTCAACCAAAAACAGATTCTTGAATATATGCCAGAATTCTCTTAAGGTCGAAAACTATGAAAAAGAATTCTCTCAAGGTCCAACGCAAACGTCTAAGTGATCAGGTTGTTGAAATGTTAATTTCAATGATTGCTGGTGGTGATTTGAAACCAGGGGAAAAGCTCCCTCCTGAGCCGGTACTGATGGAGCAGTTTGGAGTTGGAAGGAGCTCTATCCGCGAAGCCGTGGGCGCACTCGAATTGATAGGTGTGCTTTCTGTTCGTCCTGGAGATGGAACTCGCGTCACGGATTGGGCCAGTAACGTTGAGCCAAAATCAATTGGTTTATCTCTCCTCACAATTGGGCATGATAAAATTAATGATTTGATGGAAGCCAGATTAGAACTAGAACAATCTATTGCAAAATTTGCCGCTAAGCGGGCAACCTTAGATGATATCGAAGACATAAAAAAAGAGCACAAGAAATTTTTGCAGGCAAAAAAAAGCGGACAAAAAATGATCACCGCAGATTTAGCATTTCATTCAGCGGTAGTGAAAGCCTGCCATAATACAGTGTTAATAAGATTTTTTTCTGAAATGCGTCAGCCAGTGCGTTTATGGATGGAACAAAAGGCTAAGTACGACTGGGGCTTTGAACAAGTAGCTGAAGAGCATGAAATTATTTTGAACGCAATAGAATCTCACGACG
Organism: Maridesulfovibrio frigidus DSM 17176; assembly: GCF_000711735.1. NCBI lineage: Bacteria > Pseudomonadati > Thermodesulfobacteriota > Desulfovibrionia > Desulfovibrionales > Desulfovibrionaceae > Maridesulfovibrio > Maridesulfovibrio frigidus. Next base: position 168,693 of record NZ_JONL01000007.1, read on the forward strand.
AAAAAGCAGCTCAAACCGCAATGTGTTCACACATAGAACTAGCTGGCGAAAAGCTTATATCCGCAATGAAAGACTCTTAATTAGTTGTTAACAAAAAGGGCCAGCCTCAAAAGAGACTGGCCCAATATCGAAAGACAAATTGTTAAAGCTTAATCTACTATTTAACCGCCGCAGCCTTCTCCACTAAGTAATCAAATACAGCCGAAGTCTGCAAGCTGTCATATGTGTACTGTGGATGGTATTGAAAACCTAAGAGAGTCTTGTACTTAAAGAGATCAACAATAACGCCTCTACGTAAAGCCTTGTTGAATGCTTCACGATTAGCGTCTTGTACTTGCGGATATCCCGGAACATTACCTTTGATTTCGTATTTATCAACCTGCCCTTTCTTCAAGCTAAGTGGATGAAATGAGAGTACCTCAAAATTATCTATTGTCGGAACGGGTTCAGTCATACCTAGAGTATGATTCAAATCCTTATTCACATATGCTTGACCAACAACTCCGCCTTTGCCGAACATTTCAGGCAAGGGATACTTAAGCATACCATAGTCTGCTCGGTCCTTCTGATCTCGCGCATTCAGCATCTGATCGATTGCCCATATTTCAGTGGGCGCTCCGTAAGGATTTTTGCGAGCATAAAGTGGTTTAACCTTCCATTCTTTCACAGGAGGGAAAAGTCTGATCAGCCCGCCACCTGCATACAAATATCCAAGCTGTGCTCCATGACAAGTTCCGAAAACAGGCTTTCCCTGATTAAAAGCTGCATCGAGGAAGAAAAGTCCATACAAAGTATCATTCACATCATTCGCTGTTGCATAGCCTACTTCTAGCTCTTTCACTTCCGGATTGTAAAAAATTGGATGAAGGACGGTTAATCCAGTCGATTCAATGATTAACAGTTTATAATCCATCATCAACGTACCAATTGCCTCGTGAGCTTTTGCAAGAGGAGAATCTGGATTAGATTTAATGTCAGCCATGATCAGTTCAAATAGCTTCTCACCATCTTTGATATTTTTTTTCTTTTCTACAACTGAAGCTCTACCAGCTTCTAGGTATTTAAGTATTTCTTTCTGAATACCAGTAGGTTCACTTGTCAGGTAAGGATTAAAAATACGAAATTTCATTTCCAAACCTTTTTCTACCTTAGACCTGTGAGCAGATGTTTTGAATGAATAAAAAATCGCAGGCTGCATATTAGACTGCGCTCTGTCCGGCACAACCATTGTTTTAATGGTCCGGGAAAATGCTGGAACAGGCTGAAGCACTAACCCCATAAAAACAAACAATGCGGCAAAAGCTAAAGTTAACCGAGGTAAAAGACTATTGCACCTGTAATTTCTCATCATTCAACTCTCCTTGAGTAAGGTTCCCCTCACATCATAAACTATGTTATTTTATCACGTTAGAAATTTCGTTAATACGCTTCGCACAAAATAGTTTGTTAAGCTGCAATCTCAAATAGTAACTATTCACATATCATTAATTTAGTAAACTTGGGATTCTTTTTTTATTCATATTTTGTCTAAAAACAAAATAAGCCCCCGCAACTAATTGAAATTTGGTATGCCCTGTCAGGTAGGCAAAGGAAGAGTGACCTTATGTTACAACTGAACTATTTCAAAAAAAGAATCGGCCAGTTTTCCCCGGTGGAATTCCGGATAAAACTGGCCGCTTAAAACATCTTTATGGGGATTTTATCACCTGTCTGCTTGACGGGGGACAGACCACACCACAGCAAGGGTTTTTAAATGCATATACAATATGTAGTGTTAAAAACTATCTACAAATAGTTTCTCAATTGCTTTCTTACCGGCCTCTTCAAGAAAACGAGTGCCTGTGGCAGTGAAATGCCTGTGAGTAATTTTAGGAGCGTCGCATTCGGCCCATTTTTCCTTTTGCCAGGTATACCAACACTCTTTGTCCTGAGAAAAAACAAACAGCGGCTTGTTGCATATTTTTGCAAACTCAGCACCCCACCCTGTTCCACCTTTTACCGTGCCATCTTCGAGGATGGTTCCAATAATGAAAATTTCATGACCGCTATTAACTTGCCAACATATGCTCTGAAGAACCTTACGAAAAATAGGCGCCCGAGTAAAAGTGCGGCTCATCAGTTTAGATACGTATGTTAAACTGACATCCTTGCTCTCAAGTTCTTTTTCAGTAAGAACCCGCAAGCCTCGGGTACGCGTGACTTGATGTCCTTCGAAGCTGAAATTAACTTCCTGAAGACCGTATTTTTCAGCGTTAACTCCAAATTCGGTTTCAGTACCGGGAGCGCCGCCGCTATATAAAATGAACTCTTTAGGATTACCCACTGCTTCCTCCAGTGTTGAGCGTGTGAAAGATTGCGATAAAACTTAATAACCAAAAATATCAAAGTTCACAATCAAGAAATCAACAGTTAACAACTGCTTACCATCTAACACAAACTCGTTAAGATGGGCAGTTTTTTCTCAAAACTGCATCGAGCGCCAACATACAATTCAAAGGAATTAATCTAAAACTTGTAATATTTAATATAACTATTGATGCATTTAATGCAAAATAGACTGCAACATTATTATACAACATAAAAACTGCGCAAAATCATGCTATTTGAATTACAACATGGTTTTACCCAAGCAAAACAATCACTATTTGAGCTTGTGAAATACATAACATTCTACAGCCAGCCAATTACACTTTCATTTCATTATCTAAAACCATAATTCCACATAAAGCTAACCCGATCAAATTTTGAAACACATTAGGGTCTAGACAAGATCTAAATTTAGTGTATAGTGCTCTTGTTGATTCAGGCTAGAAAATCTCAAAAACGAAAGTAGCTAACGCCAAAACGTAATGGAGGTTTTTATGAGTAAAGACACAGGAATTGTAGAAAAAGCAGACGCTTTTACGAAAATGGAAAAGAACGACCTTTTTAAGTATCGTTCCGTCAGCAAAAACATTGACGCCATGGTCAAATCTTTGAATGATCAGGAAAAAAACGATTCTCTAGAATCGAAAGATGAAAACGAACAAGTTTAAGCATCTGCCCTCATTTCAAAAATCACTATCCTAATTCAGATCAAGCAGTTCTCGGATCCGCGTCGTAATCAATCACGCATCTATACTAACGAGAAACAAGCCAAGCGGATATACTGCTAAACAAAATCGCCGGACTATGAATCGTAAGATTCAAGGTCTGTCCCCGTCTCTACTATTGTCGAGACTTTTTTCAGTATTACAAGCTGATGGGGGACAGACTGTAGACCGGAGAGCAAAAAAAGAAGCCGAGCATCTTCTAGTTCAAAAATCTCTCATCCACCCTGATTTAATAATATTTCATCAAAAATTATTTTTAAGTTGACAGTGAGCAAAAATGGGAATATTTCAACTTTCACTCGAGTCGGGATGTAGCGCAGCTTGGTAGCGCACTTGGATGGGGTTCAAGGGGCCGGAAGTTCGAATCTTCTCATCCCGACCAAAAGAGTAAAGAATATGGGTTGGTTAACGTTAAGTTAACCAACCCTTTTTTGCGTGGTCTACACTTTGGTATACACTTTGGTATACATTGAAACCATAATGAAGAATTTACGGTGGGTGTGTACCTCCTGTTAAATTACCGCTTCAACTAGATTCATGCCTGTGCGAAATTAAAAATACATCTCCACGCGTCACTGTCTGCCATCCTCTGTCGCCTATATAACTTATCCTATTCTTATTGGACGTGGTGAATTCTTTCAGAATCGATGATCCTGAGAGAATTTATTTGTTAACCTTAATAAGAGGATTTTTTTATGAGTACCCAGAGCAATTTTATTTTGCAGAAGAAAAGATGGCAAGATTTAAACCCATCAGTAAGAATGTATGGCACAAGCGAACCACCAGAAATGCAACTTGATAATATGTGGGAAGTTGTTTCTCGCTCTACAGGTGAAAGGTTGCATATGGCTGAGACTGATTTTTCGGAATTTACCTCTTCAGATAATCAGATAAAATGTACCCTTCCATGATGAAACCTGATGTTAAACGGCGTTGGGATATGAAACAGCATGAATCTAAGAATCAGAAGGAAAAGTATAATCGCATTGAGCGAATGGCTCGTGCGCAGTTTGTACAAGAGAACCCAGACCTTAAACTGGCTCAGGATTTAGCTAAGACCAGCTATGGCAAGGATCTTTTATCGGAAGCTATGCGGACTGGCTCTAGCTCCCCTACAACAGGAACAGGCGCTGATTTACACGATGAATTTGAGCGTGATGGTGTCAGTTCTAAGTCGGATGAAAACATTAAGGTGACTCCTTTTGCTGTAGCGGAAATGCAAGCCCCCTACTCGACACTCACAACTGCGCGTGACGGTGATGGTAGAATTGTCGAAAAGCTACTCCACCTCGGAACCATTTATCATCATGTTCAATATGACTACGATGAGGGTGGAAGGCTCAGCAGGGTTTTTAACGACGGTAATGTCATTGAGTCGTACGAATACGGCAAGTTTGGCGAGCGGCTTTTCGCTGACACGGTAAGTTTTGGTAAGTGCCAGTATGTTTACGATAAAAGTCTGAAACTTGTTCAGGCTGGCGAGGTTAAGTATTCTTACGACGCCAAAGGTCGGCTTGTTTTGAAGCAGGACAATGGGCAGATCACAAAATATTCGTATCTGCCAAACGGTGCGCTTCACAAAGCACAACTACCTAACGGTCGTATTGTTGAATATCATTTCGATTCCGAAGGTATGCGTATAGCCAAATCCGTTAATGGAACGGTTACCGAAAAGTATCTATGGAAGGACTTTACAACACTTGAAGCTGTCGCTGATGGTGCGGCCCAAAACGTGAAAGCCTTCGCCTACGATGATGAAGGCGATCCAGTTGCTATGATATACAACGACAAGATGTATTATTTCGCATCTGATCAGGTCGGCTCCATCTATATGGTTGCGGATGGGAATGGAAATAAGGTAGAGCAAATTATATCTGATTCGTTTGGTAATCTCATAGTCGATACTAATGGAGCTATTGATATCCCTCTAGGTTTCGCAGCGGGACTTCTCGATAAAGATACTGGCCTAGTTCATTTTGGATACCGTGAGTATGACCCTGAAATTGGACGCTTCACCACTCCCGACCCAATTGGGTTTGCGGGCGGAGATGTGGATGTTTATGGCTACTGCTGGGATGATCCGAATAATTTTGTGGATCGGGATGGTTTGATGGGCTATGTGCCAAGAATAGCTCAATACGCACCTACTGTAATTAATGCCTTAGATCCAAGTAGACCTTCATTGGAAGGTGCAGCCCTTGATTTCGTTGTGGATACACTTAATAATCAAGATGTTGGTGAAAATATTAAGAAATTGCAAGAAGGAAGATTTGGAGAAAAGGAAGATGTTCCGCTTAGAACCGACCTGAGAAAACAAAAAGAAAAGAGCAAAGAAAACAAGAAAAAAAAGCAAGCCGAAGAAGGTAAAAATACTATTGATAAAAATATTGAAAAAATACAAGAAGGCAGGTTCGGAAAGAGAGAACGTAGGCCAACAAGGTCTGATTTGAAGAATAGTAAAAAAAAATAATGTGAAAAAGGTACTAAGCTACGGGAGGCTTCTCCCGTAGCTTAGACTAATCACGGATAAGGATCATTTATGCTGAAAGAATATTACTTATTTTATAAAGATCAATGGTTCGTTTGGATGATGGTCGCTATAAGTGTATATATCATGGGGATTTTGATTGGTAGACGCTCGCTATTCCTCTTGTTTTTCTGTGTTACTATTTCTCCCTTCTTGCTCTCTAGCGCTCATCGATCTTTCATGTCTTATTTGAAAAGTATGTTTACTTTTAGGGGGTTGCTAAGGGTGACATTTATCACTTTCTCATCCCTTTTTATTGTTGAATCATTATTTGCCTTTGTGTTTATCAAATTTTATTTTGATGGCATTACAATTATTCAAGATGTTGCAAAATCATTTTTATGGGTCGCTATATCAGCGATTATTTTATATTTTATTTATAAAAAAAAGATGGTTCGAAAAATAAATGATGAAGGAATAATTATCGGTGTTATCATGCTCGTTTTGGGATTAACCTTGCAGTATACAATTTTGGGATATTTTTACTCATCAAATAGTTATTTTGGGTCACCAATAAGCGTTGTTTTAGATTGTTTTTGCATGGGTAGTTTTATTTATATTTTGAATAGCTCTTTACGGCTTAAGCACTAACTATAGCAGGATGACACCGTTGCTATGCATGATAAATATAAATGAGGATAAAGTAGATGCAGAATGACACATAAAACGAGCCATCATTTCGGATCTACACCAAACAAAGGAACGATCACAACGTTGGCTTCAAATTAACAGCTTTAGCTTTCTCACCTTGCATAAGATGGTAATATTTTTGCTGAGTTGTGCTAATGCTTGAATGTCCAAGCATTGCTGATACAGCAGCAAGGTCTGCCCCATTTCTGAGCATCTCTGTCGCCCACAAGTGTCTTATGTCATACATCCGTACCGGGTAAGTAATTCCAGCTTTTTCTACAGCAGTCTTAAAACTTCGTCTTATTTTTTTCAGCGGCTTGTTAAGATATTCAATTATAAATTGAGATGAGGGATTTAGCTCTCTCTTTACTTTTAACTTATTATTGTCAGTCAGGTTGAGCGGAATCAAACGGTTTGACGTTGCCGTTTTTGTCCCTCTGATATGCAATGTAGAGTTTTCATAGTTGTGATCCAACCATTGCAACGACAACAGTTCCGAATTTCCCGTTCTAGCACCACACATCCATTCAACTCAATGGCCCAGCTTAGGTGCGGTGCAGCCACTTTTATTAACGACTTAAGATCCTCTACATTACTCCTTGAGATTCATATCTAGAGGTATTCTACTTCTCAAAACAAAAGTTCAGTCCCACAACAGCACTGACCTACAAACATGCTTAATCTTTTCAGCCGTTCAATTCTCTACCAAAACCAGCTAATAAAACTACTGCACGCGCCTTCTCGCACTTCTGAGTGTTTAATATTAACTTTGTGCTAGCAAAGATCTTAGATGAGGTATAATAATAATAAGGTAATTGCATTATCTTTACGCTATGTAACATTCAATCTTTGACATAATATATTTTACAGACATTATAATAAGCTAAGATTGGAAATATTAATCACATCGTAGATTATTTTATATATTGCCAGATAAATGTCCTTATTGCCGAAATATGTTGAAGATTATTTGTGTATAAAAATCGCGATTTAAACAGCGTCTGTTAGATGGTATTACCATATGTTGTTGTGCTGAATTGTTGTGTAATCTTGTAGAGTATTTAGTTGTATGGTGAAATATTATGAATAAAAATTTATTTGTTGTCTCAGAGAATATGAATATTATTTCATCAATTGTTAAGTTATGCAGTCCGATTTGTAATGTCGTTGCTTCCAGCATAGATTTAGTAAATTTATTAATCTTATCTAGTAACACTCCTCCATCAGTTATAATTATCGAATGTAATAATTATTTGGACGTGCGCGAAGTCTTAGAAAAAATAAAAGAAAAATTTGGCGATATCAAACGCGTTTTGATAATTTCTTTCCTAGAGGATAAATTAAGGCGAGAGATAAATGACAAAGGACTTGCTAATAAAATAATTGTTAAACCATGCAGCAAGGCATCTCTTTTAAGTCTTTTGAAAGGAGGTACTTGTCACGATAAGACTAGTGTTCCAATTAGCAAACATTTGATCGGTGGTATAATAGAGGGTTACGGTGCAAAAATTCCAGTTGTTTTTAGAGCATTCGATAGAATTTGTACAAATATTGATTTGATTGAAAAATATATTCATATTGATACCTCTTTTGCTAAAGATGTTTTGGCATACTACATTTTAGCTATTACGAATCTTAGCTCTGAACTTATTCAAGATATGCTGTGTGGTTCTCAAAGTAAAAAAGATTCATATGCCCTTCTCCATGAGCAGTTAACAAAAATAAAAGACGTTACATTGTCAAATGATCCCAACTGTGATCCATTGCCCCTTAAAATAATGATGTATACGAACAAAAGATATAATGGAAAAGGGTTCCCTAAAGATGATGTCGCAGGAGAATTTTTACCATATTTATCTAGAATTTTTAAAGTCCTATTTGATTTTCACTACTTAATTGAAAAAGGTAAAAGTACTGGTGAAGCTGTTTTTATTTTAAGCAGGCGAAACGGTTGGTATGATAATGAGATTTTGCAGGGCTTAATATCTTCACAAGGTGAAGAAGCTACTTTTTATTTGCGTGAAGTTTTCCCTCTGGGTTTACAATCTGAAATGATCATGGCGCAAGATTTGTACGTGACTGTAAAGGGAAAAAACCTCCTGTTAATAAAAACAGGCCAAATTTTATCAGATAAGAATATCGACTACATCCACATGCATGCTCAAAACATATTAGATGTAACTGAACCAATACTCATCAAGGAAAGTGTTGTTTTGGGTGAGGATAGCTATGCTTAAAAAAATTTCAGTTAAAAGGGTTCAGCTAGGCATGTATATACATCTAAAAGATGTATCGTGGTTCGATCACTCTTTTTTACGGTCTAAATTTTTGCTTAAGGAAAAGAGCGAAATTGCAGATATTCTAGGAATCGGCTGTGATTATGTTTATTACGACCCAGCAAAGAGCAGCACAGAACCTCTAGTTATTGACACCTTAATAACTAAATCCGCCCCGAAAAAAGACGCAAAAGAAATAAAGAAAAAGAAAGCCTCAGCTCTTAAAAAGCGTAAAGAAAATTTTGTTGAAACCGAAAAAAAATTTTATGCTTCGGCGCTCAAAGCGGATGAAATCATGCAGGGAATTTTGAGTGGGACTACTTGTTATAGTGAAAAGGCTCAGCAAATGTCTCATGAACTTGCGATCATTTTTAGTGCCGATGTACAAGCTACACTGAATTTAATAAACTTTTCAGCAGAAGAAGAGGGGTTATATTATCATTCACTAAATGTTTCTATTTTATCCTGCATGCTCGGCAAGCAACTTGGAATTAGTGAAAGTGAAATGAAATCTTTGGCTTTTGGTGCGTTAATGCATGATCTTGGAAAATCTAAAATACCCAAAAAAATACTCTTAAAACAAGGTACTTTCACTAAATCAGAGGTTAAAATTATTCAGATGCACCCGCTTTTCGGCGTAGGGTTGCTATCTGGAATGAAATCTGTAGATCGAGACGTAATGAAAATTATTTATCATCATCATGTGCGCAGAGATGGTACAGGATACCCTTTACAGATAACTTTTGATAAAGTCAGTTTGTTACCTAAAATAGTCTCAATTATAGATATTTATGACAATTTAATTAATAATAGGCGTGTTGAAAAGAGCCTAACTCCTCATCAGGCGCTTGCAACGATTTACGGGAAATGGGCTTCAAAGCTTGATGAGAACGTTTTAGGGCATTTTATCAGAATGCTGGGCATATATCCTCCAGGGTCGATCTGCAGATTGGATTCAGGAGAAATAGCATTGGTTGTGTCCATTGGGGAAAACCCGCTGCTTCCTGATGTTATTTTATATGATTCCGATGTACCTAAAAATGATGCTATGATTTTAACTCTTGGAGAAGATATTGATAGTAAGATTGATAAGATTCTTTCTCCTAAGGATCTGAATCCTGCGGAACTATCTTATTTGTCACCTAAGTCCAAGATCGGTTATTCTGCAGAAGTAAAACAGTAGAGAGGTTAAAACCATGCATATAGAGTGGGATGATAAATATTGTATTGGTCACTCTGAGATTGATGCTCAGCAAAAAAAAATGTTTGAAATAATGAATACAGGTGCAAAGGATGAGAACTGTACAGATTTAAAACAAATAGCTCTTGTCCGTGAGTTGTTACAGTATGCCAAGGAACACTTTGCAACGGAAGAATCCTATATGCAAGAAATTGGATACCCGAATCTTCAAGAGCATAAAGAAGAACATAAAAAAATGGCTGATGCAGTTGAAATATTGATTGTGAAATTATATTCGGAAGGACCTATTGACGTAGATATTTTTGAAAAGTTTACGGAATCATGGATTATCAAACACGTGCTACAGAAAGACTGCAACATAAAGGATTTTGTGGAGAACAACGTCATCGATTAGTTTGTGTGGACACCAGATGTCTTTTTTGCGTTCAACCAAAAGTTTTGTTGTGAGAGTTTTATTATTAAAGCTGTTTAGTACAAAGAGTAAAAAATAAGGGTCAGTTAACTTGTCGTTAACCAACCCTTTTTTATTTTATAAAGCCTGTAAAGGAAGCTGCAAAGATAACCAGAATTACATTCCGATAAGACCCTTAACTGTGGTCATAGCTTTATCCATATCTGCAATGCCTTCAGTCATCATGGACATTCCTGTTGCAGCGTCAGTCTTCATTCCGCCCATACCTTTCATCATTTTCATCATACCCATGTTACCGCCCTTCATGGCAGTTTTAATTTCAGCAGCGTTCTTAGTTCCTTCGGCAGCCTTTTCGATCATGGACATACCTTTATGCATCGGCATCATTTCTTTTTTCATCATGGACATACCGTCAGCAGATGTAGAGGAGTCTTTCATCATGTCCATACCGTGCTTCATGGAAGTAAGACCCTTCTCCATCATATCTACGCCTTCAGGAACGGTACCGGTAACCATTGCTTTCTCTCCATGCCCCATGCTGCCATGTCCCGCACTCATATCCATTGCGAAAGCTGCGGATGAGAACATAAGGGTAAGAACCATTGCCAATGCGATGCTAGTAAATTTTTTCATAATTTAAACTCCGTAAAACTGTTGTTTATGTTGAAAGTTAATAACTTTTAATAACCACTATTGTTAGATCATCTTCTTGAGGCTTTTTACCAGTAAACCTTTGTACAGCATCAAGGACACTGTTAACTATTTCTACTGCCGGTTTATCTTTCCCAATTGCAATAACCTCCTTAAGTCTCTGTTTTCCAAAGAATTCACCGTCTTCATTCGATGCTTCCCAGATTCCGTCAGTTCCTAAAATCAAAATTTGCCCTGCTCCGAAATCATCATACTGACTCACAAAGTAACAGGATTCATCCATTATTCCTAAGGCAAGACCGTCGCCAACCAGTTCAATAAAATCTCCGGTAAGTGGGTCAAATATCAGTGCTGGCTCATGTCCTGCACGGACCCAGCGCAATCTTTTTGTATGAGGATCAAGTTCAACCATCATCATGGTCATGAACTGCCCTGTTTTGTATGTATCTGACGCGATTAAGCGGTTTACGTCAGTCATAATTTTTCCGAGTTCTCCGTCATTAATCATTCTTGCCCGCAAATACCCACGAGCTGACCCCATAAGCATTGCAGACTGAATTCCATGTCCACTTACATCCCCTACTGCGAAACATATACGGTCATTATCACCATAAGTTTTAATGTAATCAAAGTAGTCGCCACCAAGTTCATCACAATATCTGCTCTCACCATGAATATCGAATAAATCGATCACAGGTGATTTTTGGGGCAAAAGATTGGTCTGTACTTCCATGGCGACATCAATTGCACTTTTGATCTCAATATGTTCGCGCAAACTCGGTACCATTTTATTAAAGTTGTCGGCCAGTTCGCCAACTTCGTCAGTAGTTTTGACTTCGACATGGGCAGCAAAATCGCCAGTGGAAATCCGCTTGACTCCTTTTGCAAGAATCAAAATACTTTCAGTAAAACGGCGCGACATGAAAAATGCCAACAGTGTTACAAGCAGAACAACGCACACAAGGATATAAACCAATCCTTTAAGTTGCTCATTAATACTAGTATGGATCGATGCTTCAACCTTTAGAGCCGGTTCAACCACATCTGAATGAGGCAGAATAAGAATTAGTGCCACTCCGCGTTTATCCGGCGCAGAAAAAGCCCAAATACTTTCTATATCCTTATAGGGCATGCTCATTACACCAGATTTTCCTTGTTCAAGAAGTGTCTGGAATTTCTCAAATTCAGCGCTGCCTGAGGAAGTCAATTGCTCCTGATTTAAGGATGGCATCCACATGTTCATTTTCATCATGGAGTGCCTATTGCCTGCAGGTAGTTCTTCAGCAACCACCATAACTTTTTTATTGCCGTCTACATCTGTCTTTGCTTTAGCTAAAACTGAGAAAATATTGTGAGAGAAAGCATTTAAGTGATTGTAACCATGTAGCAATGTATCAAGTGGAACGTCTGTGGAGAGAACTCCAAGCTTAGTACCGTCTTTCGATATGATACTGACCGATGCCGTAAGCACGGTTTTTCCAGTTACGACATCTTTGCGTGGCGAGGACCAGTTTATTTCACTGCCTTTGTTAACTGTGCTCACAGCAGAGTGCATTTTATCTACAAAAGATAGTGCAGGGTAACTTAGCGATTCTCCAGAAAGAAATTCAGCTCGTATCCAGAGATTCAGCTCTGGATTATTTCTTTCCGTATTCTTGAAAAGAGGAAGAACTGACGACATATATTCGATAGGAACAATATCTGCGAAAGACGCCGGTCCGGGCATGTAACGCAAGGTTCTAAAATTTAGACGAAGATTCCGGTGCATGCCGGACCATGATTTAGGGCTATATTTTTTAGCCAAACGAATCTTTTCAGACTCCTCGTTTTTGGGATCGGAATATAAAAGAACTTCCGGTGGAGTATATGCTCCCCTGTCCTGAATCCAGAGTGATAGCTCCGCAGAAAGCTGCCGCAAATTGAGCTCGACAATTTTCCGTTGTTTCTCAAGAACTCTAGCATGATCTTCAACTAACCTTTTAAGTTCAACACTACTTTTTTGGACAAGTTCATGTCGTACTTCTCCACCAATACTATCAGCGAGCAATCGCATAGAATCTAAACCATTAAATTGAACGGCTAGAAGTGGAAGAATTGATACCAAAAGGAGCAAAAGCAGCAACTTGGATCTTATTTTCATAGAAGAGTGTCCTGCATTAATCGCCTTGTCGCAGTTACGACAAAAAAGGGTGAACTCGGATCAAGTAATATTACTCTACTTAAAACTTTAAGGATATACATATTTGAGGACAGACATGACACTTCACTTAATGTTCCACTAATGTATTTACTCATTATTTAAGTATCTTAAGATTTAATACATTATTAATGTCATGTTTCATAAACCTTGAATGTGCCAAATACTGCACTTAAGCCATTTTACACCCAAATTAACGAAGAACGCGACTCAATTCTATACCAATTAGGTAGTCTTTTGCAAGAGGCACTTTGATTAACACTTGTGCAAATTTGAGTTATTAAAAAAAATAATACGCAATATCAACAGCCATTAGTGCAAAAAAGTGCACATATAAGATTTTTAATGCTAGCCCCAAGCTATATATATGAGTTAAGGTTCATGTTAGAGATTATAATTCCCTCCCTCTATAGGTTGGAATAGTATTTGCTAAGCTAGAAGTGGCTTTAATCAAAGTAGATATTTTTTAGGAGATCAGATGCAACTTAAGCTCGGATACCAACTCGCAGCAGTATTGCTTTTAACAATTGTCTCGGCATTGTATCCCATGCAATGTCAGGCGGAAAGTAGTTCAGAGGAGCAAATCGCAAGCTATGAACCTGCAGGCGAAGGAATTAAAGAACTAAGAGAATATCTTGTTGAAGCTGCCCGCAACAATAACGATCTCTATGCCGCTTTTTATAGTTGGAAAGCAGCCTTACAACGCGAAACTTCCGTTTCGAGCCTCCCTGATCCTAGATTCAATTTTGCATGGTTCATTCAGCCTGTTGAAACAAGAACGGGCCCTCAAGAATTCAAATATGGTCTCAGCCAGACTTTGCCATGGTTTGGAAAGCTGGGAATAAAAGGTGAACAAGCCCTTCGCGATGCAGATATTAAAAAATCCGGTTTTGATACTTTAAAGCTAAAAGTCTTTTACGATGTTAAAAGAGCGTATTATGATTACGCCTACCTTGCGCAGGCTATTCGAATCACGCGTGAAAATATAAATTTAATGAAATACTTAGAATCCGTTGCCCGTTCCAGATATTCAACAGGAGCAGGAGCATATGACGGTGTGATGAAAACGCAAGTTGAACTTGGTAAACTTCAAGACAGGCTCCGCTCGCTTGAAGAGCGCAAAAGACCGACAGCCGCAAAACTACTTTCCGCTATGAACAGACCTGATGGGCAAAGTTTACCGCTGCCATCCTCTATTCCCGTAATGAAAATTGACGTTAACCCGGAACAGTTCAAAAAAGATTTTAAATCCGGCAATCCACGTCTGCAAGCATTGGGACATAAAATCAATAAGCAAAAGCTATCCGTAGAATTGGCCGAAAAAGATTACTATCCTGATTTCACCTTCGGAATTGATTATATTCAAACAGGCGAATCTAGGTCGCCCAACGTAACTAACGCTAATACAGATCCATTGATCACCGGATTGTCCATAAACCTCCCAATCTGGTTTGATAAGCAGGAAGCACAAGTCCTTGAAGCTGAATCAAATGTGAAGGCTGCCAGCCGCGAAAAATCGGGGCTTGAGCGTCGCCTTTTAGCTGACCTTGAACTTGAAATTTATAAGTACGAAGACGCCCTAAGAAAAGTCAGCCTCTACCGCGATAATTTAACCCCGAAAGCAGAACAATCTCTGGCTGTTTCCATTGAAGCGTTTCAGTCAGGTTCAGCAACGTCCACGGATCTGATTGACGCGGAAAGAACCCTCATCGAATTTCAACTGGCATTTTATCAGGCCTTGGCAGATCAGGCCAAGAGAGTTGCCGCCATTGAATTCCTCGTTGGTAAGGAAATTCCATGCACTATCCATGGTCAGGCCGCACTCAAATCTTCTGAATCTATGCCGACTAAGCAATAACTTTTCAAAACCTGACAATCTCAAAAATTGATAATCTCCAAAATATGGAAACATTTATATGACCAAATTTAAATTCGGGAAACTCGGCATATTGTCGGTTGTAGCAATAGCCCTTCTGGCATTCGGAGCCGGATTCTGGACTTCGAGTGGTTCAAATAGTGGTAATACAAACCCTGTTGCCGAGCATTCTGACCATGGACTTGAAGCAGAAGTGACAGCGGAAGGAGAGGTAGTTTGGACCTGCTCCATGCATCCGCAAATTCAATTGCCAAGCCCGGGCAAATGTCCTTTATGTTTTATGGACCTTATCCCCCTCGAAAAAGGTGGTGATTCCGGTGATGAAGCTATCAGCCTTCGCCAGATCAGCCTGACAAAACAAGCGCGTAGACTAGCTAATATTGTTGTAAGTCCCGTTGTTAAACGCAAAGTCAGCGTTGAAACAAGGATGGTCGGAAAAGTAGACTACGATGAAACCCGCATGGGAACCATCACAGCTTGGGCCGGCGGGCGTATTGACAAATTATATATTGATTACACAGGTAGCTCGGTCCGCAAAGGTCAGGCTATGGCTTCCATATACAGTCCAGAACTACTAACCGCTCAGGCTGAACTGATTCAAGCGGTAAAAGCGGCTGAAGCTCTAAAAGACAGCTCCCTTCAAATTGTTAAGAACACCGCAAAACGTACCGAGCAGGCTACGCGCGAAAAGCTCAGACTCCTCGGGCTATCGAAAGCTCAGATTGCAAATACAGTTAAGAATGGTAAGGCTTCCGACCATATCACTATTTATTCTCCCATGAGCGGAATTGTTATTAAAAAGGATGTTGTAGAGGGTGTTTATGTTAAAACAGGAATGCCGATTTACACCATTGCGGACTTATCGCGCGTATGGGTTATTCTGGAAGTATACGAATCGGATCTGCCTTGGATAAAGATGGGAATGCGAGTCGGTTTCACAACTGAAGCTTATCCCGGTAAGGATTTCGAAGGCAAGGTCGTTTATATTGACCCTGTTGTTAATGAAAAAACCAGAACAATCCGCATTAGACTTGAAGTCCCCAATAAAAAGATGAAGCTCAAGCCGGGCATGTTTGTCCGCGCTGTAAATCTGGCGGAAGTAGCTAAAAAAGGCGATGCCGGAGCACAATTGGTAATACCCGCTTCCGCGCCGCTAATTACTGGCAAACGCGCTGTTGTCTACATTGCCGTGCCCAATAAGAGCGGCGTATATGAAGGTCGCGAGATTGTTCTTGGCCCAAGGGCTGGCGACTACTATATCGTTAAATATGGTCTAGCTGAAGGCGAACAGGTCGTTACAAATGGTAACTTTAAAATCGATAGCGCGGTCCAGATTATAGCCAAGCCTTCCATGATGAATCAGGAAAGCGGGATTAAAGCAATTGATCATAGTCAGATGCAGACTGCTGGCACTGAGGCTACTCCAAAGAGCTCGCTTCCCCCTATTTTTGTTTCAAAAGTAGTCCACCTTAAAAACTCATTTGATCGTCTTCAGGAAGTCGCGAAATCAGGCAACGTCAGCGAAAGCCGCGAGCTTTACGCTGAATTCTTTAAGAGCATAGAAGCAATAAATAGCTCAGGCCTTAAAGGTGACGTATCACTCGCGTGGAAAGAATATTCCATGCTCCTGAGGAATGACGCTGTTCTCGGAAGCGGAGCCAAGGACAAAGAAAGACTTCATAAGATCACCGCTGAAACTGCAAAGCACTTTATGCGTCTAGATATGACCTTCGGCATTTCGGCTCTTGCTGAATCTATAGGTAAAGTTCTCGATACCCCTGAAGAGTTCAGAATTCAGCTTGGTAAAGTTTTCACGGCTTATTCAGCGTTTACTGATTCCCTAGCTGCAGATAATCTGCAAGATGCGCATAAGTATGCCGCCATGATTTCAGGTGAACTCAAAAAGGTTAATTCAGGACTACTCACTGGTGAACCTCATACGATTTGGGCTGAATCTATCGAAAACATGAACAACGGTCTGGACGCAATCCGTAACTCTAAAGATATAGTCGGAGTACGCGTTGGTCTGGAGCCGCTATCTTATGGCCTTACTGAGGCGGTAGATAAACTCGGAATCGTAACCGACACCCCTGTATATGAATTATTCTGCCCCATGGCTTTTGACTTCAAAGGCGCTAAGTGGCTGCAAAGTGATGAAGATATTCGCAATCCCTATTTCGGTGAAACAATGCTCAAATGTGGTGATGTAGAACGTCAGATTAAAGGCCAATAAGCGGGATTACGGAGAATCATCATGAGCGATAATTTATCAACTAAAAACGATAGACCAACCCCGAAATCACTGGTGGATAAGGTCATTCTGTTCTGTCTTGAACAAAAGCTTGTAGTAGCAATGCTTTTGCTTCTGGTCATTGGTGGCGGCATTTTCGTTGCGCCGTTCGACTGGAAAATTGAAGGAGTCGATCGCTCCCCCGTCCCTGTGGACGCTATCCCTGACATTGGTGAAAACCAACAGATCATTTTCAGCAAGTGGATAGGCCGCTCACCACAGGATGTTGAAGATCAGATAAGTTACCCGCTGACAGTTGCGCTGCTTGGGATACCGGGAGTTAAAACTGTACGCAGTTATTCCATGTTCGGATTCTCCACAATTTACGTAATATTTAATGAAGATATTGATTTCTACTGGTCCCGTTCAAGGTTGCTGGAAAAGCTGAACAGCCTTCCCGCAGGCACTCTTCCGGCGCAGGTTAAACCCGCCCTAGGACCCGATGCGACAGCTTTAGGACAAGTCTATTGGTATACAATAGAAGGCCGCGATCCTGACGGCAACACCACAGGAGGCTGGGATTTAGACGAACTGCGTTCCATACAGGATTGGTACGTCCGCTACGCGCTCCTTGCGGCTGACGGAGTAAGCGAAGTTGCTTCTGTTGGCGGATTTGTAAAAGAATATCAAATAGATGTAGATCCGAACGCCATGCGATCAGCTAAGGTAACACTTGCTGACGTTTATCAGGCAGTAAAAATGTCCAACCTTGATGTCGGTGCTCGCACAATTGAGATCAACAATGCCGAGTATGTTATCCGCGGGATTGGCTTCATCAAAGATTTGAAGGATATCGAAAGCTCGGTTGTTAAGGTCGTTAACAACATTCCAATCCGTATCAGTGACGTAGCCAGAGTTATCAAAGGACCTGCTCTTAGACGCGGCGCTCTCGATAAAGGCGGCGCTGAGGTTGTGGGCGGCGTGGCTGTTGCCCGTTATGGCGAAAACCCGTTGCAGGTTATCGAAAACATTAAGAATAAAATTATCGATATCAGCCCCGGTATGCCATCAAAGATTCTGCCGGATGGAACAGAATCGAAGCTCACCATAATTCCATTTTATGATCGCTCGGGCCTCATTCATGAGACACTGGGAACGCTGAACACTGCACTTACAGAAGAAATTCTGATCACCATCATTGTAGTTCTTATCGCAGTAATTCATCTTAAAAGTTCACTACTTATTTCATCACTGCTGCCACTTGCCGTGCTTATGTGCTTCATCGGAATGCGCGTATTTAAGGTAGATGCAAACATCGTAGCCTTGTCTGGAATCGCCATTGCCATTGGAACAATGGTGGATATGGGCATAATTATCTGTGAAAATATTTTGAAAAAGCTCGAAAAAGCGGGCGAAGGGATTAGTCGGCTTCGGCTGATTTATGAAGGAACTACAGAAGTCGGCAGCGCGGTCATGACCGCCGTTGCAACCACTATAGTCAGCTTTATGCCCGTATTTTTTATGGATGGCGCTGAGGGTAAGCTTTTCAAGCCGCTCGCCTACACCAAAACATTTGCACTGCTTGCTTCAATCGTCGTTGCTTTAACTGTTTTACCAGCTATGGCGCATCTTTTGTTCACAGCTCGCAAAAAATATGCGAGCGGGAAAAAGACCTACATCCGCGCTGCAGTCTACTTGTTTTGCGGAATCGTAATTTCCTTAATGGTTAAATGGTGGGTGGGACTTTTCTTCATTTATTTGGCCATTAAAACCGTTGCCCTACCCTTTGTTCACCACCGCGGACATCGACTCATCGGTCATGTGGAAAACTGGACTGTCATAACCATGGTCGCGTGGGTACTGACAAACTCATGGCTCCCGCTAGGGCCGGAAAAAGGAATAAGCATTAACTTTACTTTTGTTGCCGTTACCATCGGCGGACTTATGCTGTTCTTTGAATTTTTTCGCAGAAATTATCCTAGAATGCTCGGCTGGTGTCTTGAGCATAAAATACTGTTTCTCACGCTTCCATCCTTTATTGTCACACTTGGTCTTACCATCTGGCTTGGGTTTGGAAACATAACCGGATTTATGCCGGAAATGATTAGATCCTCGGAAGCTTACGTAAAAGTAGCTCATATTTTCCCGGGTCTGGGCAAAGAATTTATGCCCGACCTAGATGAAGGTGCATTCCTGTTTATGCCAACGACCATGCCGCATGCCTCTATTGGAGAAGTGCAGGATGTTCTGCAAAAACAGGATATGATGATCCAGAATATCCCTGAAGTTGAAATGGCTGTCGGCAAACTAGGAAGAGCTGAAACTTCACTGGACCCCGCACCTATTTCAATGATTGAGACTGTCATCAATTACAAGCCTGAGTATTTAATCGATAAATCAGGTAACAGACTGCGCTTTAAGTTTGATCCGGATCAGAAGGACTATTTCCGAAATGTAGCAGGCGAACCAGTGCCTGCCCAAGACGGCATGGCGTATCTGGTGCAGGGATATTATGAGCGTGATGATAAAGGTAATTTGATTGAAGACGAATCAGGCAAGCCCTTTAGAATATGGAGAACAGCCCTAAACCCCGGCCTTAATCCTGATCGCGAAGCTTGGGACGGAATTACCGATCCAGATGATATCTGGGATGAAATTGTTGATGCGGCAAAAATGCCCGGTGTCACTTCCGCACCAAAGCTTCAACCTATCGCAGCTAGAATTGTTATGCTGCAATCAGGAATGCGCGCACCAATGGGCATTAAAGTTAAAGGACCGAACCTCGAAGTCCTAGAAAAGGTCGCCCTCGATCTTGAAGGATACCTAAAACAAGTAGGATCGGTACAGCCGGAAGCCGTCATTGCCGATCGTATTGTAGGTAAACCGTACCTTGAAATAATCATCGACCGTGAGGCCATCGCAAGGCACGGCATCATGCTCTCTCAGGTGCAGGATGTCATAGAAGTCGCAGTAGGCGGAAAGGTTGTGACAACGACAGTTGAAGGTCGTGAGCGCTATCCTGTCAGAGTTCGCTACATGCGAGAACTAAGGGACAACATTCACGGGCTGGGCAATATTTTGGTTAGTGCATCGCGCGGTGAGCAGATACCACTTAGCCAACTGGCGGAAATCAAATATGTGCGCGGCCCGCAAGTAATTAAAAGCGAAGACACCTTTTTAGTGGGCTATGTTCTATTTGATAAAAAACCCGGATTTGCCGAGGTTGATGTGGTCGAACAGGCCCAGACTTTCCTTGATTCTAAAATTAAATCAGGCGAGCTTATCATCCCGCCCGGTGTTTCGTACGAGTTTGCCGGAAGTTACGAAAATCAGATAAGAGCGCAAAAGAAACTGGCATTGATTTTACCACTGGCACTGCTCGTAATCGTGCTGATTCTATATTTACAGTTTAAATCTCTAGCGACTACGTTAATGGTATTCTCCGGTATATTCGTAGCATGGTCAGGAGGATTCCTGATGGTATGGCTGTATGGTCAACCGTGGTTCCTCAATTTTTCGGTATTCGAAACGCCAATGCGCGAACTGTTTCAGGTTGGACCTATCAACCTAAGCGTAGCAATATGGGTAGGTTTCTTAGCATTATTTGGTATTGCCTCGGACGATGGGGTAATCATGGCGACATATCTCGATGAAAGTAAGAAAGATATGCGTACAAATAGCATCGCTGAAATCAGAAAATCCATTATCGAAGGTGCCACACGCAGGATACGCCCGGCTCTAATGACCTCTGCCACAACGATTCTAGCTCTTTTGCCGATTTTGACGTCAACTGGACGCGGCTCTGACATCATGGTTCCAATGGCAATCCCTTCGTTCGGAGGTATGTCCATCGCGATTCTTACCGTGTTTGTTGTGCCAGTACTTTATTGCGGGGTAGAGGAATTAAAATTCAAAAGAATAAGCAAATAATTTTATAAATAGTCACAACAAATAAGAGTCATCCATTTTTGTCTTAATCTGTCGTTTGTAATTCCCTAATTGTTTACAATACAATTGGAAAAATGTAAGTAATTTAAGGCTGATTATCAGATTAAACAGAATTCAATCACGAAGAGAGTTACAAATGCCCAATCAGATAAGCGATGACATAAAATTAAATCTTTTGGATATTGATCGAGATACCGGCATAAGTGGTACTGAGCTTGAACTAACAGCTCTTAGGCTTTCTCTTATCCATACAGACGAAAACAATAATAAAATGATATCACGCTCAGACCTGACTGCGCTGTTCGAAGCCCATTTTAAAGGTCGTGAGTATTCTTACACCTTCAGGCTCCCTAGGTGGCTTGAAACATGTGATGTCCCCTGGTGCAATGTTCTCCGTGATTTTTATAAAGATCCGGTAACGCGCCCTGCTTCTTTATCTCCCCAGCAAGGAGAATTCATAAGATCCTTAATCGTAAATTTCAATCCCAAAACGGTGGTTGAGATTGGTGTATTTCTCGGTATTTCAACCCTTTGGGTTGCCGGAGCACTTGAAGATGCGGATCAAAATGGAAAACTCTACTCGCTAGACTTATTTAGGGATATTCTTCCCAAGCCGCCTACAAGAACAAAATGCGTTATCGATCCGTTTACTGATGTCAGCGAAAGGATTAAGCGCGCAGGATTGGATGACATTGTAACTTTTGTAAAAGGTGATTCCAAACAAATTGGGGCCAACTGGAAGACCTATTCCACTGATCCGATTGACGTGCTTTTCATTGATGGAGATCACACAATACCCGGCTGCCTAGGAGATTTCGAAGCTTTCCGCGAGCATTTAAACGAAGAAGCACTCATCATTTTGCACGACATTTTTCCTGAAAATTGCAGCTGTGACGGACCTCGATATTTAATCGACATGTTAAATAAAATTGGGGAAGTCCAGATATTTGAACTGGAAACATCACCGCACAATTTCGGAATGGCAGTTATAAAGTTGAAAAAAAGAACTAAGTCTCGGAATACAGTCCTAGAATAAATAAAACTTATGTTTAACTAATACATATCTCTTATAACACAAAAAAGCCCCGTAACCGTAATGGTTGCGGGGCTTTTAAATGTCATAAGGTATGACAGTCAAATCATATTTAAGCGTTAAATTATAATTCTTCTGCTGAAAGTTTTCTAACTGTCAGATGATAGTGAGCATCAATGCCATCACAAATAGGCATACGATTAGACTCAAGAACAATGTAAGTTCCAGCATTGCCGTTATCTGATGTATGCACGATCAAATCCTTAGCATCTATAACCATATCTATCTCAAAAGTAATTATCCTTTGAGCAGAAACAACGGCTTTAATACCTTCAAATGCATCACCGTTTACTTTCTTAAGAGTAACAATATCTTTAGCCATAATAGGTAGAATCATTATATTTCCTCACGTTTTTTAATGTTGATGCGGCATCATAATGGTGTGAGGAGGAATGTCAATACCAAGAACCTCAAGGCATGCCTGAGATATTTTCTACCAATTTTGAAATATTAGCGGTAACGATCATAAATTTGTTCGATAGTTCCATCATTTAATAACTTTTGAATAGCCTCATTGAAGCGTGGAACCGCATTCTTTTTACTAGGATGGAAACGGATCATCATATCCAGAACACTGCAAGGTTCTCCTACCATCAACTTCCCCGCGAGATTCTGTGTTTTAATTTGGTACTGAGCAAAATCCTTATTCATAAGCGCCTGATCCAGGCGCCCTGCAAGCAGTAGTTGAATTAGTTTGTTCTCACTGCGAAGAGGATGAGGCTTAATACGCTCATCAGCAAAATACGGTGTATATACGGGGTAATAGTACCCACTAATCACTCCTACGGTCCTACCTAATAAGTCTTCGGGTGAATTAACTGGAAAATATTTGTCCGCATTAAACAGCAGAATCTCTTCGGATACCGCAAAAGGAATACTATAAATGGCTTTTAAAGATGAGGACTTCCGCCAAATCGGATTGGACATAGGCTCTATATCAATTTTACCTTCATCGAATTGATAAAGCGCGCGTTTAAAAGGAACGCGAACATATTCAACTGTATCACCAGTATCTTTAACTAAAGCAGCGAACAAATCTTTAATGATTCCAGTCCTTGCGTCACCTTTGTCAAAAGAATACGGCGGTAGAGAATCGACGTGAAGCATGACACGAAAATTCTCCGCAGCACTTATTTGTGCAAACGGAGAAGTAACAATAAAAATTGCAGTCATAATCCAGATCAAGAAAAGCTTCATTTACTATTAACCTACACTATTACTTTATCAAAATAATTAATTAAAAATATAATATATCATACATAAATTTAACGCGTTAGGCAAAAAAAACTTACAATTTACTAGAGCAAATATATGTATATCAAAGAGATATACCTTATACTCAATCTCGTTTCATTATAACCTACCAATATAGTGTACTTATTTCAAATACAATAAGAAGATCATTTCACAAACTGCCCCATTAATTAAAGTTAAAAAAACTTAACCGCAGGGTGAGTTAAACCAACCTTTGCATAAAAAAGGTGTTGACATCAAAGTAAAGTCACACATACTAATGGTACGACCATTTGAGGGTGACCACATAACTTTCAGGCAAAAAAAGACTTTAACATCCTCAAAACGAACTTAAAGGTACGACCAATGATCGAAGATAAATTTATTGAGAAACTTTTTATACCTGTTTCCATTGGCCGAGTGAGTGAGGAAGTTGTCTTACAGATTGAAGCCGCCATACTTGATGGAAGACTCAAGGCTGGCGAGCGGTTGCCCAGTGAACGGGAAATGCAATCCCAGTTCGGAACTGGGCGAGGCGTGATCAGGGAAGCGATCAAGATTCTCAAGCAGAAAGGTCTTCTTGAAGTCCGCAAGGGGGCCAAGGGCGGTGCATATGTCAGACAGTTGGAAGTATCCAATGTATCTGAATCACTGGCTCTTTTCCTGAAACAACATCAGGTTTCCCCTGAAACTCTCATTGAATTTCGCGAAAGCATGGACCGCACAATTACCACTCTGGCAATTGCCCGTTCAAGTGCTGAAGAAAAAGAGGCATTACTTAAGGAAGCTCTGCGCTTTAAGGCTACACTGCTCGAACCAGAGCCTGATTTAGTAGCTGCGGCTGAGATTGACCGTAATCTAAATATAATGCTGGCCCGCATGGCGGGAAACGAACTTTTTGAATGGGTGATGCATGCACTGCAAATGGGATTCAGTTCTCACGATTTTGCATTGTATGAAAGCTCTTCATACCGGTCCAAAGCGGCCAACAACTGGAGCGACACAGCGCGCGCTATTGCAGAAGCCGAGCCGATGAAAGCGTTGTCTTTTATTGGCTTACACTATGCACTACTTCGCCAATGTGTTGATGAAATGAATGGCGATGCAGCCTCGATGGTTGCGCCGTTTCTTGATGATAATATTGAAGAATAAAGGAGTTAATTAATTATGAAAAAATATGATTTTATAATTGTCGGTGGTGGTTCAGCTGGATCAGTTCTAGCCAATCGTCTAAGTACTAATCCAAAGAACGAAGTACTCGTGCTTGAAGCAGGACGTCCAGATTACAAAATGGATTTTCGTATCCACATGCCTGCTGCGTTAACATACCCTCTTGCAGGAAAAACATACAACTGGTGGTATGAATCTGATCCTGAGCCACACATGAAGAATCGCCGAGTTTACCAGCCACGCGGTAAGGTTCTTGGCGGATCCAGCTGTATCAATGGAATGATCCACATTCGCGGAAATGCAATGGACTACGAAAAATGGTCCAAAGACGACGGCCTCGAGAACTGGTCTTACGCAGACTGTTTGCCTTACTTCAAAAGATTTGAATCCCGCATGGCAGGCGCTACTAAATATCAGGGTGCTGTCGGCCCAGTTTACTTGACCACCCCAGAATGTGACAATCCTCTTTTCGACGCTTTCTTTGGCGCTGTCCAAGAAGCAGGCTACCCTCTCACTGACGATGTGAACGGCTACCAGCAGGAAGGATTCGGTAAATTTGACCGTACCACATATAAAGGACGTCGCTGGAATGCAGCCCGTGCCTACATTCATCCGGTTAAGAACCGTAAAAACCTCACAGTAAAATGTGGAGCCATGGCAACACGCATTCTTTTCGAAGGAAAAACTGCCGTGGGTGTTGAATATGAAAAAGGCAAAAAGACTGTAAAAGCTTACGCCAAAGAAGTAATTTCTTGCGGTGGTTCAATCAACTCTCCTCAGCTGCTTCAACTTTCCGGTATTGGTAATGCAAAGGAACTTGCAGCATTAGGCATTGACGTTGTTCACGATCTTCCAGGCGTAGGTGAAAACCTTCAGGATCACCTTGAACTATATGTACAGTATGCCTGCAAAAAACCTGTCAGCATGTACCCATGTTTACAGTGGTACAACCAGCCTAAGATCGGCCTAGAATGGTTGCTTAAAGGAACTGGTTCCGCTGCTACCAACCATTTTGAAGCTGGTGGTTTCATCCGTAGTAATGATGAAGTGGAATACCCCAACTTGCAGTATCATTTCCTACCCGTCGCAATCCGTTACGACGGTTCAGCTCCAGCAGCAGGACACGGATATCAGGTTCACGTTGGCCCTATGAACACTGATGTTCGCGGACACGTAAAAATTAAATCCAAAGATCCTAAAGAATACCCGAGTATTCTATTCAACTACCTCTCTACAGAGAATGAACGTAAAGAATGGGTTCAGGCTATACGCAAAACCCGTGAGATTATGACTCAGCCGGCATTTGACGAACTCCGTGGAGATGAGCTGGCTCCAGGTATTCAAGCACAGACCGACGAAGAGATTCTCGATTTCGTTGCCACCGAAGGTGAATCTGCTTATCACCCAAGTTGTACATGTGCCATGGGAACCCATGACATGGCCGTTACCGACTCACAATTACGAGTTCGCGGTATAGAAGGACTTCGCGTTGTTGATGCCTCGGTCATGCCTTACGTGACCAACGGTAACATCTACGCTCCTGTCATGATGATTGCTGAAAAAGCGGCAGACATGATTCTCGGAAACGATCCGATGCCTAGAGAAGACGCCCCTTACTACAAACATACTAAATAAATATAATTTAAAGCTCTCCCGCATAGCGGGGGAGCTTTTTTGTGAGGTCATTATGATACAGGGAAAAATGTTCATCAACGGCGAATGGGTTGCAGCCCTTTCCGGATCCGAACGCGAAATTATAAATCCTTTTGATAGCTCTGTAATTGCGAAGGTTGCCGAAGGAGCCAGAGAAGACTCCGCGCTTGCAATCACCGCAGCACGCAATGCATTTGATTCCGGCGAATGGAGCGCAACTCCAGCCTCTGAACGCGGCAGAATGCTTTTCAAACTCGCAGACCTTATCGAACGCGACAACGAAGAACTCGCTAGCCTTGAAAGTCTGGATACTGGTAAAACAGTTGAAGAAAGCCGCTGGGACATGAACGATATAGCAGGTATTTTCCGCTATTATGCGGGCCTTGCAGATAAGAATGGCGGCGAAGTTATCGCTTCACCAGTGCCTAATTCCACAAGCATAGTTGTTCGTGAGCCAATCGGTGTATGCGGTCAGATTTCGCCTTGGAACTACCCACTACTTCAAGCCGCATGGAAGATGGCCCCAGCCCTTGCCGCTGGAAATACCATAATCATGAAGCCCAGCGAAATAACCCCGCTGACTGCAATCAAAGTTACCGAACTTGCTGAAGAAGTAGGCTTCCCAAAAGGAGTAGTCAATCTAGTCCTTGGAGCTGGAGCAGAAGTCGGAGCAGAGCTTGCCGAAAACGTCGACGTTGACCTCATATCCTTCACCGGAGGAATAGCAACGGGTAAGACTATCATGCGCGCAGCGGCTGTAAATGTTAAAAAAGTAGCCCTTGAACTAGGTGGCAAAAATCCGAATATCGTTTTTGATGACGCTGACTTCGATGTAGCAATTGATTACGCTCTCAACGCAGTATTTTTCCATGCGGGGCAAATATGTTCCGCTGGGGCAAGACTCATGGTACAAGACGGTATTCATGACCGCTTTGTGGAAGAGTTACGCAAAAGAATTGAAGCTATTGTAGTAGGTAACGGCTTTGAAGAAGGAACCCAGATGGGGCCGCTTATTTCTGCCGAGCATCTAGCTAAGGTTGAAAATTTTGTGCAAATGGCCCCTTCTGAGGGTGCAAAGCTTCTTACTGGTGGAAAAAGACCTTCTGATCCAAAATTAAAGGACGGATTTTTCTTTGAGCCTACCCTGTTCACCGACTGCAAGAATGACATGAAAATTGTTCAGGAAGAAGTCTTCGGGCCGGTAATTACCGTAGAGCGTTTCCAAACGGAAGAAGAAGTTATCCGCTGGGCCAACGATACTATCTACGGACTTTCCGCAGGATTCTGGACAAGTGACGCCGACCGCATTGAAAGAGTTTCTAAAGCTCTGAAATTCGGAACAGTTTGGATAAATGACTTCAATGTGTATTTCGTACAGGCCCCATGGGGCGGGTACAAACAGTCTGGAATGGGCCGTGAACTCGGTCATATGGGACTTGAAGAATACACAGAGGTAAAGCATATATTTAGGAATCATGCCCCCGAACCATTCAATTGGTTCAACACTTCTGCTTAATTGAAAGTGTTTTGTACAAAGCAGTGCCGGTCCAATTGAAAAATTATCCGGCACTACTTTTAACCTCAACTAAGGAGTTATGATGTTAACCCACTCTAAGCGGGTTCTTTCGGTTTTTATTTTGGTTGTTTCACTTTTCTGCTTTTCTGCCTTTGCACAAGCTTCCTCAAAAATCACCATTGCCAGCGTAGGCTGGACAGGTGTTACCATTAAGACTGATATTGCTGTATCCGTACTGCAAAGTCTCGGCTATAAAGCTGAAAACCTTATGGTTTCTGTCCCCATCGCATACAAAGCTATGTCCACAGGCGACGCTGATGCCTTCCTAGGTAACTGGATGCCATCCATGGCTACCATTGCTGACAAGTACTTTGAAAAAGGCACAGTGCTAAAATATGCTATCAATATGGATGGAGCCAAATACACATTGGCAGTCCCTACATTCTGCGCCGAAGCAGGATTAAAAGATTTCAAAGATATCGTTAAATTCGGAGATAAGCTGGACTGGAAAATTTATGGAATCGAAGCCGGAAATGACGGTAACGAAATCATTCAGGGCATGATCGACAAGGACCTGTTCGGGCTAGGTAAATTCACCCTTATTCCTTCCAGTGAAGCTGCAATGCTTTCTCAGGTTCAGGGCATGGCGAAACAAGGCAAGATGTCTGTTTTCCTAGGCTGGGCTCCTCACAGTATGAACGAATATATCGACATGACATACCTGACAGGAAGCACTGGTGATACTTTTGGTGGCAATGACGGTACAGCAACTATCTGGACCAACGTCCGCTCCGGACTTGTAAAAGAACAGCCTAACGTTGCTCAGCTCCTAAAGAACATGACCTTCTCCATCTCCATGATTAACCAGATCATGATCACAGTGGAAAAAGACAGCTCAATGTCACTCGGCGACGCAGGCATGATCTGGGTTAAAGAACATCCTGAAGTTTATAAGAAATGGCTTGAAGGAGTCACAACTATAGACGGAAAACCTGGATTATCTGCTTTTGAAGCTTCTTTGAAGAATTAATTAGAATAGATAAGACTTGAAATTAGTTTTGGTTAAAAGAAAGCCAGTCCTCCAGTTTTGTGCTGGGGGCTGGCTTTTTACATGGCTCCGGTGAAAAACAAATATCCTGCGCACTCCATCAAAAGACACAAAATTACTAATCATCAACCTCTTTCCTTCTTATGAGAATCAGTGCGGACATCATGGTGATCTTAATTGCAAACTTGATTGCGACCTTGCCTTTTGGCCCTATATAGAGCCTCGTCTGCTACTAAAATAATATTTTCAGGCAAATGTACTTCGTTCGATGTCACTGAAGCCACACCGAAAGAAAATGTAAGGTAATCTGATATCTTAGATTTTTCGTGCTCGATTCTCATATCTGAAACAGTACTCATGATTCGTTCTGCAACCTCGACTGCGCCCTTTGCATCGGTGTTTGGTAAAATTATCAAAAACTCTTCCCCGCCGTACCGCCCAGCGAGGTCATTAGGACGCTTAAGGCTAGATTCTATGGCACGTGCGACCTTAATCAAGCTTCCATCCCCTTCCTGATGGCCATAGTAATCATTATAGTTTTTAAAGTAATCAACATCACACATAATGACAGACAAAACACTGTTTTCTCTCTTCAGTCTCTTGCATTCAAGTAGCAATCGCTCATCCAAAAGTCGCCTGTTCGCTAAGCCGGTAAGCCCATCTTGTTTTGCCATACGTGCTAATTCTTGGTTTGCCTGCCTAAGTTCCGAAGTGCGATGAGCGACTTCTATTTCCAAGTGCCCCTTAGCTTCCCGTTCAGCAAGAATTAATTCTTGCTGATAAGATATATTTTGCTTTTGTAGCAACTTTACCCTGTAAGCCAAAGCAAGAGAAAAAATTGTCAGTTCCGCCATTGATCCACCCAGATAGGCATATCTGGTAGTTAGGCTATAAGGAACAAGATCCATCAGAAGTAGCCCAAGCAAGATTATCGAGACAAAATAAAAGCTCATGCTTAATAAGTAGTAAGAGGAAAGTTTAATGCGCTTCACCCAAGCGTATATTCCCACAAACATAAAGTACGCATATGTTGGCAGAGCCAGAAAGTTTAAGTATTGATAATAATTAATATTGATAAAGCTGGCTATCCCAGAAAGAAAGCTCACCCCAATTATCAGCAGCAAAACCTTGTCTATCTTTGGTAGATTTAATTTAGTTTGGAGCAACTCCCTACTGAACAAGGCAAGAAACACCAGAATAAAATTGGTGATTGAGTTAAGTCGGTAATGAGCTAATTCACTAATACCAAGATAAAGGTCGAACCCGCTATAAAGCATTACCCAAGCACCAAAGCATAAGCCATGCATGACGTAGTAGCCATAAAGTTTATCGCGCAGAGAAATGAATAAAAATAGATTGTAAAAAATCAATGCGGAGATAGTTCCAAAGTAAAAAAAGTAGCAAGCAGTCGCCAGTTGTTCACGTTTCAAAAATGCACTTGGACTATCAACAAAAATGCCATCAGTCAGCATTCCGTAATTTGAATGAAGTTTGATATAGAAAGTTTTGGATTGGCCCGGCTCGATCTTAATTGAAAAAACAGGGTTTCTGTTGTCTATCGACCGTTTGAGCAAAGGAGTATCAAGCCCTGCTCGTTCTTTGTGCCACAAATTACCATTACGATAGTATAGTATAACTTGTTCCGCGAAAGGTTCATCAAGACTTATGACCTTTCTGACAGGCTGAGTTGATTTATTTACCAAAGCAAAACAAAACCAGTAGGCAAGCTCAGTAGATTTTATATTAAACCTTGAAGAGGTCAGCCTCCAATTGATTTTGCCCGATGATATATCATCAACAGTCAAGTTTCTTTCAATGTCCTCAGCGACATAAATATCAAATTCTTGGAGAGACTTACTATCACCAGAAACTTCATAAGATGGCACAGAGTTGGGTTGGGCCAATACTAGAGTATCCATTGATAGAACTATAGACAATGCCAACAGGAAAGCAGTTATACAAAAATAGTGTTTCATTTTTATTAAACCAAAAGGGGAAATATAGATTTATGATTTATTCGAGTAATTAAACGTTCTGCGATGGAATATCCAAAACATTGATGGCGCAAATTTACAGAGTTTAGTCAGGAAAAGTGCCCGGGTAGTGAATTATAATCCTTCCACTTTTCGTAGACGGAGATAAGTATAACGCAAGTACTAAGTTCGTTCGTCAGAACAGGCATTAGCTGTTTCCTGCGGTCAAATTAAGCACTGTTAAATTCATCAATATTAAATTCACTCTTTTCAGCTTATCTTTAAATATTTTGATTATGGGATCAGTAAAAAAAACATACTGATATACTTAAAATAACCATAAATAAAGTATAAAATACCTACCAAAAGGAAATTCACAAAAAATCCAAAATAAAACCCTATGCCCCCCCCCTTCCAATCATATTTATCAGTACACACCCTAAAAAGCCCCCTCGCAACTTTACTTTATAAGAAGGTGTATAACTAAAATGGCATAGAGGAGAGAGTCCGGCTACCTCTCCGCTTGGTGAAAATGATTTAGCTCAACAAGATAGTCATATAGTCTGTTAGATTAGTAGCTAAAATTATACCCCTCCTTTTTTTTTAAGCGCATCAGGCAGAGTGAAGGTACAGCTAGATACAGATAGCTTGACACGTTTTTTTATACAGTTGATAATGATAAACTGAATCTAAAACACATCGAAGAAACTTTTCTAGAATACTATATCCACAAATGGACGAAGGAGAAATATACAATGGCAAAAAAACTCGCAGAAAAAATCGAAGACTTTACAAAAAACCTCACGGCCTATCTTGATAAAGAAAAATCCAACAAGAACATTGTGCACTACGAGATTATCCCCTCAGACAAAGAGGAATTCCCTTTTCAGCTGAAAGTGGGCGACCTTACTCGTCAATTCTCTTCCAGAGACATTGCTGAATTTCAGAATAAGGAGCCTTTACTTGTCAACGCTATGGTAAGGCAGATAGATGAGAGTGACCCAATAACAGGCGCAGTTGTTACCGGGTTCAGAAAAAAACTCATTGCGGCATTTGATGCTCAGGTAAAGTTGGGCAACATTACCAGATATAGAATCGATAGGACTCCAGTTTCAAAAGATTTCTTTTTTAATGTTCATATTTACCTAGATAATGAAGATAAAAAGCTAGACCTTTCCTACCAAAAATACATTGGACTGGTGGATATTGTAACATGGAGAGAAGTTGAGGACGAGTTTGCAGACTCTCTACAAAGCAACTTTGTGACAGAAGAGACCGAAGCTCCTGTAGAAGCTACTGTCGAAACTACTGACGAAGCTCCTGTTGAAGCTCCCGTTGAAGATCCTATTGAACCAACACCATAGCTACCATTTTCAGCCAAAGAAGCCCCGATCCTTACTAATGATCGGTATGCCCCCTGTCAGGCGGACAAAGTAAGAAAGCCTCTTGGTTAATTACTTTATCCCTTGGTGGGGTGGGATAGTCTTTATAAAAAATAATCGGCCAGCTTTCACCGATGGAACTCCGGAAAAAACTGGCCGATTAAAACTAGGATCTAGCTTTAGGAAATCCAATGATAATGCTTATGATTGCGACAAACGCAAGTATGTAACAATAATACATATTCCCGACGATTTCGAGCGGAGACAACTGTGAAATTGAGCCTGCTAGCAGAATTTGAGCGCCGTAAGGAATCAATCCCTGTATGATACATGAAAATATATCTAAGAGGCTGGCACTCCGGCGTGGGTCCACATTATGGCTCTTGGCAATTTCTTTTGCCATTCCGCCTGTCAGGATGATGGCTACAGTATTGTTCGCTGTACATAGATCAGAAAAAACGGACAAAGCTCCAATGCTGAACTCCCCTGCTCTTGTTGATTTTGTCCCACGAGTCAATTTACCTATAAAATTAATGATATAGGTTATTCCTCCGTGGTATTTAATCAGCTCACCAAGCCCGCCAATCAGAAGTGATAAAACCAGAATTTCCTGCATTCCGGTAAATCCTGAATAAATATCCTGTGAAAATTTAAGCATTCCAAAATCAGTTACTGATATTAATCCAACAATTCCTGTGAGAACAATACCGGATCCCAGAACAATAAATACGTTTATTCCAATCACAGCCATCGCTAGAATTAGGAAGTAAGGAAGCACTTTAATCAAGCTGTAGCTACCTTCCTGTAATACCTGTCCGCCCTCACCGACTATATATAATATGACAATAGTTAACACTGCCGCGGGCATTGCTATCAAGAAATTCATCTTGAATTTATCAGCCATTTCACAACCCTGAGTTCGAGTGGCCGCAATTGTCGTATCGGAAATCATGGAAAGATTATCTCCGAACATTGCACCACCGACAACGGACCCCATGAGCAAGGCTGATGGAATATCTGTTTTGGTCGCAACTCCTACGGCAATCGGCGCAATGGCTGCAATGGTTCCCATAGAGGTCCCCATAGCGGTTGCTATAAACGCCGCAATAATGAACAGCCCAGGAAGAACCATGGATGCAGGAACAACGGACAAACCGAGGTTAACTGTCGACTCGACCCCTCCGATGGCTTTGGCAACTGAAGCAAACCCGCCAGCCAGCAGATAAATCATACACATCGTTATTATTCCGGAATCACCTGCGCCTCTAAGGAAAACATTAATCTTATCCGTCAAAACGCCTTTTCCCATCCAAACAGCCCACGCTATTGCAGGCAATATAGCAACAGTTGCGGACAACTGATAAAAAGCCATATTAGTTTCACTCATAGTTAGAGAAAAACCAGTGCCGATAAATATCACCAAAAATAAGGCCAATGGGGCTAAAGCCCATCCGTTAGCTTCCTGTTTCATGATTAACAATCCTTATATTAACAAAACTCTCTATTTTACGATAAAAGTTAAAAAAGGCATACTTACCTCTTTTAAAACACCAAAGAAAGATCAATTCTCCCTTTAACGCAAAATGTCAATCCTGACTAACTCATTAAATATAATTTATAAGCAACATAAAAAAGATCAAATCTAAGCGTACATGCAATACGCAAAGATTTGATCTTTAATTTAGCTAATAGCTCGAAACTTTGTTTATCTATACAGCTTGCGCAGTCTCGGTTGGAATTATTCCTTCAAAACCTATGAAGCTGCCTATTTAATTAAGGAGCTTAGTACTTAACTTCTACGGTTGATGAAGCTTTGATAGCGCGTTTTTTAGCGTCATCAACATCTTTACCAAGCGCAAGAGCAACACCTAGTCTGCGTACTCCGTCACATTCACCCTTCCCGAAGATCAATACTTTCGTATCAGGACCTTCCAATGCTTTATCAACATTTACGAAGGAAGGAGATGTTGATTTACCATTTGAAAGAATTACGCTGGAAGCCGCTGGTCCGTACTGGCGAATAGCCGGAACAGGCAGTCCAATGATCGCGCGGACATGCAATGCAAACTGGCTCATATCCTGAGAAATAACGGTAACAAGGCCGGTATCATGTGGACGAGGTGAAACTTCACTAAAGAAAATTTCATCACCTTTAATGAACAGCTCCACTCCGAACAGGCCGCGCCCGCCAAGTGCATTTGTAATTCTAAGAGCGTAATCCTGCGCTTTTTCGAGGGCAATGGCGCTCATAGGCTGTGGCTGCCATGATTCACGGTAATCGCCATCTTCCTGCCTGTGACCTATAGGCTGGCAGTATGATGTCCCGTCTTTGTGGCGAACTGTGAGCAAGGTAATTTCGTAGTCGAATTCAACGAATGCTTCTACAATAATGCGCCCTTCTCCAGTTCTGCCGCCAGACTGCGAATATTCCCATGAATAGTCGATATCACTTTCGCTCTTTACTGTGCTCTGCCCTTTACCGGACGAGCTCATAACAGGCTTAATCACGCAAGGAATGCCTATTTCTTTTACGGCTGCGAGATATTCTTCTTTAGTATCAGCAAATTTATATGGAGATGTTTTGAGGCCGATCTCTTCAGCTGCCAACCTACGGATACCTTCGCGGTCCATAGTAAGTCTTGCGGCAATGGCAGTAGGAATTACATTGAATCCTTCCTTCTCGAGATCAACAAGAGTCTGAGTAGCAATAGCCTCAATTTCAGGTACGATGAAATCAGGTTTTTCAGTTTCTATAACTTTACGGAGAGCATCTGCATCGAGCATAGAAAGAACATAGCTGCGATGAGCAACCTGCATAGCAGGTGTGTTTTCATACCTGTCAACAACAATAACTTCTACACCCAACCGCTGAGCTTCAATTACGACTTCCTTACCAAGCTCACCACCGCCAAGAAGCATCATCTTACGAGCAGAACTAGTTCCGGCTGTTCCAAGAGTTACCATACTGTTTTCTCCGTCGGATAAAAATTGTGTACGTGATTTCTTCAAGTATTGAATTAAGTTTTGTTTCTAGTCTCATATGATAGTCAAAATTTCAAGAAATTAGGAATAGGTAAATTAATTTATTGTTAAATAATAAAATCGTTCACACACGAACGAGACTTGTAAACTTCTATCCCCTGTTGTATTTATCCTTTTTAACGCAGCTAAATAATAAGGCTCCTGCCACTCGAAAGGATTTAGGCTTTTAATTATGGATAAAAAAAGAATTGTCCTTGCTATAACTGGTGCAAGCGGCACAATTTACTCTTCAATTTTAGCTAAAGCACTAGGCAAAATGGATGATGTTGAACTGCATCTTATTTTGTCAGATGCGGCGCTGAAAGTCATGGAACTTGAAACGAACTTAATGCCTGAAGATTTAACAGATCACGCTGACTTTGTTTACCCGCAGGAATTAATATCGGCACCTCCAGCGAGCGGATCATGGCAACATGACGGTATGATAGTCTGCCCTTGCTCAATGGCATCACTAGCAGCAATAGCACAGGGATTCGGTGCAAATCTTATTCACAGAGCAGCCGATGTGTGCCTTAAAGAACGCAACAAGCTAGTATTAGTTACCCGCGAAACTCCCCTGAGCCTGATTCATATAAGAAACATGGAAACAATAACATTAGCTGGTGGGATCATAATGCCGGCCTCGCCCGGATTTTATCACTCTCCCAAAAGCATTAACGATCTCGCAGCTCATATGGCTGGCAGAGTGCTAGAACAATTAAATATCCCCCACGATCTATATCAGCGCTGGGGCGAAAACTCACAGAGGTAATTATGAACCATATTTTTACTTGGAACGGACATTCAAATTTTGTCATTGAATCTGGCGAAAAAACGGTAGTAATCGACCCTTTCTTTGAAGGAAACCCATCCACTACAGCGAAATGGACCTCCATTAGTAAAGCGGATGTAGTACTGATTACTCACGACCACGGCGACCATGTCGGTCAAGCCGCCGAAATTTGCAACACCACAGGCGCAACACTGGTTTGCATATTCGATTTCGTGCCTAGTATGATTGATCAGGGCATCGCTTCTGACAAAATCATAGGTATGAACATGGGCGGAACAGTTGAAGTGGCAGGTATCAAAATCAAAATGGTACAGGCGGCTCACTCCTGCTCAGAAGGCTCACCCGCAGGCTTTATTGTAACCTACGAAGATGATTTTTGCATATATTGCGCTGGTGACACCGCATTATTCTCATCCATGGAATTGTTCGGTAAATTTAACAACATTGATGTTGCAATGCTCCCTACAGGCGGCTGGTTCACAATGGATTCAAATGATGCAGCCTACGCGTGCAAACTTCTCGGATGCAAAAACGCTATTCCCATGCACTGGGGAACCTTCCCGATTCTTGAGCAGAATACCGCAAACTTTACTGCCGAGGTCGCAAAGTATGCTCCTGAATGTAAAGTAACCGAGTTAGTTATCGGCGAACCGACTGAGGTTGCATAAAATTCGTACTAATCACGAATAGGATTAGTTTGAAACGAAGATAACACAGAGACACAACGGTAAAAAATCACTGAATCAAAGTGTAAAGTTAGATTTTCACCAAATATGATTGAGCTTGGTTAGAAGATTGAACCTAACCAAGCTCCTGAAAAGCCTTGTATATCTGCTTAGCTCGAACCTTACCGATTCCCGGTACTTTAGCTAATTCCACGGCAGTTGCTTCTTTCATCTTCTGCACGGAACCGTATTCATCCCATAAAAGACGTGCTGTTTTCGGACCGATACCGGGCAAACTCAGCACCTCACTCTGCAGGGCCTTCTTCTTGCGCGATTTTCGCTGTTTACCGATTACAAACCTGTGAGCTTCATCCCTCAACCGCTGTAAAAACAGTAAGGCAGGACTACCACCTTTGAGCGGCAGGTGATTTTTTCGTCCGGGTGTAAAAATTCTATCTTCTAACTCACCCGCCCTTCGAGTCGGCCCCTTTGCTATTGAAGAAAGTTGCGGAATTGGTGTCTCTGACTTCCAATTATCGGCAAAAGCCTTTTCAACTGAGCTAAGCTGCCCCTTCCCCCCATCTATTAAGATAAGATCAGCCCATGGCGGACCAGAATCAATTCTCTTAAACACCCAGTGATATAGCGCTGCATAATCATCAGAAGAATGCTCGAGCTCTGGAAAGACATAAGTGCGATACTGCGATTTTTCAGGCTTACCGAGCTCATAAACAACCATGCCTACGCGCATCCCCTCACCGCCAAGATGAGAGGCATCAATACACTCAATCCGCTCAGGGCGCGAAGGAAGGTTTAATTTCGCAAAAAGTACATCAAGAATGTCGTCATTCTTTTTTTCCTGTGCTCCAATAGCCGCATTTTTACGGGCAATGTCTAAAAGACGCTTCTCTTCAGTTGTCTGCGGAGTACCAATTCGAACTGGTGACTTGCTACGCTCCGCTAAAATTTCAGACGAACCTTGCATATCAAACTCAAACGGCACGAGAAGTTTCGGTGGAATGTATTTTGTTGACGAATAAAATTGGTTGATAAAGCTGTGTAGAACTTCTTCACCATCCTCAAGACTTAATCCAGCCCAGAAGAAATCTTTTTTATCTAGTAAACGCCCCTTGCGAACAAAAAGTAATCCTAAACCAACCCCGCGCGATGACTCCGCAAGGGCGATAACGTCAATATCAGACCTATCATCGAGCACAACAGCCTGCTTTTCGATTGTTTTGCTGATAGCTGTGATCTGATCGCGAATCTTAGCAGCCTGCTCATAAGCGAGTTCCGCTGCAGCCTCTTCCATTTCATGACGCAAATCCGAGATCAAATCTGCAGCTTTGCCGGAAAGCAGCATCTCTACCTTCTTCACCAACGCCATATACTGCTCACGCGGAACAAAATTAACGCATGGCCCAAGGCACTGCCCTATATCATGATAAAGACACGGCCTTGTTCTATTCCTAAAGGCGGAATCCGAACATTTACGCAAAGGAAATACTTTACCTAGGATTTTCCAAGTTTCGCGCGCAAAGAAACTAGAAGTATACGGCCCGAAATATACTGAACCATCGCGCACAACCTTCCGGGTCATGCGGAGTCTAGGATACTCCGCGCGCTTATCAAGTCTGAAAAGGACATATTGTTTATCATCTCGTAAAACCACGTTATACCGTGGCCTGTGCTTCTTGATAAGACTTGCCTCTAAAAGCAAAGCTTCCTTCTCAGTAGCGGTAACAAGCGTATCTATTGACGCAATCTTTGAAACCAAAACCTTTGTTTTAGGAGTATGCTTATCAATAGACCTGAAATATGATGAAAGCCGTTTACGAAGAATTCGAGCTTTCCCTACATATATAATAAGGCCGGTAGAATCTTTCATGAGATATACACCGGGCGATGTCGGAAAATCGACAGCAATAAACTCAAAACTCATGAACAGAACCCCTGTATAATTTTTTATACTAACACTAAAAATATTTTAAAAAGACTAACCTGAGCCAATATTCCCGTCAATAAAGGGCTTGTACAGTGTTATTATAAATATATAGTCTTTCTATGTAATTACAAAGCCTAGCAAGGTATAATTTTTTATACGGTAAAAAAATTTTAACTTTAGTCAAAAAAATGTAACTTTTCGCTTGCCATCGACCCCACGACTCTGTAGAACTGTTTGTGAAGGTAGGTGTCAGGCAATTTTGCCACAGTTTTATTTATTCAGCAAAAGAAGGAAAAATTATGAAAAAATTAATGATCCTCGCTATTCTAGCTACTCTAGTGCTAGCTATGGCAGGAACCGCTTCTGCGGTTGATCTCGAAGCCAAAGGTAAATTCCAGTTCCAGGCTAACTTCATGGACAACAGCGATTTCCTATCCGCTAAAAACAATGGCGTTCAAGAAGATGACTTGAACTTCTACTTTAGAGCTCGTACTCAGTTCCGTTTCATTGCAAACGAAAACTTGATGTCAGAATTGTATGTTGAATACAAAACTCGCATTGGTACAGCTAGTGATTCTTCACTTGTTGACAGTTCTTCTGACCGTACTCTCGGAATCAAACGCGTATTCTTGCAGTACCGTTTCCCAGAAACAGAAGTATTGACCACTGCTGGTATCTTCTCCATCAACCTTCCTGGTGCCGCTGCTGGTTCCATGGTAATGGGTGACCTTGACGCTGGTGCTCTTACTATCAGCACACCTATCACAGATGTTATCGCTGCTTCAGTTGGTTTCATCCGTGCATATGATGCAACTTCTGATGATTCAGGCGGAGTTTACTCCACTACTGGTTCTAACTCCAAAGATGAACTTGACCTCTTCTATGGTGCAGTTCCTGTAACAATCGACGGTCTTGAAGCAACTCCTTACTTCATGTACGGTCTTATCGGTAAAGACACATACACAGCTGTTTCCGGACGCGCTGGCTTGACAGCTCCTTCTGCTGCAACTTTCACCAAGAGTGTTAACTCCTGGTGGGCTGGTACTTCCTTCGGAATGACCATGTTCGATCCAATCGTTCTAAAAGCTGACTTCGCATACGGTGATCTTGATGCAGACCAGAAACAGAACGACCGTTCCGGTTGGGGCGCTGACTTGTCTCTTGCTTACACAGGCATGGACTTCATGCAGCCTAAATTTGTTTTCGCTTACACCTCTGGTGAAGATGACAAAACATCCAATGGTTCTGAACGTCTTCCTGTAATCAACAATGACTTCGCTTTCGGTACTTACTACTACGGTGGTTCTGCTCTAACTTCTGCTGACCTTAACAGCAATCAGCAGGTTGGTCAGATGGTTCTTGGTCTGTCTTTCGAAGATATCTCTTTCCTCGACAAACTGACTCATGACTTCCACTTCTTGTACATCAAAGGTACCAACGATAAAGATCTTATCCAGAACAACACTGGCCTGACTAACATCAGCGCTGATGGTAACTTCTTGACTACTAAAGACCAGGCTTTTGAAATTGACTTCAACACAAACTACCAGATCTACGACGAACTGGCTGCTATCATTGAATTCGGTTACATCGGAATGGATCTTGATAAAGACACATGGTCTGCTTACGACACTACACGTGACGGTAAAGAAGATCCTGCTCTTAAACTCGCAGTTGGCCTTGTTTACGAATTCTAAGAATTCTTAGACCAGTCTTACTAGCAATTTATACCTGACACCGGGCCGGAAGTTGATACTTCCGGCCTTTTTTTTGACATTTGCACCCGTCTATTCTGCTCGACTTTTGAACCGCATTACGATACTGAT
This sequence comes from Maridesulfovibrio frigidus DSM 17176, assembly GCF_000711735.1. Lineage (NCBI taxonomy): Bacteria > Pseudomonadati > Thermodesulfobacteriota > Desulfovibrionia > Desulfovibrionales > Desulfovibrionaceae > Maridesulfovibrio > Maridesulfovibrio frigidus. The sequence continues at coordinate 209,051 of NZ_JONL01000007.1, forward strand.
CGGACTTATATTAAGTAATTCACAGCGGTAAAAACAAACAACTATTTCACTTTTTCAAGTTAAGGATATTTCAATGCCTTGCAAGAATATAGACTACTCCGGCCAAGATTCATGGCCTGAAATCAAAAAATGGCTAGACCTGCGCAAAAACCCAGATCAAAAAGTTGACGGAATCGTCAGAGACATTCTTGATGCTGTTAAATCTGATGGTGACCAGGCTCTTATTAAGTATACCAAGAAATTCGACTGTCCCATTTTCAACATGGATATGCTCAAAGTTACTGCGGATAACCTCAGTCTTGCATATGCTGAAGTTCAAAGTGAAGACCTAGAAATAATTGAAGAATCTATCCGCAATGTAAAAGATTTCCATCGCAGACAGGTTCAAGAATCATGGTGGACTGCTGACGAAGATGGAACAATACTTGGCCAGCTTGTCAGGCCAGTTGACCGCGTCGGCCTATATGTTCCCGGCGGACAAGGCGGCGAAACACCACTTATTTCCAGCATGATTATGAATGCAGTTCCTGCACAGGTTGCAGGAGTTAAGCAAATCGCGGTCATTTCTCCTCCGAGAAAAGACGGCACGCTGAATCCATACATACTTGCCACAGCGCAGATACTTGGAATAACCGAAATTTACGCAGGTGGTTCTGCATGGGCGATTGGAGCTCTTGCATATGGTACTGAAACCATTAAGCCTTGCGACGTAATTGCCGGACCAGGTAATATTTTTGTAGCTACAGCCAAAGGTCAGCTTGTTGGTGAAGTCGGCATTGATATGATAGCCGGCCCCAGTGAAGTAGCAATTCTAGCTGACGAATCTGCAAATCCAGTATGGATTGCGGCAGATATGCTCTCACAAGCAGAACATGATCCACTCGCCGCTTCAATCTTAATCACTTGGGATAAGACACTAGGTGACAAGGTTAAAGAAGAACTCAGGATTCAGGCGAAAAAATTGCCACGCGGTGAAATAGCCTTACAGTCCCTCAATGCATGGGGTGCTGTAGTAAATGTTCCTGACAGAAAAACTGGAATAGATTTTTCAAACAATATGGCACCTGAACACTTGGAATTGGCGTTTGATGATCCATGGTCCGCCATCGGACTTATCAAGCATGCCGGCGCAATTTTCATGGGACACCACACCCCTGAGCCTATCGGAGACTATTTTGCCGGCCCAAATCACGTTCTACCTACAGTAGGTACAGCTAGATTTTCATCTGCGCTTTCAGTAGATACATTTTGCAAAAAATCCAGTTTGATTTATACAGATCAGAACTACGTTTCAAGACATGGCGCTAAAATTGCCAGACTGGCTAGACTTGAAGGACTTGAAGCGCACGCCCGTTCAGTTGAATCCCGTTACAAATAAAGAGGTAACCTAAATGTCGAAAGTACATGTGATCGATACAGATATTAAAGAATTGAAACTTCTCTCGAAAGGGAAAGTTCGCGATATTTACGAAGTTGATGCTGAAACACTGCTTATAATTACAACAGATAGAATCTCTGCTTATGATGTAATCATGCCGACCCCTATCGAAGATAAGGGTAAAATTCTAAACCAGATCACCTTATTCTGGATGGAAATGTGCAAAGACATCGTACCTAACCATTTGATTGCTTCAAATGTAGATGACTATCCAGAAGTTCTTCATAAGTATAAAGATCAGCTTCAAGGCCGCAGTGTGTTGGTAAAGAAAGCCAAACCTCTTCCAATTGAATGTATCGTTCGCGGATACATCACAGGATCAGGCTGGAAAGATTACCTTGCAACAGGCAAAGTATCTGGACATGAACTCCCCAAGGGACTTCAGGAGTCTGAAATGCTTGAAAAGCCTCTATTTACGCCTTCAACAAAAGCAGATTTAGGCGAACATGATGAAAACATCACAGTTGATAAAGCAATGGAAATGCTGGGCAGCGACCTCCTTGAAAAGGTTCAGGATGTAACCCTTGCCATTTACCGCCGTGCTAGAGACTTCGCTAAAGAGCGCGGAATTATTATTGCTGACACTAAATTTGAATTCGGTCTTGTAGGCGATGAACTAATCGTAATTGATGAAGTTCTAACTCCTGACTCTTCAAGATTCTGGCCGATGGAAGGATATAAAGCAGGACAATCACAGCCTAGCTTCGACAAACAATTTTTGCGAGATTGGCTGACTGTCATTGATTTCAATAAACAGCCTCCTGCACCTGAAATTCCAGAGAACATTGCATCAAAAACCCGCGAGAAGTACCTAGAAGCGTTTAAGCTCTTGACCAGTTCCGAACTTGATGCTTAAAAACGGTTAACTAAATAATTTAATTCGCCAGAAGCGTAGTTTCCATTCAATATTGACATTCATTTTGAGGGCTGCCCTCTAAAGGTGTCTCTGGAACCCCGACTCTGACTACAGATTAATATTTTTTATCTACAAGGAGTAATTAATGCTGCTGGAAGGAAAAAAAGCTGTAATTTTCGGTGTGGCAAACGAAAAAAGTATTGCCTACGGAATTGCTGAACAGTTTAAAAAGCAAGGCGCAAAGCTTGCTTTCAGTTATGTTAATGATGCTATTAAAAAACGCGTTGAGCCTATCAGTGAAGAGCTTGGCGGTGAATTTATATTCCCTTGTGATGTCAGCAGTGATGAAGACGTAGCAAAGTCCGCTCAGTTCGTAAAAGAACAATGGGGAGACGTTGATATACTCGTTCACTCGGTTGCATTCGCAAACCGCGATGACCTAAAAAAACGTTACATTGAAACTTCTCGCGACGGTTTCCACCTCGCAATGAACGTTTCAGCCTATTCACTTGTTTCGCTCTGTAACGCATTTGAACCACTCATGAATGAGGGTGGATCAGTTATGGCTATGACTTACCTTGGGTCTTCTAAGGTCATCACTAACTATAACGTAATGGGCGTAGCAAAAGCTGCTCTTGAAGCTAGCGTACGCTATCTTGCTTGCGATATGGGTGCTAAAGGCATCAGAGTTAACGCTCTAAGTGCCGGCCCTATTAAAACTTTGGCTTCATCCGGAATATCCGGGTTTAAGACCATATTCTCACACATCGAAGAGCGCGGCCCTCTTCATAAGAATGTGACCACAGAAGAAGTAGGAAAGACTGCCACCTACCTTGCCTCAGATTTGTCTAGCGGTGTTACCGGAGAAGTTCTCTTCGTTGATTGCGGCTACAACATCATGGGAATTTAGTTTTTACTATAAAACTTAAATAAAAAGCTGGGATCGAATTCATCGCTTCCAGCTTTTTATTTCGTAATAATCTCTCAAAACTTGACAGATGTTCATAAAGGGACTAAACATCCCTTCTTTCGCCTTGCCCTAAATTTTAAGGAAAGGGCCATAGACCATAAGGAGGTTTTTAAATGCTCAGAAAGTACGAAGCACTATTGCTTTTAAGCCCCGAGCTTGCGAGCGACAGCCGCAAAGCTATCGTTGAAGGGGTTGTAGCCATCATTGATCGTGAAGGCGGCAATCTTGAGGAAATAGACGATTGGGGATCACGCCAGTTGGCTTACCCTGTCCAGAACCAGTCCCGTGGGTACTACGTTCGTGTAGTTTTCAAAGCACCAGCACCGTTGGTAGCAGAACTCGAACGCAACATCCGTATCACTGAAGGAATCTTCAAGTTTGTTACAGTTAAACTTGACGATACCGTACAGGCTAAGGAGGAAGCTTAATCATGGCATTCAAGAGAAAATTCACACCAAAAAGGAAGTTCTGTCGTTTTTGCGCAGATAAAGCACTTCCACTCGATTATAAACGTCCTGACATTCTTAAGGACTTTGTTACCGAACGCGGCAAAATTATTGCCCGCAGAATTACTGGTACATGTGCAAAGCACCAACGCCGCCTGACTACTGAAATTAAACGTTCAAGACAGATGGCCCTAATGCTTTACACCACCGTGCATAGCACTGACGTTAAGAAGAGAAGCATCTAGGAGGCATGATATGAAACTTATTTTACGTGCCGATGTAGACGCTCTTGGTAGCCTTGGAGAAATCGTTTCAGTTAAAGCCGGTTACGGTCGCAACTACTTGATTCCACAGGGACTTGCTATGCCTGCTTCCGCAGCTAATCTCAAGCAGTTCGAGCTTGAAAAGAGAAAGCTTCAGGAACAGGCTGACAGCCTACGCGCTCAGGCTCAGGGACTCAAAGACAGACTTGCTGAAGTTGAAGTCTGTGTTGAAGTTCGTGTTGGTGAAGGCGACAAACTCTACGGTTCCGTTACCGCAGTAAATGTTGCTGATGCTCTTGTTGAACTTGGTTTTGATATTGATCGCAGAAAAATTTTGCTTTCAGATCCTATCCGTTCACTAGGAACAGTTATTCTCGAAGTTAAACTTCACCCGGAAGTTCGTGGTGAAATCAAAGTGACTGTTTCTAAGAAAGGTCACGCAGTAGAAGAAGAAGCTCCTGCAGAACCAGAAGCAGAAGAGGCGTAAGCCCGGCTCTACTTATAATTCAGGCGGAGCATCTTCTGATGCTCCGTCTGATCTATTAAGGAAAGTACCACCCCACAATCTGGAAGCGGAACAGGCTGTGCTCGGCGGAGTTTTTTTAAGTAATACTATATTCAATGATCTTGTTGACATAGTCCACTCAGACGATTTCTACTCCCCTTCCCATCAAGAAATTTTCAGAGCTTTTGAAGCTCTTTATGCCAAAAATGCACCGATAGATATCGTAACTGTAAATGAGTACTTAACCATTACAGGTCATATTGATACTATTGGTGGTCCTGTTTATCTTGCAGACCTTGCCAACTCTGTTGTCAGTGCTGCAAATGCTCTTCATCATGCTGAAATTGTAGCTGAGAAGAAAATCCAACGCAGCCTTATAGACGCTGCCGCTACAATTATCACAGATAGTTTTGAAGCCCAAAATGTCAAAGAATTGCTCGATCATTCCGAGCAGGCAATTTTTGAAATTACTGACGCCAAAAAAACTACTACTATTAAAAATAGTAAAGAGCTGATTAAAGAAGTTTTTCAAGAACTAGAACTTAGAGTCGAACAAAAATCTCTAGTAACTGGCATACCCACATCTTATACTAAATTTGATGAAATGACAGCAGGTCTTCAAAACTCTGAGCTAGTCATTATTGCCGGACGACCTAGTATGGGTAAAACAGCTTTCGCTCTTAACGTAGCCATGCGCGCGGCACTGAACAGTGGCGTTCCAACGGCCGTATTCTCGCTTGAAATGGCCATGGGCCAGCTCATGACAAGAATGCTCGCTTGTCATGGTAAAGTTGACCTTGCGAGACTCCGTACCGGACAGCTCGATGATGAAGACTGGGCTAAGCTTTACGACGCAGCTCAGGACTTGACAGACGCTCCAATCTTTATCGATGATACACCCTCACTTTCCACGATGGAACTAAGAGCTAGATGTCGAAGACTTAAATCCCAGCACAATCTTGGACTGGTTATGGTCGACTACCTCCAGCTTATGCGTTCAAGCGCAAGAACTGACTCTCGTGAGCAGGAAATTGCTGACATTTCGCGTTCTTTAAAAGCGCTTGCAAAAGAATTAAAAATACCCGTTCTTGCACTGTCACAGCTTAACCGTAAAGTTGAAGAACGTACCGACAAACGTCCTATGATGTCTGACTTACGTGAGTCTGGAGCTATCGAGCAGGATGCGGATATTATTCTATTCCTCTACCGTGAAGATTTTTATAACAAAAAAGAAGACAAGCCTATCAATAACAAGGCTGAAGTCATTATCGGTAAACAGCGTAACGGTCCTACCGGAAGCGTTGAACTAGCATTTTTCGGTCAATATACGGCCTTTGAAAACCTTGCTGCAGAGCCTTATCCGTCTGAGTATGGCGATGAATAATCGAAGCTCACAAATAGACGAGAATCAATGAAAAATAACTAGCCGGAGAAATAATATGTATTTCGATAAAGTTGAAAACCTCGATAGAAATGAACTTGAAAAACTTCAAGCTAAAAGACTGAAAGAAACAATCGAGCAAGCCTCCAATTCTCCATATTATAGTGACATTTTCAAAAAAAATAATATTGATTCATCATTAATAAAAACTGCTGATGATATTAAAAAACTTCCTTTTACAACAAAAGAAGACCTCCGCTCGCAGTATCCATACGGTTTACTTACAAAATCTCTTGACGAATTTGTTCGCCTCCACGCTTCTTCCGGCACAACCGGAACCCCTACTGCTGTTTTTTATACTCAAAAAGATCTCGATACATGGGCAAGTCTAATGGCTCGTTCAATGTATGCAGTTGGAGTCAGGCGTTCTGATGTATTACAAAATATGTCCGGCTATGGCCTTTTCACAGGCGGACTCGGAATCCACTACGGCTCAGAGCGCCTTGGATGTCTGACAGTTCCGGCAGGCGCAGGTAATACCAAGCGCCAGATCAAGCTTATCCGCGATTTCAACGTTACTGCGCTCCACATTATCCCGTCCTTTGCACTTTACTTCGCTGGTAAAGTTAAAGCTGAGGGATACGATCCAGCCGAAATGCCTTGGAAAATTGCTCTTATCGGAGCTGAGCCGCACACCGAACACACCAGAAAAAAGATTGAAGAAATGCTTCATATTAAAGCATACAATTCTTATGGTCTTTCGGAGATGAACGGTCCCGGTGTTGCTTTTGAGTGTACCGAGCAAGACGGCATGCATATATGGGAAGACTCTTTCATTGCAGAAATCATTGATCCGGAAACGGGTGAACACGTTCCTGACGGCGAAATAGGCGAGCTTGTTATGACGACCCTTACTCGTGAGGGCATGCCAATCATTCGTTACAGAACACGCGACCTGACCCGCTTTATTCCCGGCAAGTGTAAATGCGGCAGAACTTCTCGCCGAATTGACAGAATAGCTGGCCGTGCCGATGACATGCTCATTATTAAGGGTGTTAATATTTACCCGATGCAGATCGAACAGATCATCATGGCTATTCCTGAGGTTGGTGAAAATTACTTGATTGAACTTTACAGAGATGGGTTCATTGACCAGATTAAAGTTAAGGTCGAAATTAAAGATCAGTATTTTGTCGAAGACATGAGAGTATTGCAGGGTTTACAAAAACTTATTGCAAACAAGCTCAGGGATGAAATTCTGGTTACTCCTAAAGTTGAACTTGTTCAGCATAATTCTATTGAAAAATCTGAAGGAAAAGCTCAACGCGTAATCGACACAAGAGAAGTTGAGAAATAAGAGATGATTACTGCCTTAGCGATATTGGTCATCCTCTTAATGCTATGCTCTTTGGCCCTGCATATTTTTGGATTGCCTGCAAACTGGCTCATTATGGGTCTTGTCATTGGTTGGAAATTATTTCTACCGGAGACCATGACTTGGAATTTCATCATGGTTCTGGCAGCAATTGCTCTTGTCGGTGAAATTTTAGAATTTGCAGCACAATATTTTGGTGGAAAAAAATACGGAGCAACAGGCCGAGGCAGCATAGGCGCATTCGTAGGCGCCATTGCCGGAGCAATTTTAGGCGCACCATTTTTTTTCGGACTGGGAGCACTTCCCGGAGCCCTACTCGGCTCATTCGGGGGCTGCTTAGTCCTTGAACTCTCGCATGGTAGAACTTTCGCTGACGCCCAACACTCCGCATGGGGTGCATTCTGGGGAAAAGCATTTGGTTTGGCAATTAAGGTCAGTCTCGGAGTATGGATGTTCGTTTTGAGCATTCCGAAGATTTGGCCTTCGTAATATTTACCGCTATTTATGAAACCCTCGCGGAGGACTTATGTCTCAGGCTAATACATTCCCTACATATAGGGGAAAGATGGAATACCACTGTCTCGGTTGCGGACAGCATTACGGAATTGATGAATTATACTACACTTGCCCTGAATGTGGTTCCGTCTTCATTCTACAGGATCTCACATTTGACGAGTTGAAAAAAACATCCGGTCAGGAATGGCGCGATTTGTTTGATTCACGTACAGCCACCAAAAAAGACAGCCTCAGAGGTATTTTCAGATTCTACGAGTTATTTGCTCCAGTTCTTGAAGAAAAGGACATCTTATACCTTGGCGAAGGTAACACTCCGGTTGTTGCATCAAGTCCGAATTTAAATAAAATTGTTGGAATTAATACCTCCTACAAAAATGACGGGCAGAATCCAAGTGCCTCCTTTAAAGATAGAGGTATGGCTTGCGCATTCAGTTACATAAATGCTCTCCTCGCTAAAAACAACTGGGATGAAATACTCACAGTTTGTGCTTCCACCGGTGATACTTCAGCTGCTGCAGCCCTTTACGCTTCTTACATAGGCGGACCGGTTAAATCAGTTGTTATTCTGCCCGAAGGGAAAGTAACTCCTCAGCAGTTGGCTCAGCCACTTGGTAGCGGAGCGAAAGTTCTTGAAGTTCCCGGTGTATTTGATGATTGCATGAAGGTAGTCGAGCACTTGGCTGACAACTACAGAGTAGCCCTGCTCAACTCCAAGAACTCTTGGAGAATCCTTGGACAGGAATCTTATGCGTTTGAAGTAGCACAGTGGTATGACTGGGATCTCAAAGGAAAATGCATTTTCGTTCCAATCGGTAATGCCGGAAACGTCACCGCCATTATGGCCGGTTTCCTGAAACTATACGAACTTGATATCATTAAAGAACTTCCGCGCATCTTCGGCGTTCAGTCAGCTCACGCCGACCCTGTCTACCGTTACTACTCAGTAGATGATCCGAAAGAGCGCAAATATAAACCTGTCGTTGTACAGCCTTCTGTCGCGCAGGCGGCAATGATCGGTAATCCCGTATCATTCCCAAGAGTTCAATATTTTGCAGATAAATACGAAGCAATCGGCGGCAAGGAATCATTTCAAGTGATTCAGGTTTCCGAACAGTCCATCATGGACAGCATGCTTCTCGCAAATTCACATGGGCACATTGCCTGTACACAGGGCGGCGAATGTTTAGCTGGTCTCATCAGAGCAAAAGAACTGGGACTCATCAGTGACAAAGAATGTGCTGTACTCGATTCTACTGCTCATCAACTTAAGTTTGTTGGCTTTCAGGACATGTACTACCAAAACGCGTTCCCACCGGAATATGAAGTTACACCTGATGCGTCCAAAGCGAATGCACCTGAGCTTGTAATTGAGTCTGCATTGAAAGATTCCATGTCAGAAGCGGATTACATTACTAAAGCAGCTAATAACGTCGTTTCTATGCTCGGTCTGGAGAAAAAATAAGTGGCGAAAAAAGAACGCGCGGATCAAATGCTTTTCGCTCAAGGACTTTCAGAAAGCCGTGAGCAAGCAAAGCGTATGATCATGGCGGGACAAGCCCACTATCTTCTGAACGGTCAAAAAACACCTATTACTAAGCCGGGCATGCAACTTTTACCTGACCTTGAAATAGTAGTTAAAGGCAAAGACAGATTTGTAAGTCGCGGTGGGTACAAACTGCTCACAGCGATTGAAGAATTGGGACTTGATCCCAAAGATAAAGTTGCGCTTGATGCCGGAGCTTCTACAGGCGGATTCACTGATTGTATGCTTCAATTCGGAGCTGTCAGAGTGTACGCCGCAGATGTTGGTTACGGTCAGCTTCATTGGAAACTTCAAAAGGATGAACGCGTAATAAATTTAGAGCGCATCAACCTGCGACATGCCGAAAAAAGCTTAATCCCTGAGGATATTGATCTCGTTGTCTGTGATGTATCTTTTATATCCCTAACAAAGGTACTCCCTGCTTTAGTGCGCTTTTTAAAAGATACAGGTGAAATAGTCTGCCTTATTAAGCCTCAATTTGAAGTAGGTCCGGGCCAGACAGATAAAGGCATCGTCAGAGACGAAGCACTGCGCCAGCAAACGGTCGACATGATCGTAGACTTTGCAGCCTCCGAACTGCAATTAACACTTAAAGGTATTGTTCCTTCGAGTATTAAAGGGCCAAAAGGAAATCAGGAATATCTTGCTTACTTTGTAAGATAGTCATTGCTACATTCTACTAATAAAAGGGCCGCTTGAGTTATCAAGCGGCCCTTTTTCTTTTATAAAAACTCTACAACAATTAGTTCTGATTGTTATGCAACGTAACACCTCTTCTAAACATACACTTATGTATCTTTTATTTAAAACATTGCGTCCAATGTTAACAAAAATCAAAGCACTATTCAGATATCTTAAATTTTCTTTACTTACATTATCAATAGATATAGTGATTAATCGCTTCAAAAATAGTCAACACGCTTATTTTGGTTTTATTTTGAGTGTTACGTATATTTTGCTTTGAGGAGTTACAATGAAAATAAGGGTTACACTATTTCTTTTCTTACTAGGACTTGTTTTATCATCAATCTTATGCGTAAAAGCACAAGCATCTGGATTTGCTCTTTATGAATGGAGTGCGCGTAGCAATGCTCTTGGGGGAGCAATGATTGCCAAAGCGGATGACGCTTCAGCCATTGCATGGAATGCAGCTGGAATTACCCAGCTTGAAGGAACTCAAACATTAGCAGGAGTTTCACTAATTGCTCCTTCAAATGACGTAACAACTAGCTACAACGGCGTTGATACAGCAGAAAGTATTAACAAAAAAGTTTTCGTCCCACCGCACGCGTATATTACACATCAGGTAAACGACAGCCTATGGCTTGGAGTAGGAACATTCACCCGCTTCGGACTAGGTACATCTTTCGACCAGAACTGGAGCGGTAGATATTCATCATATGATACTGAATTAAACAGTTTCTCGGTCAACCCGAATCTTGCTTACAAATTCAACGATTATATTTCTTTCGCACTTGGTGTTGAGCTCATGTATGTTAGAGCCGATCTTCGTAAAAAGATTGACCCAACAGGCGCAAACGATCCTAACAATACGACAAATGACGTTGATCAACGTATCATAGTAGACACAGTCAGCCCCGGTTTTAATGCTGGAGTGAGAATTACACCAAACGATGAATGGGCTATCGGATTATCATATCGCAGTGAAATGCTTCACCACGCAAGTGGATCAGCAAGCTACAATGTCCCTACCGGAGTAAGCACTGCGACAAGATTTAACGACTCACAGGTTACAATGTCTATGAATACACCAAACATGTTCATGTTTGGTGTTGAATATAAACCGATTCCTAACATCAGCCTCGAAGCTGACGCTATTTACTCCGAATGGAGCTCATACAGCGACATCGCCTACAACTTTGCTGACTCCACAGCCATAGGCATAACTAACGTAACTATTAATAAGAAATGGGAAGATGTTTGGAGATTCCAGCTAGGCGTGGAATACCTTCCACTTGATGACTTCGATTTAGCCCTAAGAGCCGGCTATGTTTATGACCAAAGCCCGATTCGCGAAGGGTATGAAGACTACATGCTGCCGACAAATGATCGTCAGATGGTATCAACAGGTTTGGGTATGACTTTTGACAGCTTTGTTGTCGACGTCTCTTACAATTACCTCTGGATGAAAGATCGTACCATAGAAGCAAGAGCCGGAACTGGTGTTCTTGATACCAAAACAACTAACGGCATGACCCACATTGTAGGGCTCAGCCTAGGTTACAACTTCTAATAATTCCTATGATATAGGCGTAAAACCTATTATAAACTTAAATGGCCCGCTTCGATTGAAGCGGGCCTTATTTTTTATTTTCCTGAACCTAAATCAATATCCATATCATCCGGTGCATTTAATTTTACGCCGTACTCAATTTCAGTTTTTTGACCCGCAGCAACTTCAGCAAGCCACTCAAAATTATTGTCTTTAATTTTAGCTTCAGGCTTTGAGCTATCTACAAGTTTAATTCTTTTGTCACCAGCCCTCGGAGCAGATTCCTGAACCTTAATCACAACCTTATTTTTGCGTTCATTAGATAATGTTATTAAATAATCCCAATCATAAGTCTGCTTAGATCCAAACAAACCTTTCTCTCCAGACTGTTTCGCTACGATTTTATGCTTAGCATTCAAAAGCGGATCCGCGCCAAAAAACACAGTTTTCTCTTTACCTGAAAAAGAGAAATTAACCTTCTCAAGCACTGCTCCTTCCATCAAAACCAAAGCCTGACCGGGCCGATAGTCTCTAGCCTCTTTAAGCACAGCCTTGGCAGACACAAATACATCTGAACTTCGTGATGGACGAGCTAAATATGTGAATTCAGAATTCCAATTCTCAGCAGATATAGCGTATTTTCTAGCTGGACCGGCAACAATAGTCTTCGTACCAAGCTCCCAGATAGAATATGTTGATTTGCGAACCTGTCTCGGGGCTGCAGGCGAGGCTGCTGCATCATTCATCGGAGCAGATTCCATCGCCATCATAGGTCGCGCATAACTTTTAGGCTGAGGACTTTCGGGCTCAAGCGGTTTGATAACCCACCGAGCAAGATTCGGAGGAGACATTCGCGAATTCTGCTTAACAGTTGCCAGTGCTACATCATAATTTTTGAAGTCCTGACCACTGCCCTGCCATATTTCTGCCTCAAATGAGAACTTTATTTGCTGAGTTTCAGGGTAAGCATCCAGTTTGTATTTTGGTCTCCATCCGCAATTGCGAAGCATATACCCTATCTTAAATGAACCACTTTTAATTCCATCTCCAGCGACAGAAACTGTAACTATCCAGCGACTTTTTCCTTGTCCTGAAATTCCATTGAGCTTTCTCTTCTGATCGTCAATCAACTCTTTCAAATCTTGGCTCTGAACCTTTAACTTTACAGATTGATTATATAGCTTTGTCAAATTTGAAACTACCAAACCCGCAATTTTGTTAACATCATCAGCCTTAGTCTGCTGAACTTTGCCTCTTTCCTTCCAGAAAAGGATGCCTCCTTCAACTGCTTGAGCCTGAGCATTTACAGCTGCTAATTTTGAACTAAGCAAATCAATATTTTTTACAATATTCACAGCTGCTGAAGATTCGGATAAATCGTCCCTAAGCCATGAAACGTCATTAATGGAAATACCTTCCGTAAGAGGCGCAATGGAAAAAGATTCAGGCAAAGCCTGTCCAGGCAAAATAAACTCAACGCTTTCGCCATAACTTGTTGTTTTTAAATCAACTTTAACTTGCCTAGATACATCTGCTCCTGAAGGATAAAACACTACCCGGTCAGGAGACGCAAACGCATAGCAAGCCGACATTATTGAAATAAGCAACGTCATAAATATAATTTTTTTACGCAAGTAAGCACCCTCTTTTATCTGTACAAATCATTAATTAGTATCAGCTCCATTTAAGCCATCATTATGGTTACTATATCAAAAAAAGCATCAAAATATAAACATATAAAAAATTTAATTAACAATGACACGCCCAATTAAGACCCAAAGGTTGAACGATTGTTATTATTGATATATTTATTTACTAACTAAAAAACTGTCCTTCTCGACAAAACTAAAAATTTATTAAATAATCAGTTGGTTAACTATTTTTAACATTTAAACTCACGGAGACGTGATGAGCAGTTCCGACAATAAATTGTCACTACTAGTTTGCGGAGGAGCCGGATATATAGGCTCACATATGTCAAGAATGCTAAGTGATTACGGTCACGAAGTAACAGTTTTTGACAATCTTTCAACTGGTTACGCAGACGCTTTAAAGTGGGGCGAATTTATTAAGGGTGACCTTCGAAACCCAGATGATCTAGATAAAGCTCTCAGTTCAAAGAAATTCGACGCAGTATTTCACTTTTCTGGCTTAATTGTTGTTAGTGACTCTGTGCAGCAGCCCTACCAATACTACGACAACAACGTTACCGGAACTTTAAACCTGTTACGGGCAATGCGTAATCACGATGTTAAAAACTTCGTTTTTTCATCAACGGCGGCTGTATACGGCGACCCTGTCATGGATATAATAACCGAGGATCACCCTTTATCTCCCCTGAATCCATATGGGCGATCCAAACTTTACGTTGAAGAAATTCTTGAAGATTATGCCAAAGCATACAATTTCAATTCAGTCTGTTTCAGATATTTCAATGCTGCAGGCGCACACCCTGACGCTCTTATAGGTGAAGCTCACAAACCGGAAACTCACCTCATCCCGAATATTTTACTAAGCAGTATAGAAAAGGGGCGTAAGCTAAAGATATTTGGCAATGACTACCCTACTCCGGACGGAACTTGCGTCAGAGATTACATCCATATTCAAGATATTTGTGACGCCCACCTTGCCGCTGTTGATTATCTAGCAAAGGAGCAAGGCGCGCACATATTCAACCTTGGTAACGGTAATGGATTCAGTGTATTAGACGTTATCAACGCGGCAAGCGAAGTCACCGGGCGCAAAATACCATACGACTTCGAACCAAAACGAGACGGCGATTCTCCGAGACTTGTTGCCGACAGTACAAAGGCACACAATCTGTTAGGATGGACCCCCAAATACGATGATCTTCGCGAAATTATTGAGACGGCATATCGCTGGCATAAAAACCCCGCCTATTAATTTTCAACTCTGCTGATCTGTAAATCAGTGTGTGAGGGCTTAAAATGAAATCCTTATTAATTGACCCTAGAATGGCTGGTGTTGCTGGTGACATGCTGCTTGCATCCCTGCTCGACCTGACAGGTGATGAGGAATGCCTTCCACTACTGAGCAAAGCTGTTTGCGAGTTGACGCATTGCACCGCCTCTATTGAAGCGCTGGAAACCACGTCCATGGGAATTGGCGCCATTAAGATGGACATCGGCCTTAAAGGTGAAAGATTTGCTTCTGCCGAAGACCTCGCCGGAGCTTTCAAAAATATTTCAAATTTTATGGAGATGACTCCAACTATCATAGATAAAGGGCTGGAAGTTATTTCAGTACTTGCAGAAGCAGAATCATCAATTCACAAAGAAGATTTTCATCTGCACGAAGTCGGCTCAGTAGACACTGTGATTGATATCGCTGGGACTCTGTGGCTTCTCGACAAATATGAATTTCTGGAAGGTAATATTTCATGCCTTCCTGTTGCTGTCGGCAACGGTATTATTTGCATGGATCACGGTAAAATTCCATCGCCAGCTCCAGCAGCTCTCGAAATTTTATGTAAAAGATCCATCCCCATAGCATCTTCAACTGAGCTGTTTGAACTAGCCACCCCGACAGGTGTCGCCATTCTTGCGTGTATTGTTGATGATTTCATCAAAGTTTACCCGACATCAACTCCACTTAATACAGGCCGCGGAGCGGGCAACGCTACTCTCAAATCTTCTCCCAATATTTTACGCATTATTGAAAATATTTCATCACACGAAAACAATGAGCAAGCCATGATGCTTGAAACTCTTGTTGATGACGTAAGTGGAGAAGTTTTAGGTCACGCACTAAATGAGATGCTTGACGCTGGCGCCCTTGATGCCTACATCACACCGACAACGGGCAAGAAGAACCGTCCGGCTCACCTTGTATCAATTATGTGCGTTCCGGGCGAAGAAAGAGTAATGTGCCGTAAGCTTATGCAACAAACTGGCTCGATAGGCGTACGCAGCCGTATTGTGGACAGGTTCATTGCAAAGCGCCACTTTGACAAATATAAGGTTGAAATAAACGGTCAAAAATATCCTGTGCGCATCAAAATATCAACATTCGATGATCATCTGATCAGCCGCAAACCTGAATTCGACAATTTAGTAGAAATTTCAAAATTGACAGGGTTATCACCGCGAATAATTTCAGAAGAGGTAAAACGGCAATGCTTTTTACCTATAAAGGACTCCAATGAGCGAGATTGAATTAATTAAACTGCTTCAGCTCTATAAAGACGGCCAGATCGATGATTCTGAAATTCTGGAAACGATTTCACAACTGCCCTTTCAAGACTTAGGTTGTGCAAAACTGGATACGCATCGAGGCCTTAGATGCGGTGTTGAAGAAGTTATTTTCTGCCCAGGCAAAAGCCCAGAACATTTAAAGACCATATGTAAAGCCGCCCTAGAGATGAAAGGACTATGCCTTTTCACAAGAGTTTCAGACGATCAGGTGGCATTGATTTTAAAGGAACTTCCTGAAGCTAAACACCACCCCGAAGCATCAATTATAGCGCTGTGCAAAACCGTTCCTACGCAATTAGAAGGCATCGCAGTTGTAACAGGCGGCACGTCAGATATTAAGGTGGCAGAAGAAGCTGCTGTTACAGCCGAACTGATGGGGAACAAAGTTGAGCGCATTTATGATGTGGGAGTTGCCGGAATTCATAGACTTTTTCCGTACATAGAAACATTGCGTAAGGCTAACGCCATAGTCGTCGTGGCGGGAATGGAAGGCGCACTTGTCACGGTAGTTGGCGGGTTAGTATCAGCCCCCGTTATTGCCGTCCCTACAAGCGTCGGTTATGGAGCAAATCTCGGAGGCATGACTACCATGCTTTCTATGCTAAACTGCTGTGTACCGGGAGTAAGTGTCGTAAATATCGACAACGGGTTCGGCGGAGGAGTTGCCGCCCATCTCATCAATAGAAAAGTGCACGGCAAAAGGTAACCTTACCGCGTAAGCAAAACTATATCCTGATGATTCGTTGATTCACGTCCACACCAGTTTCCAAGCATAACTTCTTGAACCTTAAAGTTATGCTTTATAAAAACATTGTGCACAAATTGTTCATCGTACCCGACGGCATCCATCGGGTCTTTGGGGTCGGCTGTATAAAAAACTCCGAATTTATGAAAATCATGGACGCTCTTGCCTTGATCCATAAACTTAAGAGATTCTTTGTTAATCAAGAAGAAAGTTGCAAACATTCTCCCTTTATCACTTAGAACTCTATTTATTTCAGAGATATAGTTAATAATATCATCCGGCATCATATGCGTGAAAACTGAATTTAGCATCACTAGATCAAAGCTATTATCTTCATAAGGAAAAACAAACTCAGATCCCCTTACCTGTCCGCCGGGATTATAAGTTGTATTGAAAATATCTACTTGCGTGAAGTTAAAATTAGGAAACTCCGGCGTAATATTCTCAGCACACCAATTAATACCCACAGGAAATGTATCGAATCCAGCATAACCACCGCTTTCATCCAAATACTCGAGCAAGGGAAAGGCCAACCGCCCAATCCCGCTGCCAATATCCAAAACTTTTCCCTGAGGAGTCAGGCCAAGTTTATTCTTGCACATGGTAATCATGTTCTTACCGATTACGCGGAAGTCGCCACCACCAAAACATATATGCAAATCTTCAGGCGGCTCAGCTATTTTGTTTACATCTCTCATGCTAATACTCTGAAATAAGATTACATTTTATTAAGACAATCTTCACAAACTTCTCCATCGACAGGTTCTTTCTGAGAACTTTTTTCGAGGATAATAGCAATTATCATTTCAAATTTATCAGCTGGAACATAGCCACGAATTGAAACCCCGTTAATCAAAAAAGTAGGGGTCGCATTTAATCCAAATGCTTCTGCTTCTGCTTCATCGCTTGCAAGGTTTTCAGCAATTTTTTTAGACTTTAAAACTTCCTGTAATTTATCGAGGTCAATATCAAGACCGATCAAAATTCTTCCTAAAATCTTACCCTCAGGGTCATTATACAGCTCTTTCTGTAATTTAAATGCCTCATCATGAAATTTAAAAGCCTTATCCTTGTCAATAAGTGCAATTGCTTCAAAAACGGCAGATAGTTTCTTAGAATCAGCTTTTAAAGGAAGATGCTTGTATACCAGTCTGTACTTTTCAGGATTACTCTCTACTAGGTCGCGAGCAACTTTGGCGCCCTTGCTGCAGTAAGGACAGAGAAAATCTGAGTACTCAACAATTGTAACAGGAGCATCAGGATTACCTAGAATGGCTCTGTCAGGAGAAATAACAGGCTTAAAAGGGTTATCCAGTTCTCCCTGAAATCGTTCCTGCCGAGTTTTTTCACGGCGCGAGTCGAGGCCGCTTTCAACTATAGTTAGCACTTCAATGTTATTTTCACGCATTGCCTCTAGAAGAAGCTGCGGATTTTCTTTAATTACTTCAGCAATTTGCTGTTTCAACATTTGTTTGTTTGCACAACCAGATGCAAAAACCAGTAAAGAGACGAATAGTATTACATTTTTAAGCATAACAGCCCTTGTGTCTTGTTTGTTCATAAAAATAAAACCCTCCAGCAGAAAAATCCTGCGGAGGGCTAATTAAATATCAAACTACCTTAAAAATCTAGAGAAAAATTAATTTAGCGGCATACCTGTCACATCAAGAAAACTATCATTAGTAGCTTCTGTTTTGTGAGCAAATTCAGATGTAATAAACTCATCATCCATTGTGGGGCCAGCCGGACCTCCAAAAGGAGAAGTAACAATATCATATGTACCTGACACAACGCGCCCGGCACTATATGCCACTCCGACAAAAAAACCACCAAAGTAACCTGCTAATTGCTCGGCAGGACCATCACTTTCGGCAGCCATATCAACAGCTTGATTCGGAATTTCAAATAGAGATGTTACAACATTTGTCATACCACGCCCAAGCTTACGAGGAGCTCTAGAACCATAAGAGTCCTGACTTCCAACGTAATTATCAGACTTCATCGAACATCCGCTAAGCATTAGCATCGCGAGGCTGAGTACGATGATCATTATTTTTGCAAACTGTTTACAATAGTGCATTATGGCTCCTCATATTAAGATAATATGCCTTCAGATATGCCTTCTGTCAAGGTTAGGTGGATTCCTAACCGTTAAGATGCATTTCAAAAAGGTCGTCCCTATACAGGACGACCTTCCTATACTTATCATAAGTCTACCATTTTTTAGTATACTGTTCTTTCAAAGCAACTTCCTGATCTTCGAAAGTAGCAAAACCGGCATGATGCATTGCATCTTCAACTGTCTGACTCCAGTTCCAAGCAGAATAAATCACAGGCTTATGGAATGTGCCACGGAAAGTGTTCATTTCCTGTCTGTAAAAGTCTTCCTTCGGAGTATCAATGTTATCGCGAAGCTGCTCATTGAGTCTTCTTATTTCACCTTCGTACCAATCTTCCAGATCCTCAGGTGTTTTGTACTTCTTACTGATATGCCCATAGCCATTACCACCCATAAGCACTGCAAGCCTTTCAAAATGTCTATCTTTGATCCATTGTCCAAGCTCGCTGACTTTAATGTTCTCAGCTTCAATAGCAGCCATATCCAGCTTAGTCTGGAGATAGGTATCTGGCACAACAGAAGCTGAAACGATACCAGCTATACAGACTACCCCGCGCAGAATGACGCTATTTGAAACACCCTGACCACAGAACCCGATCTTCTTACCGAACTTCTGCCCGGTAAATATGGTTGAAAGAATAGCCCACACAACGGCTGGGTCCTCTTCATCATATATGTGCTGAAGCCTCGAATTGTCTCTATCGGTTCCGAGAACAAGCTGAGTCATATCATTCGAGCCAATGGAGAAACCGTCGACCTCTTTAATAAATTCCTTACTGAGAATCGCATTACTTGGAATTTCAGCCATCAAAATAAGCTTTAATCCATCTTTGCCGGACTCAAGATTATGAACCTGAGCAAGGTAACGTTTCATACTACGGGCTTCTTCTATTGTTCTTACGAACGGAAGCATCAAGTGCAAGTTAGTTCCGCCGAAAACCCCGCGAGACAGTTTGAATGCTTCGAGCTCCCAGTCGTGAACATCTCTTGAAACACCGCGATATCCAAGCATAGGATTATCTTCATGGTTTTCGAAAAGAAGCCCACCAAGTAAGTTATGATATTCATTAGTCTTAAAATCTGTTGTCCGGTAAATGATATCTTTACCGTAAAAAGCCATAGAAAACAGAGCAAGCCCTTGAGATAAGGTTTGAATATAATTTTCTTTACCAGAACGAAGACCGCGCGATTGTAGGAGAGAAAATATGCGCTGACGTAAAGTGCGTACTTCATCCATTTCGGATTTAAGTCCCATCTTAAGTGCAACTTCTTCACGTAAAGCTTTAATGTTTTCATTAATCTCAATGACCATCGGATGCACAGAGGCTTTCGCAACCATATCGGAAATTTCATCCGACGATTCCGAACGTCTGTAAATAAACTTGGAATCTGCTGCTTCTTCCGAACCAGCTTGAATACCTAGTGCAGCTCTTACGTGATCTTCGATTTTCACAGATGTTTTCAAAACATGTAAACTTTCAGCAGCATGCTCGAGGTAATGATCAAGCTTTTTATCCAGCTCTCTAAGCTTACGATGCATAGCAAGAATTTCTTCCGTACCACGAGCAGTGTCACCGCTGGCAAGAGTATCCATTTCTTCGGCAAGCCCAGTAAGTGCGCCTACATATTCTCTAAGTTTGATATTCAGTGAAATAAGCCCTGAATCAAGCTGTGATTTCATGACTGTAGTAAGTCTGGCATCCAGTTCATCAAGCTTATGCTGAACCAGTTTATCCAGATCTCCATTATCGTAAGCTTCAAGAGCAAGTGGATGAGCACCGACATTGCCGAGCATAAATTCAGCTCTAAGCAGACCAACTTCAAAATCTGGCACTTCTCTCAAACGGGACAAAAACAGTGACTGCCCGACATCCGCAAGAATGAGTCCTACTTTAGTCTTTGTTTCCGGCAATGTTGAAGTATCAATAGTACCGCCAACTTCCCTAAGAGGAAGCAACCCGCGATAAACTTTACCCCGTGAGCCATCGACAGTAATCTCCTGTCCATCTAAAGAACGAAGAATTTCAAGCCGCTGAATTCCGATAATTGCTGGGATTCCAAGCTCACGCGAAGTAATAGCAGCGTGACTGGTATCACCGCCGACGTCCGCCAAAATACCTGCAGCAATACGCATTCCCGGAACCATATCAGGGTCAGTACGTTCAGCCGCCAGGATATCACCCTTATTAATTTTGTTCAGTTCAAGAGCAGACCGTAAATATTTAACAGTCCCCTGCCCTGCACCGCGAGAAGCTCCATTACCTTCAAGAATGACTTCCGCACCCTCAAGAGCCTTTGGATAAACCTCAAGTCTACGCATAAAAATAGTATCAGGATGTGCTTCAAAATCTTCATTCCAGCGAGTTTCAGGACGAGCTTGCACGAACCACAACCTATCAGCTGCATCAAGACAGAACTCGGTATCCATGATCATGTCATCATAGGCTTCACTAATGGAGCGAACGCCTTTCGCAACCTGTTCAGCCTGAGCCAAGGACAAAGACCAGCGGTAAACTTCATTAGGCTGGACTTTTACAACCTTAGTCCCGCCCTTTTCGCTATATACAATCTTTTTATCCTTACTACCCATATAACGGACAACAACTTCAGAGCCGTCATCACGCTGGAAAACGTAAAATTTATCAGGAGTAACCATTCCGCCAACAACAGCTTCACCGAGTCCGTAACTGGCATCAATGGAAACAAGATCCTTACGATCCGTTCCCCGGCAACCTGTGGCGGTATCAGCGCTGAATGCAGTACCTGAAATAACGGGATTGATCATGCGCATGATACAAACGGAGAGGGAGGTATTTTCGATAGCCCATTCTTTCTTTGCAACTTCTGCAATAGAAGCATCCCCAGTATTTTCAGCCAGAGTTACAGCGTCAAGAATAGCTTCACGGCGATAAGTCATACTGCGCAGATTGTATGCCGAGGCACAATCCCAATGGTATGCTTCGGAACAATTATCCTCACCGATAATATTCAAATAAGTATCCTGAAGCCCGGCGAAAGCTTTTTTACGGCTATCCTCACCGGCGGCGGAGGATCTGACGGCAACAGGTTCATTCTCAAGCCCGGCATCTTTGCAAATAGCCAGATATGCGGCTTTAACAGCTGCATCAACCTCTTTTGGAAGATCAACAGAAAGAATAGCACTCTGAACCAAGACAGATCTTTTGCGTAATTGGTCGATACCTTCAGGAGACGTCGCAAAACCTTCAACAACATTATTAATGAAGGTTCTAAGTTGAATCAAAGTTTCAGAATGCTTTTCTGCTTCTTCTCTGATCACCAAAGAAATCGAACGGACGAAGTTCTGTATAAATTCGGTGTCGCTGTTAACGTCCTCACTATGCCAATCCACGGCATTATACTGAGCGTCAACAACAGACCTTACAACACTTGCGTGGACCTTTGTTTCATCAAGTAGTTTATGGAAAGCGATAGATGATATAGCTCTAAACTGCGGCGACCTGATACCTTCAACCTGACTGATCAGAGCCGTATTATAATTCTTACCGCCAACAAGAAGCTCTGCATCTTCTCCAATTTTGACAATATCGGAGCCAGCCAAAACCATATTTTGCTCAAGTTGTTTTACAACCTGGCTTTTCTTAGGAGCGGTAGCCTCATCTTTTTTAGCGGATCCAGTTTTTTCAGTCTTACCAGCCATCACTTCCTCCTTACGCACCATGATAAAAGTTATCCTACGAAAGAATTAATTACACTAAAAGCAATCCGCCAATATAAGGTCATAAACGTACAGTTAAATCTTTGAAAATATTATTAATGTATACACCCTATTTTCCGCAAAAAACAGGACTAAATTCAAAAAACTTGGACAACTTAATAAAAGTTGTCCAAGTTTAATATAAGTTCATAGAACAAATTAAGTTAGCTAAAAAGAGCGTTTAAGAACGCCAAACATAACTGTAAAGCTAGAGAGGCATCACGCTCCCGGAATAAACGCTATGTTTTACTCCGTCTTTCTCAATTATCAATCCGCCATCAGGACAAAGGCCGCAAATGCGTCCTTCGGTAACATCCTTGGGACCATCAACTATTTTAACTTCCTCTCCGAACCAAACCATCTGATCAGCTAGTTCTGCAAGGAAATCTTCTGGATCTTGTGTAGAAACAATCGAATCAAAATGGCTTTTGAAGTAACTTACCAATTCAATCCATGTTTCAAGTGGGCCAAGCTCCATTTCATCAGTATTAATTTTTGTAGCTTCAACGGCATGACCAGGGCGAAGAGCACTTGTCTCAGGCGCAGAAGCTGTATTTAAACCAATGCCGACAATTATGACCGAGCCACGCTCTTCAATAAGAATGCCGCCAATTTTTTTGCCATTCATCAGAATATCGTTAGGCCATTTTAGCTGAGCATCTACACCGATATCTTTAAGAGCTTTGCATGTAAGATAGCCGACGATTAATGGTAAAATTCTGGTCCATACGGGCCGCTCTTTACCAAGTTCCGCCGTTGGTAATGCAGGCCACTTAATTGCGCCGTAAACATTTCCGGGAGGAGAAATCCATTCCCGTCTGACTTGGCCTCGTCCGGTATGCTGCTCAAGCGAAAGTACGCTTCCCCACTCAGGCAGATCTTCTAAAGCATTCAGCCGCCATGCAATGTCGAGACTGGATACACAGCACCCGCTTATGGCAATAGGGACACCCTTGCGGGCGCCGGATAACCAAGTTGTGTAGGTTCGGTATTCAGCATTTTCGCTATTCCACGGACTGAAATGTTCTATGTCTCTGGCCCATAAAGGGTGAGCTTGAAAAATTTGTTCAGGAGTTACTTTTGGAATGGGGCTTTCATCTTTTCCGCTGAGAATGGTAATTCTTGTTATCATGGCTTATTATCTCACATACTAAGGTTTTATGGCAAGAGCTGATAGGCCGTTTTTGCACATTTTTTTATACTCGGTAATAGACCGTTACTATTTTTTGCTTAGTTTAATTTCTCTGATCATATCAAGCAATTCTTCTTCAACTTCGTCGGCTTCATTAAGATCAATAGCATCCGCGCCTTTTGACTCTTTCATTATAGCATTGGCAATTTTTTTAGGGGTAGCTTCAAGAATCCGCGCTCTGCCCTCTTCTCCAGCAGTTGAAAGCAGAATTCCGAGCTTATAATAACCAAGCCTGTTAAATACTTGCTTTAATGTTCCAAGGTCAACAAAAACGATATCGTCAATGGATTCCAGCTCTTCCACAGACTTACGCACGCGTTTCTTTTCCTTAAAATACTCATCACCCTTGTTCTTCACCCATTTGGATGTGGCATCTTTATGCAGAACGCATATGTCTTCTGGAAAATCTCCTACACCAACTTTTTTATAAATCAGTTCAGGCAAAGAACCAAACATGGCAGAAAAATCATTAATATCAATATAATCGGTATAGCAGAGTTTCCCGCTAAGATTATTAACATCTTTTGATAAAGAATCAGCCACTTGCAAAAAATGTTCAGGGTCATTTATTTCAATAAAAACTCTGCTAGAAACAGTACTCATCGTAATCAAATTAAAAGAGGTTGCAGCCTTAAGCATCCTTTCAATCTCAAAATCAGAAATGTTTATTATGCTAGAAAGTTCGGCGCAAAACTCTTTATGGCAAATCCCCGGATCTTTATCACGGGCAGGCCCACTGACAGGGGCAGGTTCATTAACAAAAATTCTGTGTTTCAAATTCAAAAGACGACATAAAGTCATCCACGTATTCCCACTTCTATTCTCAACAATTTTTTTGTCAGCGGCAGCAAGCCTTGAAGAAAGAACACGTGCGAGATGAAAGACAGTCGGATGACTTTTTTTAAGCAAAAGTAGTACAAGCTTGGACGTTAAAATCAATAGAATGCAGTCAGTTGAAGCCTCTGCACCGGCAACCCTTGTATTGCGTGAAATGATAGCCATTTCACCAAATATTTCTCCCGGTCCAAGTGTCGCCAAAACGTTTTTAACACCGTTAATCTCTTTGACAATGTTAACACTTCCCTTGTGAACCAAATAAGCAAAATCACCCATATCTCCTTCACGAAAAATCAATTCGCCTTTAGAATAGGATTTCGATTTAGGTTTCAAAGGGCTCACTTAGCAACTCCTTCAGCGGTCAAACATTGAGCAGAATACATTAACTATAAACCTTTCATTTTTTTTACTATATCAAGAATTTCATCTGAACATTCCAGAACCTCTATATCATCCGCTTCACGGACTTGAGGCGGTTCGTCGGTAAGTATTCTGGCAATCTTTCTGGTGATATTATATAAAATTTTCTTTTTATTACGCCCATCAGCGGCTGAATAAAGCACAGAAATTTTGTGATAGTTAAAATCTTTAAGAGCTGCTTGCAGCGTCGGATTATCAATAAAAACAAAGTCATCAACATTGTGAATATCGTTAAGTGACTTTTTAGGGAGCTTGAATTTTTTAAAGAAAGAAGGTTCTTTATCTTTGCTCCAATCAAGCGCTTTTGCCTGGTTGAAGAAAAAAAGATTTTCGGGAAATTCAGCTTTCATTACCTTATTGTAGATAAAATCATCTTTACAGCCCGTTCGCTTAGCAAGATCGGAAAAGGATATGAAGTTCATCTTAAGCTCAAGCTCAGATCCAAGCTCCTGAACTTCCGCACATAGCCTCTTTAGCGAAGGTAGAAACTCAAGATAGTCCTCAATTTTTATATACCGCTCAGCGAATGCACTTTTACCATCTTTCTTTATTGATTTAAGATCGATCAGCCTAAAGTTGAAAACCGTCTGCAAAAAAGTATCAATTTCAATAGTAGAAAAAACAGCAAGTCCTTTAACTATTTCTGTGAAAGTCGTGACTGACAGCCCCAAATCATAATTTTCTATCTTGAACTTCTCAACTCTAGGGGTGTAAATATAATCTTTGTAAGCAAGGTCTAATATTGTTGCCAGAGAAATCAGCGGCCCACTAAGTTCTGAACAGTTGGTTACCGCATTATTATCAACTCTTAAAACTCGCTCAGCAAGCAGCTCCACCATCTTTTTTACAGTAACAGGTGAGGCGTCAAGAAATCTGTTCAAAATATCCGTCGTAAGCGGAACAAGTTCACAATAGGCAGCAGCTTCTGCGTTTGCAGTGCGCCGTTCATTAGCGAGTAGCGCCATTTCACCAAAAATATCACCACGTTGCAAAGTCATCAAAATAGTCTTTTTATTGTTAATATTCTTAAAAATATTAACCGATCCGGACTTGATCATATAAGCAACATTACTTTCCTGACCTTCATGGAAAATAATTTTACCCTTATGATAATTCCGAATCGTGGGTGACGTTTTTGTCGTCATGGACATTAATGGTGATTTCGCCATATTTACGTAGAATTCCTTTTCTAACTTAACTTATTCCTGACTTTTCCGCTTCTTTACAACAGCAACAACCTTTTTAACAACAAGTGGAAATAAACCCAAAATAACAAATGATATTAGAACGCTAGGCTGAATAATTCCTGCCAGTGAGGATATCTGCCCCAGCTCCTTTCCCGCATTTACGAAAACCATTGTACCGGCCAGCATTCCTACCTGGGAAACCCAGTAAAAAGTCGTTAATTTAATGGGTGTTAACCCCATAACAAGATTAACAACAACAAAAGGGATAGCCGGAATTAAGCGCATTGTGAACAGGTAAAATGCACCTTCGTTTTTTATTCCTTCGTTGACTTTTTCCAGTTTATCCCCAAACTTACGTTGAACGTAATCACGGAAAAGATAACGAGAGAAGAAACAAGCGATGGTCGCCCCAATACTGCTTGCAAATGATATCGTAATCACAGCTACTGTGAAGCCAAATAAAGCTCCACCAGCAAGCCCAAGAACCGCAGCTCCGGGAAGATTCAGGCCAACTATAGCAACATAAACTAAGAAATACCCGGCAATAGCTTGAACTGGATGCAAATCATAAAAAGATTGAAATTCCAAACGTGAGCTTTTTAAATAATCCAAGGTTAAAAATCGCCCCAGATCGAATGCAAAAAATGCTACAATCCCGACTACAAGCAATATAAATATTAAGATTTTGTTTTTCATTAACAATAAGATACCATCTACAGTGATTTTGGCAAGAGTTCTTAATATATTATTAACTAAAAAATAGAGCCATATACAACATGATTAGCGACAGAAACAAGATATCTATTTTAGCGGTCGGCGGCTCAGTAAGAGACCTGATTTTGGGCAGACAGCCGAACGATTTTGATTTCTTAGTCGCCAAAGGGACTGTTGCTGACTTCCAAAAAGCATTCCCGAGGGCAAAACCTGTCGGTAAATCATATGAAGTGTTTTTCATGAACGGGCTTGAGTTTTCGTTTCCAAGATTTACAGGAAACAGCACCGAAGAGACCATAGATCTTGATCTTGCGGCTAGAGATTTTACTATAAACTGTTTCGCTCTGGATCAGGACGGAGAACTTTACATACACCCGAAGGGGCTTGAAGACTACGCAAGCAAAACCCTGCGCCCTGCCTTCGCGGATACTTTTAAAATTGACCCCTTAAGAGTTTTTAGAGCGGCAACCTTCCTTGCAAGATTTCCAGATTTCACAGCTCATTCATCCCTTATCGAGGGAATGCGGGAAGCAGGCAAACAAGGATTACTGGAAAATATTGCTCCTGACAGGATCGGTGTAGAACTGATTAAAGCCATGAAAAGCGAGAAGCCGGGTAATTTTATAAAAACACTAAATGAGGCGGATTGCCTTCATCCGTGGTTCAAAGAGCTTGCTAACTCTGACAAAATACCTGCGGGTCCCCCAAAATTTCATGATAAATCTGTTCTCGGTCATACAGCCGAGGTGATGGATAAAGTGGCAGGAAATCCTATAACAAGTTGGATGGCAATGTGTCATGATCTTGGCAAGGTCTTAACTTCTGAAAAGTATTTACCTTCGCATCGAGGGCACGACAAAAAGGGGATAAAGCCCGCTAAAGAGCTAGCCAGTAGACTATTACTGCCGAACAAATACATCAAAGCCGGGGAACTAGCTCCAGAACTTCACATGAACTGTGGCAACTACACTATTCTGCGCCCCGGAACAAAAGTAGATTTGCTAACGAAACTTAATTCGCAAAGATTGGTAGAAAATATGGCAGATCTATGCAAAGCCGATAGAGGTGTGGACTCAATGAAAGAAGCGCACTCTGACTTGGTAGAAATTCTCAAAGTGCACTTGGCGGAAGAAGATCGTAATCTGGGCAAAAAGTCGGGCGATAAGCTCAGAGACCTTAGGGCAAAGAGATTAAAAGAGTTAAATTAAGTCTGAAATCCAGAACATCCGACACGGCTGCTGACTCAAGATAAATTCTTCGAGATCGGCAGATCAACATCGATTAAAATCATATCACCCTAAAACCAACCGACTCGACTCTATACCCGCTTCTGTCACTTACCTTATTGAAACAAAAACTTATATTGATCCGCGATTTTGTCAGTCGCATTCATCAATTTAGCTGCAGTTGTTTCTACAGTCCTTAAATTCACGGTCCCGATGGTTTCACTAAGATAAAATGGAACTACATCCTCGCTCTCAGCAAAAGTCCAAATCACAGCATAAATCGAACCTATTTCAGGGCGTTCACTAAATTCGCTGCGAGACAACACCTTTATTCTGATAGATTTAAGCGACTTATCAGCAAGCTTAAACAAAACAGATTTCCTAAAGCTTTCCTTTAACTTTAAGGCCAAAGTGCCGCCCATTTCGTCATCACCAACATGCTCAACAACAATGGCAACTCCATCTTTCTGCTCAGCTTTTTTAACGTCTTTAACGACTACAGCAGGCTTAGCTTTAGCGTTTGGAACTTCCTTAGCCTGTTCGGCAAAAGCGTATGAACTGAAACTCAGCAAACTTATTGTAAGTAACGCAAAAATTATTTTCTTCAACTTCATACTCCAAATTAAGATTTCACATTTAACTTTTTCAAAAGATCCTTCACTTCCAATGTTTTATTTGCATATATTTTAGAGCAAAATTTACACACAAATGAAGGATTTTTTTCATCAGCAGGAAGATCAGGAAATTCAGGAAAATTAAGCTCTTCAATATTGATCGTCTTAAAAGCCAAGTCGTTATCAATTATGGCACATTCCGGACCAACACACCCAGTAATATTTTGTTTTGATGAAGTTTCAGGATCGAGAGATTTTGTAAATTTGAGAACTTCTGACGGAGTGGAATTCGTATTAACTTTAACTATCTTTGCATTAATATCCTCAGCAAAAAGGTAAAAATCGATCCTGTTTAAGGATCTTATTTTGCGACCATGATCAGCTTTACTAGAGGTAACAATCCCATGCATATATTTTTCAACACTATGTGCAAGCTGATGGTAAGCAAGACTCACCCACTTAATGTATTCACCTTTATTTGTGATGGAAAAAGAAGGTTTGCCAGTGAACTCTGCGGGCTCAGTTTGACTCGGAATATTAAAAATAGAGGGGTCAATTCCCGCACACTTACAGAATTCGCTATACCCGCCTTCGCCAAGGCAAACATATTGTAACAACGCGCAAGACTTATGAATATCTTCGACTTGATCGAGAAGCTGAGCAGATAAAGACTCAAAATATTCTAAAGTATCATCAATATCTTTTCTTGCTCCAAAAAAATTAGTGGCCATGTCATTTAAGAATTCGTCAGTTAACGCATTAGATAAATCTTTAAGAGCTGCCATTTTTTCATCCTTCACTGCTATTTCACAATAAAAAGCACATCATTAAAAAATAATAAAACTACCTTAGACAGCAGAATACATACATCAATGCCATTTTGGCAAAAAAAAACAGAATAGAATTCATTAATTAAACTTGAGAGTGCCATATAATTGCATTATACGCTATTGGCATTAGTCCCGACCAAAAAATTGTTTTGGTTAGATTATGTTGATATTTTAGCAGATTGAAATACATCATTAATTTGTTTCTGCTTTCTGATATGCTTTACAGGTGATTTTTATTCCAATTAACTCATGAAGTTATAACCGTAGATATGCTGGAGGGAATATGCTGCTCAATGAACATCTCAGCAAGACACTTCTTAAGGAAGCTGCCGGGATCCCTGTACCTACAGGCGTTAAAATCACTTTAAAAGACCTTCCAAATCTAGAACCTTACTTTCCTCTTCCATGGATTCTAAAAGCGCAGGTTCCAGTTGGCGGACGTGGGAAAGCAGGAGGAATCCAAAAAGTAGATTCCCGTGAAGATTACGAAAAGATTGCCCGCGAAATTTTATCTATGGAAATCAAGGGAAACAAAGTTCCGTTCATTAGAGCAGAACCAGCTGTTGATATCCGCCAAGAATTTTATCTTTCACTCACCCTTTCACGCCAGCGCCGCAAAGTCATAATGACCGTGGGCCGTGAAGGTGGTGTTGAAATCGAAAACATGGGTCCTGACAATCTGCTCGTTCAGGAAATCAGCCTGCCCGGAGGATTACAGCCCAATCAGATCCGCGCCGCTTTTTTCCATATAGGGATAGCTAAAGAGCTTTTCGCTGACTTCAGTGGAATTGTCAGCAACCTATATAAATCTATGATTGATTACGGCTTACTACTTGCCGAAATTAACCCACTCGCCCTTACGGGTTACGGCAAACTCCTTGCCTTAGACGGTAAAATCGAGATGGACGACAACATCGTTGATATCAATCCCGCCTTCGAGAAGTTTTATCAGCCAGAGCATTCCACCGCCGAAGAAAATATTGCGCGCGATGCTGGAATGAGCTTTGTATCCCTAAAAGGATGGGTAGGACTCATCGCCAACGGCGCAGGTCTCGCTATGGCGTCAATGGACGCACTCAACTTCTCAGGACTACCTGCGGCGAACTTTCTAGACCTTGGCGGAGCTGCCGACCAGAAAAGAATCGAAACAGCCTTAGGGTTGCTCTTTAAGGATAAACAGGTCGAAGCGATTTTTATTAACTTGTTCGGTGGGATTCTTTCCTGCGAACTTGTTGCAAAAGCTCTGGTTGCTGCTCTTGGCGGTAAAGATCTAGAGAAACCGATCGTTGTTCGCATGTCCGGAAACAGCGCGGATGAGGGCCTTAATATTCTAAAAGAGCTAGGCAGTGATAAACTACACCGCGCTCATAATATGAATGAGGCAATTGAGATTCTTCGCACGCTAGAGCCTGCAAATACGCCAAAGATTGAGTTTCCAGACCCAATATCAGCAATGCCCGACTCTACACCGCAGGACATAGGCTATAAATCTTCGTCAATATTTGAGATTGATAAGGACACACCAATTCTCGTTCAGGGAATAACGGGACAAGAAGGACGACTGCACACGCGGTTAATGCTCGAATACGGCAGCAACATCGTTGCCGGAGTTACCCCGTTTAAAGGCGGTCAGGAAGTTCTAGGCGTACCTGTATACAACAGCATTAAGGAAGCACAGCTTCATCATAAAATTGGCGCATCAATAATTTTTGTTCCGCCAAAGCTGGCAACTGACGCAATACTCGAAGCCGCATCCTGCGAAATTCCGTGGGTTATATGTATAACCGAAGGCATTGTTCAGAGTTCTATGCTTAATGTTCTTGAACAGATCAAAGGCGGCAAAACCAGAGTAGTCGGTCCCAATACTCCCGGCCTGATTGTACCCGGCCAGACAAAAATTGGTATTTTACCGACAACTCCATTCTCACCCGGCCCTGTCGCCGTTCTTTCACGAAGCGGGACCCTGACATATGAAGTTGCTGATCGCTTAAATCAGGTTGGTATAGGCCAATCACTAAGCGTAGGCATTGGCGGAGACTCCTACATCGGAACAACTTTTGCGGATATGTTTGAGATGCTTCGCAATCATGATGAAACCAAGGCTGTGATGGTTTTAGGTGAAATTGGCGGAACCGCTGAGCAGGATTTAGCTGACTACGTAATTGAAACAGGATTTGACAAACCCGTACTTTCCTTTATTGCTGGGCAGACCGCGCCTCCCGGGAAACGTCTCGGACATGCCGGTGCTATTTTGCAGGAAGGAACCGGAGTTCAAGGCAAGCTGGAAAAAATGCGTTCAGCAGGCTTCACAGTCTGTCCAAGCCTTGAATCAATTGCACAGCTCACAGCGGACGCTCTCGGAATCAAAATATAGTGAATAAAAACGTTTGTTTTTTTAATAGCAATAAAGCCTGGGGCGGCGGGGAAAAGTGGAATCACCATTTTTCCCTGCTCCTTCGGGACAAAGGTTATAATGTTTTTGTGGTAACAAACCACGAATCAGAACTTAAAAACCGCCTGACAAATGAGCCGGGAATAACTCTTCATAGCGAATCAATCGGCAATCTTTCCTTTCTAAATCCCGCAACAATGTTGCGTCTTAAATCATTTTTTAAGCAAAACAAGATTAAAACTCTCGTTACCGCCTTGCCCTCTGACATAAAAAGTGGCGGAATAGCTGCAAAGTTAGCGGGTGTTTCTAAGGTAATTTATCGCCGCGGAATTGCTGTTCCAGTTAAAGATTCACTCCTTAACAGGTTCATATTTTCAACAATAATTGACCGTTTAATAGTAAATTCGCTTGAAACAAAACGTACCGTACTCGCCAATAACCCAGCCCTTATTGAAGAATCTAAGATCAGACAAATATACAATGGTTTTGATGTTGCAGAATACGATAAGCAGGAATCCTCACCACTATATGACAAAGAAGATGATGAAATTGTCATCGGAAATGCAGCAAGACTAACTGTCCAGAAGGGACAAAATTTTCTTATTGAAGCTGCCGAAATACTTAAAAAGAAAGATCTAAACTTTCGTATTTTAATAGCTGGAAAAGGTGAAATGGAAGAGGATCTTAAAGACTACGCCGAGGAACTGGACGTCTCTGATGTCGTTACGTTTGTAGGCTTTGTCGATGATATGAAGTCATTTCATGAATCGCAGGACATATTCTGTCTGCCATCACTATGGGAAGGGTTCGGATATGTGCTAGTTGAAGCAATGACCCTTGAAAAGCCTGTTGTCGGGTTCGAAATCAGCTCAAACCCTGAAGTAGTGAACAATAACAAGACAGGTCTTCTAGTGCCTCCCCGCGATGTAAAATCACTTGCGGCAGCCCTTGAATTACTCATTCGCGATGAAAAATTACGCACTAAAATGGGAAAGTTTGGAAGGGAAAGAGTGCTTAATAAATTTAATACGCCACTTGTTTTAGGAAAATTAATCGACGTAATTGAAGAATAATCTACCGCTAAAATTCTTTATCCAGCAATAAATGAGAGAAATACCCCGTCACAAAAGCCACATAATATGGAAGTAAAGTTGGAAAAGGCTGACCGTAGACATAGTATGGCAGCAAAAGCATAGGCATAGGAACAAGCAACATTGCCCACCATGTGTGAGTCCAACCGCGATGAGCACTTACCCCCGGCAGCATTGCCAAAACTCCCAGATAGGCTGCCCACTGGAACTCTTTGAAATAAATCAGTGTCAGAGAAAGAATCAACATTCCTGAATAATAAATCCTTTTCCCTTTTGAATCCGTATCAATATCAGGAAAAAGTGCGCCCAGAATACTCAGCACAATCAAAACTGTAAGCTGTTGCGGCTCAATAATATACCACCCGACATTCACTAGCATCAAAAGCACTAGTAATCCGGCAACAATTGATCCACCTATATGAACTTTATATCCAGGCATTTTCAACCCTTCTGATTTCTGCTGTTAGTAATTTCATGCACAAAAAAAGTGCCTCTCCATAAGGAAAGGCACTTTAATAATAACTATATTAACCGTCAATTACATAGCATCGCTTGAATCAAGCTCAGCAATCTGCTTGTCAATTTCAATCTGGAGCTTTTTAGGAAGTCCCATGTCATCGACATTAAGGAATCCACGTACAATCGTTGAAGTAGCTTCTTCTTCATCCATTCCGCGAGCCATGAGGTATTCGATCTCTTCTTGAGCAATCTTACCTACAGCCGCTTCATGAGAAAGCTCTACGCCTTCAACAGTAGCTTCCAGTTCAGGAATAGCATGAATGATCCCGCCGCCGAGAAGTAGTCCCTGACACTCAAGATGTCCGCGTGCAGGTGCAAAATTACCCTGAATATGACCACGGGAAATAATTGTTCCACCAGTAGTAATAGTACGGGAAATAATCTCGCCACGTGTATTTGGCGCATTCATAATAATACGGGTTCCAGTATCAATATGGGAACCTTCGGGTGCAACCAAAACAGAGTTAAAGCGAGCAACAGCGCCCTCACCATTTAGGAAAATGGTCGGGTAAGATTGAACATCTTTGACCTTTTTGAGCAGTACGTAGTTATTTAAAAGGACTCCGCCTTCTTCAACAACTCCGACAGTTCTAGGACGAACAGTAACGTTTTCGCCCCAGTTATGAACCATTGTGAAGGTCAGCTTGCCGCCCTTCTTAATGTAAATTTCGGAGATACCGAAATGAGCTCCAGTAAATTCACCATGTGCAGCAGCACATCCGGTAATAATCTGAAGTTCAGAATCTTCTTCCACAACGATAATGTTGTGAATATTCTGACCAGACTGCTCAGCCTTAAGAAAAAGACAAGACTGCACAGGAGCTTTAATCTTTGCTCCTTTTTTAGTGCGCACAAAATAACCACCGTGAAGATTTTCAGCAGCAGACTTTGTGAACTCATCTTTATCTTTATCAACAAGGTTGAAATAATAATCAGGGAGGCCGTCATATTTTTCTAGAGCCTTTTTGATATCCATAACTTCAACGTCTTTATTGGTTGAACCACAATGAACGTTGGAATGGTCTACCTGCAAAAAAGTTCCGCTGGTTTCTTCGCTATCCACATCAACACCAGCCATAAGCAGCTGTTCTTTATCTTCCGCATTAAGGGTAGACAAATCAGCTACGGCATCGTGTTCAAGGCCATCAAATTTATATAAATTGAGATCGACTTTTTTCATAATATTTCTCCGTGGAGTTTATGCTTCTACTTCAAGCACTTAACGCATTCTTGGTATCCATATTTGCGAATATGTTCCAGAATGTCGCGAGGTCTGGCTTCACAGCAGAGATGTCCGTTGTAAAGAACCTGTCCACGGTCAGCGTTAATGTAGTCGAGAATATGTCCTGTATGCGTGATAATAAGCCCGCATGTGCTAGAGCCTCTTTCTTTTTGCTCTTTCATGCTCAGATCTAGATTAGGGCGAATTTCCCCGTCTAGAAGCGTGCGAACCATTTCACCGATAAGGTGCATGTTTTCGAGATCGACACCGGATTCAGGTTCATCAAAAAGAACCATGCCCGGATTTTGAGCCATCAATTGAAGCAGCTCGGACCGTTTGATTTCACCACCGGAAAAACCGGAGTTGATATCGCGATCAAGAAAGGTTTCCATATTAACTTTCTTAGCTAGCCCTTCAACATCAACCTTAGAGCCATTTCCACACATTTCAACTAAATGTCTGGTTTTAAGTCCATGGATGGTTGGGGGGCGCTGGAAAGACATGCCGACACCAAGGCGAGCACGTTCATATATAGGAGCGTAAGTAATATCTTCGCCCTTAAATGTAATTTTACCTTTAGTTACCGTATAATTGCTGAACCCCATAAGAGTCATGAGCAATGAGGTCTTACCGGAACCGTTAGGTCCGAAAAGAATAAAGGTTTCCCCTTCTTTTATATGTAGGTCGAGGCCTTTGATGACCTCCTTGTCGCCAATACTGACGTGCAAGTCTTCTATCTTAAGCATTGAGTTCCCTCACTTTACAAACGAAATGTCATACATTTTTAATTTATCTAATTAAGTTCGTTCCAAGAGCTAATAAAATAAGCTTTTCAAGTCCAGAATAAAAATTATTTATCACTTGCGACCAATAATACCGTAGACTTATATTTAATGAGTTTATTTAAATACCAAAGAGGTATAGAATTCCGCTCGTTGCAAGCCTTAATGAATCATCTCAGCTGTGAAGTAAATATCTCTAACCTGTTTTCATACAGTATTAAAAATGGGCATGACCAAAAAAAAGTCAAGGAATTAAAAACAAAAACTCAACTTTTACTCATAGAAAGATTTACTTAAGCGAAAAATATGACTAATTTGAATCTTCACTTTTAGGAGAAAAAATATGGCAAAAAATAAAGTTAAGACTCTTGCGGATCTAAAAACATTAAAGTTTAAAGATGATAAAAAAGAAAAAAGCGGCGACCCTAAAATGCCTAAATCTGTACAAAAGGTTTTAGACGCTATTAATAAAAAACCTGAACCCATGGCTGAATCTGACCCTGAAGAGATTCCTATTGCGGAAGAGATGGCGTTCATGAATGCCATGTCCGGAGTTGAGCGCATAGAAAGTTCAGTTGTGAAGGTTGAACGAACTATGCCAGTTACGGCGGTCCATTGTACTGACGAAAATGGCAATGCATATCGGAACAATCTCGTTGCTGGCAATGTCGAATTTGAACTTGATTACTCAGAAGAGTTCATGTTCGGTCATGTCTGCGGGATTGATGCAAAGATTTATCAGAAACTGAAAGCCGGTTCCTATAGCAACGAATCGCGCATTGATCTTCATGGAATGACTTCGGATCAGGCATTTGATAATCTAATGTTTTTCATAAGAGAATCCTACCTTCATGGGTGCAGGTGCGTGCTTGCTGTTACTGGAAAAGGTAAAAATTCTCCGGGCGGACAGTCTGTTCTCAAAAGAGAAATTCAAGGCTGGCTGACTCGCGATCCTTTCCGCCGTGTTGTGTTAGCATTTTGTACTGCTCAGCCCAAAGATGGCGGAGCCGGTGCAGTTTATATCCTCCTGCGCAGCCAAAAGAAAGCGAAGGACAAAGTTACGTGGGATAAGGGAATCAATTGGGACAAATAAACGTTTCCTGTTCTGTTTCGGCGCAAAATGAGGATGTAAGTGGATAATTTTATTGAATCACGACAGATCAAAATTGCTTTCGGCATCCCATTTGACAGTCTGGATTTTCACGAACTGCTTGTCGCGGTAGGTGAACTTGTTGAATCCAGACGCAAAAAATTTATTTTTGCGGTTTCTGCACCGTGGTTACTTGAATATGGGAGAAATCCTTTAAACAGATTAGATGATACAGACATTTTTTTAGCCACGGACTCGACACTAACAGGCATGGCTAGCAAACACGGCCAGAATATAAAATTGCCTATGGAATATTTTGAATTTCCAGAGCAAATAGCCACAATATGCGCACATTATGGACATAGCCTTCTCCATGTTTCAGCTACGTCTCTAAAAACTGATATACTGGTAGCAGATGGCTATGTTCCGCTTTCATGGGATCTATTTACGAATTTCAAAATTTCAGACGAATTAGATGAAAAGCAAAAGGATTCAATAGTTTCCGCAGCAGCAAATTTAAACCCGAACATTATTTTAATTTCAGCATCACCAGATGAGCTTAGAAAATTTATTCCTGAAATTTACAAAAAAATGCCTAATTGCCTGCTCATCTGCACTCCAATAGATGAAGTAAAATGTAACTTAAAAGATAAAATTTCGAACATCATTTCACCGTTACTTTTAATGCGGCAAGAAACACTTTTTCTGCAACACATAAAAGAATCGTGTTCCATTTCAGTTCCAAGCTCCATCAGCTATGACGACAAAAAAGAACATGCGCTAATTAAAGTTTCAGGAGTTCTAAGCTCTGCAATAATTCCCGAGCTTGGGCGGATGGGAAAAAAAATGTTGCAGCAAGACATGGATATTGAGCTTGATTTGTCTAAAACAACGGCCATCTCTATCAAAGGTCTGGAAGCAATTTTTTATTTAAATAGAATCTGTACACATTATAATAAAAAAGTTTCCATTCAAAATATTTCTCCAGAAGTACTCACTCTTATGCATCAATCCGGTATCGCTTCGTTTTTTAAAGACTTACCGGGAATTGCTGAAGACGAGCCTAATGAACAAGGTGATGCTATTGATGAGAGTGAATTTGAATAATACATATCCGACATACGCCTAAAGCATATTAACCGGATCAAGATCAAGCGTTATTCTAACATTTTTCTTATCAGGACTAAGTCTCATTGCTTCAGCATACAAATCACGCGTTTTTGTCCAGTCATCGGATTTGATAAGGCAGTTAAATCTTTTACGCCCTTTGAGCAAAGCCATCGGAGCCGGCACGGGTCCCATCGCCATTAGTCCTGCCTTCGTAGCACTCTCACGAATTTTATCAAAAAATTTGGGAAACAGATCCCCCCCACCCCAGTTAAGTGGATGGCTTATTCTAATGAGTGCAAGTTTAGTGAATGGCGGATAGCGGAATTTGCGTCTCTTATCAATTTCGCGTTCAAAAAAAGTATTGTAATCAGCTGACGAAACGGAACTCCAAATTGGATTTTCAGGATTTCTGGTTTGAATGATAACTTCACCGGGTTTCTCCCCCCTGCCAGCCCTACCTGAAACCTGCACCAGTAGCTGAAACGTACGTTCAGCAGAACGATAATCGGGAAGATTTAGTCCCAAGTCACCCTCTGAAACAACAACAAGAGTTACCCCGGGAAAGTTGTGCCCTTTAGATAACATCTGTGTACCAACAAGAACCTGAGCTTCACCTTTGGCAAAATTTTTCAAAATCTCTTCGAGCCGCTCCTGTCTGCGAGTACTGTCTCGATCCATGCGCAAAATTTTTGTTTCAGGTGGCAACGCTTTGGCAACCTGTTCTTCAAGTCGCTCGGTTCCTCCGCCAAGAGGCAGAAGATTATTTCCACCGCACATTGTGCATGGCAAAGGAAAATGATGAGCATTACCGCAATAATGGCAAATTAACCGCTCACGCCCCTTGTGGTAGGTCATGCTGACATTACAATGCGGGCATTTAATCGGCTCTTCACAGTCGATGCAATAAATAAGAGGTGAGAATCCACGACGATTAAGCATGATTACAGCTTGCTCACCGCGCGCAATAACTTCTTTTAATCGGTCTTCTGTTTCAGGCGCAAAAGGCTGCTCAGGGTTCTTAATAGTGCTGGTATCAACTATCCGCACTTTCGGAAGCATGGATTTACCAACTCTTTTTTCCATTGAAATGAGATTAAAAGCGCCCTGCTGCGCGGCATAAAATGTCTTTAAATCAGGCGTAGCCGAACCTAATACGAGTAAGCTTTTAGTTTTTTGAGCGAGAAAATAAGCGACTTCTTTAGCCTGATACGGAAGGCGTTCTTCCTGCTTATATGACTCATCATGTTCTTCATCAATAATAAACAGACCGGGATTTTGAACAGGCAAAAACAACGCAGAACGGGTCCCGATAATCAGCGTAGGCTTCTTGGCGGTTGCTACAGCACGGAAAATAGCTTCTTTGCGAACGGGAGTTTGATAGCCGTGATAAAGATATTTATCTGTATCTGGAAAAAGAGGACAAATACTATTCCAGAGAGAGTACGCAAGCGCAATTTCAGGCACTAAAACGACAGCAGAACGTCCCTGATCAAGACACTTACGTGCAGCAGTCATATAGACAAGCGTTTTTCCGCTTCCAGTTATACCATGCAAAAGCTTAACTTCACTTTTGTCACTATCAAGAGCTTCTTCCAACTCCTCAATAGCAGCCTGCTGCTGCTCAGTAGGAATGAAATCCCATTCATCTGATGATATCTGACACTTTTCTGCAGGATTGCGCTCTTCTGCTGGTGGCGGGCCAACTTTTAAGAGTAAGTCAGATTGCAGCTTGTTAATAACCCCAGTGGTCCAATCTCCCATAATCATTTTAAGGAAACCTTTCTCACGCGGGCCATTCTCATAAATATATTCCAAAACTTGCAACTGGCGGGCCGCATTGGGCCGAACGGGCCACGGAGGATCAGTAGTAAGGCTGACGTATTCTTCTTTTTCTATGGACGCAGGCAAGCTGACGTTCATTCTGTCATCATTATAGATGGAGACAAGATTCAGACGAGATTCAAAGGACATACGTGCGAGGTCAGCACCTTTTATTTTTGTCGGAAAATTTCTATCAGCGATCTTGAAAGTCAGCTTAGCGCTGCGGAATCTTTTTGGAACAACGTTTTCCAAAACTTTGCCGAGCGGTTGCAACTGCCGCGTTGCAATATTCCGGTACAGCTGAAAATGAGTTGAATTCAGTAACGGATGCTTTTCCAGAGGCCATACGATGGATTTAAGCTCAATATTTTCTGGAGCAACAGTCTGAATCTCAATTAAAAAAGCAACTCTGAAAGATTTCCCCAATGGAACAAGAACCCGCTGACCTTCCGATAATTGTGGAAGGTCAGCGGGCGCTGAATAAGTATAAATGGAGTATGGAGGACTGGCGAGGCAGGCCTGCCAGAGTGTAGTCATCTTAGTCCCTGCTAGAGTTTAATGCGGAGACATTTTTTAAGCAGTTCTAAAGCAAAACTACTGGGGATGCCGCATGATGGCTCTTTTTTTAGAGCTGAAGCGGAGAAAACAACTGGGTCAATTTTTTGCCTGACTCCAAGCCATTCAATTTTAAATTCAACAGAATCATCTCCCACTATAATCACACCTGTATGTGGAAGCATAAATCCCGCGAACTTTGTGTAAGTACCAAAGGAAATGGACCTTCCAGCCCCAAGTGTAATTTTAAGAGGAGCAAAATTTTCATTATCAAGCCTAATTTGAGGTGAGGAATCATCAGTAGATTCTGCACCAAAAACAAAGGCAGGGAAGCCGTCATTGAATCCGTAACTTCTTGTAGAGTTTGTCATACCAAGACTTTTCCAGTCACTGGTAGCATCATCAGAAACCCAAAACTGCAACATGGAAACGGGAAGATCCGCATTCATCGGACATTCAGCAGAAGTTTCGAAATACTGCCCGATGGATTTTGCTGTAACAGTTCCATTACCGGAGTTGCTTACAAAGGTCTGCTGCCAGTGGTCATCTCCACGCTTTATTCTAAGCGATGTACCCGGCTCAGAAGGGAAAGTAATGAGAGCCTCATACGAAGTTAACGCACCATATTTTTGATACATTGTATCATCTATGGCTTCATCTGACGGAAAAAAGGCCCTTGCTGATCTGCACCAAAACAGACTAGCAACAAGGACCATTATGAACAAAAATGCTGGTATTTTTTTTACGAACAAGACAAAAGCTCCCGCAAACTCTTTACTAAACCATCACGTAATTCTTCATCCTGAAGAGCGAAATAAATATTTGCAGTAAGATACTCAACCCAGTCGCCCGCGTCAAATCTTTGCCCGCGCAATTTAACCGCAAGGAGTTTGTTGTCCTGAGCAAGGCACTGCAAAGCATCAGTGAGCTGAATTTCTCCGCCAACACCTGGCTCTAGATTCTCGAGATGATCAAATATTTCAGGCAAAAGAACGTAACGCCCAACAATAGCAAGCCTTGATGGAGCCTGCCCTATAGGTGGTTTTTCAACCAAGTTACGAACTCTGTACATTCCAGGAGCAAATTCTTCTCCCTGAACAATACCATAACGATCAACCTTATTCTCAGGAACCTCAATAACACCTACAACAGCCATATTTTCTGTACGCGCTGCATCGATAAGCTGCTTAATACCAGGCTCTAAGCCAAACATAAGGTCATCCCCAACCATTACGGCGAAAGGATCATTTTTACAGACTTCTTTGGCACAAAGTACAGCATGACCAAGTCCAAGCTGTTTTTTCTGACGAACAGAAATGATGTTAACCATTTCCGCGACTCGTCTGCACTCGGCTAAAATTTCATGCTTGTTAGCACGCTTAAGAACATCTTCAAGGGACAAGTTATAGTCAAAATGGTCTTCAATTATTTTTTTGTTTTGGTTTGTAATAAAAACAACATCTGTTAGTCCACTAGTCATTGCTTCTTCAACAACATACTGAATGACAGGCTTTCTAAAGATCGGGAGCATTTCTTTAGGAATATTTTTAGTAGCAGGCAATGATCTTGTGCCCCAACCAGCAACAGGAATAATAACTTTTTTGATGACCATCGTTCAGACTCCTTGAATAATTCAGCGGCTAATTATTGCGCTGAACAAATTATTTAAACTAAATGCTTTTCCAGAACGTCCGCAAGCTCAGCGGTATAAAGATCAACCTTAGAGCTGTCTTCTGCTTCAACCATCACTCTAGCTACAGACTCAGTGCCTGAATAACGGAGCAAAACTCTACCTTTATCACCAAGTGCTTTTTCAACTTTTTTAAGAGCTTCCTGCACTGCGGGCACTTCCTCGAAAGGAACTTTTCTCTTAACATGAACATTTACAAGCGATTGTGGATACAGTTTAAGCAAACCTGAAAGCTCAGATAGCGGTCTGTTTTTCTCACAAAGTATACGCAATAACTGGAGGGCCGCGAGGAGTCCATCGCCAGTTGTACTATACTCTCTGAATATTAGGTGGCCAGACTGCTCTCCGCCAAGAACTGCACCTTCGCGGCGCATGGCTTCCATAACATAGCGGTCACCAACATTAGTTCGCAGCAACGTTCCGCCGCGTTCTTTCATGAAATTTTCAAGAGCCATATTACTCATCACAGTTGCGACAAGCATATTTTTGGTAAGTTTACCACGCTCCATAAGATCTGCAGCACAAAGAGCCATGAGCTGATCACCATCAAGAACCTGCCCTTTCTCATCGACTACGATCAAACGGTCACCGTCACCATCGATAGCAAGGCCGATATCCGCATTCTCTTCAATCACTCTTTGCCCGACAATCTCAGGATATAGTGAACCGCACTTGTCATTGATATTAAGACCATTAGGCTTATTCCCGATAGTCACAACTTCTGCACCAAGCTCTTCGAACATATGGCCGAGACTGTAAGTTGCACCATTGGCACAATCAAGCACAAGCTTAACGCCTTTAAGCGTCATTTTCTGAGGAAAGCTGTACTTCAAATAAACGATATAGCGACCTTTCGCATCTTCAATCTTGGATGCCCTTCCGACGTTCTCAGACTGAGGATAATTCCAGTTAGGATTATCAGAAAGTACCATTTCAGCAATTTCGTCTTCGAGTCCGTCAGGAAGTTTGAAGCCGTCTTTATCAAAAAGTTTGATCCCATTATCCATAAAAGGATTGTGAGAAGCAGAAATAACTATGCCAAGGTCAGCGCGCATATTTCGGGTAAGAAAAGAAATTGCAGGAGTAGGCATCGGCCCGACCTGAAAAACATCCATTCCCATAGCACAAAGCCCAGCTGTAAGCGCAGACTCAAAAACATAGCCTGAAAGTCTTGTATCTTTACCAATTATAACTTTGGGCCGCTGATTGCCATTTCTAAAAAAATGACCACATGCAAGACCTAATTTCAAAGCAATATCAGGTGTCATCGGAAATATATTGACTTGACCACGCAGGCCATCAGTTCCAAATAAACGTTTACTCATCCATCATCTCCCAAAACAGAATAGGATCTACTGATCCACTAAATCCTGTCTTGATATTGTTACAGTTATTACTTCAGGATTCTTTTTAGTAACTGAGCACCCTGAAGGAACGCTAACATCATAATTAACGATGTTTTCACCATTTGGTATTGTCGCATTAATATCTATAGAAGCAGTAATTTCATTTCTAAAATCATTTTTACGGAAAAAGGGTTTTGGACCTTCAACAAAAAGTCTCACAAAATTCTGACTAGCAGTAAAATCAATTTCTTCGGGCCCCAAAATATACAAGGGAACTTTTACCCACATCTTAGCCTTTCTTACCTTAAAAACAAGCGAAACAGAAACCATTCCCGGATTAGCTTCTACTTCTTCAGGAAGATTCAATGGAATCAACCCCTTCCATACTTCAGGAGAATCAGTATCAAGCATTATGTCCTGCGTACGAACCTGCGCAACTTTCTTAAGTATCGAAGCTGGACCGCGGAGAACAACTTCGGCAGGCACACAAGATTTTCCTTCAATGGTAAAATCTTTGTTCAAAGATCCCTTCCATGTGGGGATAACCCTAACAGTTTTCTTAACATACATATCAACAACAAGATTTATTATTGAAGGCTTAATTTCAACAACTTCCAAAGCACTACCAAGCCCGAGTTTCTCGGGAACAACAGCGATAGGATTGCTGCCAACAATAAGGTGTCCAGTATCAAGAGAATAAGCCATTTTTTTTGTATCTAGATTGCGAATAAGTCCTTTGGGACCTCTGAGACGGGCAGAAACCTTTGTAATCATTCCGCTACGAATAATCATACCCTGAGGCGGGTTAACAATTTCCAATGGGAATTCAACCCACGTTTCAACAAGATCACGGCCTGTAACCAGATACCATGTTAAAACGGCCATTGTTATCGCCAGTAGCGCTATTTTCCAGTGTTTATCTACCATAATATTAGCTCAAAGTGTTTTTCAGAACACGTTTTAATCTGATAATATCCAAGCTAGTAGTAAGCTTGCCACCTATAGCAACAGAAATTGTGCCCCGTTCTTCTGAAACGGCAATT
Source organism: Maridesulfovibrio frigidus DSM 17176 (assembly GCF_000711735.1). Taxonomy (NCBI): domain Bacteria; kingdom Pseudomonadati; phylum Thermodesulfobacteriota; class Desulfovibrionia; order Desulfovibrionales; family Desulfovibrionaceae; genus Maridesulfovibrio; species Maridesulfovibrio frigidus. The sequence goes on from NZ_JONL01000007.1 coordinate 253,072, forward strand.
GCGATTACATCTGTTTCTTCACTGATACCGAGAGCGGCCCTATGCCTTGTTCCGATAGCACTCTTTCTGGTTGAAACCTGTGCTAAAGGCAATATACATGATGCAGCTACAATTCTATTAGAATTAATCACTACAGCTCCGTCATGCAGCGGTGTATCCGGCCAAAAAATATTTATAAGAAGCTGCTTTGTAATCTTAGAATCAATCTCAACGCCCTTCTCGATAATGTCTCCGAGTGGAACGTTCTTTTGAATAACCACAAGAGCCCCGATTTTACGGCGAGCCATTGAATCCATTGCTGAACAAATCTCATCAATAACTGCAATCTTAAAATCGTTTTTGCGCCAGAAGCGCCCTGCGCCCATTTGAGCAAGACCTTTTCGGATATCACGCTGAAATAAAATAACTATGATAAGGAAAATTGAACTCAAAAAGTTCGTGAGTAGCCAGTTCAGAGTGTATAAGCCAAAAACATCTGAAGTATAATAAACAAAAAGGATAACAAACAAACCCCAAATAATAGCCGCAGCACGAGTTCCACGTACAAGCAGAATTACGTAAAAATAGACTACACCGACAAGGCCGATATCGAGTAGTTCCTTCCAGGAAATTTGAAATCCTAATAATTCAAACATTAAATATCCTTGGCAATCGCCTTCACAATCCTCAAGGTCTGAGCAGTCAAACCTACTTCGTGAACCCTATGAATCGGAACTCCGCGCGCGGCAAGAACAGCTGTAGCAGCCTGCGTTGCGTTTTGACGATCCTGCGGTTCAAGCCCTAGCAACTTGCCCCATAATGACTTATTTGAAAGCCCCATGTAAACCGGAAAACCTAATTCCATGAGCGCATCAATATTTTTAAGAATCTCAATATTGTGCTCAAGAGTTTTTCCAAACCCTATACCTGGATCAATTACTATGTTTTTTTCGGGTAATCCAGCTTTTAAGAGTTTTTCAAGACTTTTTTTAAAAAAAGTTGAAATTTCTCCGATTACATTATCATAATGTGGCGCAATTTGCATTTTATCTGGGCTGCCCTGACTGTGCATCAAAACATAACCCGGCTTAATATCCGCAACCACTTCAAGAAGGGCAGGATCAGCACTGAAAGCTGAAACGTCATTGATAATAGAAGCTCCAGCTTCGAGGGCAGCAAGAGCCACCTCGTGCTTAACGGTATCAACGGAGACAACGTGATCCTTAGCTAGTTCTCTAACAACCGGGATTACACGGCGGATTTCATCCTTTGCAGAAATTTTGTCTGCAAAGGGCCTTGTGCTTTCACCGCCGACATCAAGTATATCCGCACCCTGCGATGCCAGCATTCTGCCATTAGCAACAGCATGCTGTGGATCATAGTTTACTCCGCCATCATAAAAAGAATCAGGAGTTACATTTACTATTCCGGCAATAAAAAAAGGGGAAGGGCCTAAAACCCTTCCCCCCTTAATGGTCCATGTGTAGGTCCGTTTCATTTAACTCTTCCGGCTAATCAGAGCTCTTTTTATCATCAGAGGATTTCTCTTCTTCAGACTTGGCTTCAGATTCTTGGCTAGATTTATCATCTGAATTATCTGGTGATTCGTCGAAAGAAAACTCATTGTTTTCAGTTGAATCAGCTTCAGACTTGGCTTCATCCTTCTCTTCAACCGGAGTATATCCAGCTTTTGCTGAAGACTCATAAGCCTTCGCAGCGTTTGAAGGAGTTGCTGAATTAGCCAAATTCTCAAGTGGAGGTAACACTCCACCGTTCATAAGCGTATCAATTTCATCTCCGGAGATAGTTTCACGCTCAAGTAATGCAGCGGCAATCGTATGGAGATGTTCTTTATTTTCAGTGAGCAACATCTTAGCTTTTTCAAGTGCGGTATCGATAATTCTTCTGATTTCAGAATCGATAAGACGCGCTGTGTCTTCACTAAAGTCTTTACCATGACCAAATTCCTTACCGAGGAATACCTGATCATTGGTTTCACCAAAAGTCATAGGTCCGAGTTTTTCACTCATACCCCATTGACAAACCATGCTGCGAGCCATCTTAGTAGCGCGCTCGATATCATTGCTGGCCCCAGTGGTCATCTGGTCAAGGATCAGTTCCTCTGCAACACGACCACCAAGTAGCATAACAAGTGTATCTTCAAGGTATCTTTTAGAATAGTTATGACGATCATCAACTGGGAGCTGCTGGGTTACACCAAGAGCTCTACCACGAGGAATAATCGTGACCTTGTGAATTGGATCGGTATCTTCAAGAAGCTTAGCTGCAAGAGCATGCCCAGCTTCATGATACGCTGTAGTCTCTTTTTCTTTATCGTTAAGAATAAGACTACGACGTTCTCTACCCATAAGTACTTTATCTTTGGCTTCTTCGAAATCCACCATTTTCACGTAATCCTGATTGTTCTTCGCTGCGGAGAGAGCCGCCTCATTGACGAGGTTCTCAAGATCCGCACCGGAAAATCCAGGGGTTCCGCGAGCAATGACATCAAGATCAAGATCATCTGCCAAAGGTGTTTTGCGGGTGTGAACTTTAAGGATATGCGCCCTGCCTCTAACATCAGGAGTAGGAACAACAACCTGTCTGTCGAAACGACCTGGTCTAAGTAGAGCCGGGTCAAGTACATCAGGTCTATTCGTAGCAGCAATAAGGATAACGCCTTCGTTAGACTCAAATCCATCCATCTCTACGAGAAGCTGGTTAAGTGTCTGCTCGCGTTCATCATGCCCGCCGCCGAGACCGGCGCCACGCTGACGTCCAACTGCGTCAATTTCATCAATAAATATCAAACAAGGAGCATTCTTTTTACCCTGAGCAAAAAGATCACGAACACGAGAAGCACCGACACCAACGAACATTTCAACAAAATCCGAACCGGAAATTGAAAAGAATGGTACGCCAGCTTCACCAGCAACAGCACGTGCAAGTAATGTTTTACCAGTACCCGGTGACCCGACAAGAAGAACCCCTTTAGGGATACGACCGCCAAGACGCGTAAACTTCTTAGGTTCGCTAAGAAACTGGACTATTTCAGAAAGCTCTTCTTTAGCTTCGTCTACTCCGGCAACATCCTGAAATGTTACTTTAGCGCTTTCTTCATTAAGCATACGAGCTTTGGATTTACCGAAAGACATGGCCCCGCCACGTCCGCCGCCACCGCCGCCTTGCATTTGACGCATGAAAAATATCCATACACCAACAAGAAGCAGCATAGGAAACCAAGATATGAACAGAGTCATATACCAAGGAGAATCTTCTGCCGGTTCTGCTATCACTTCAATTTTATTCTTAATCAGATTAGGAATTAGAGTAGGATCATTAGGGCTATAGGTAACGAAACGTTTATCGCCAACCATAACTCCGCTGATTTTCTGTCCTTGAATCTTGACCTGTATGATCTCTCCGCTATCGACTTTCATAAGGAAGTCAGTATAGGAAACCTTTTGCTGGGGAGCTGCAGGCTGGTTGAAAAGATTGAACAAAACAATCATCACCAACATGATGGTTACCCAGACCAAGAGGTTCTTGGCAAAACTGTTCAAAATTCATCTCCTTCATATTTGTCCGGCCCATGTCTGCAACGCGCAAACCTAAGGTATACGGACTAAAATCAGTTCTTTGTTTAGCTTCAATCAGTATTAATAAGTCTAATTCTAGAAAAGGCAAGGGGAATAAGAAATATTATTAATGCTTGCCCTTACCGTGTAAAATTGGTAGCTGATTTTTCATGAGAACGGAAGTGTTTCGTCACCGGTGTGGCGCCTGGACTTCAAATCCAGTGGACGGGCTAACCCTCGTCGGTAGGTTCGACTCCTATACACTTCCGCCATTCACTCCCCCAACACCCCTTCAGAACTATCAATAAAACACAATTATTAGCTTCCCAGTATGACAAATAATAAGTATTATAATACATGAAGAGGGACTCTTATAGCCTTTTTTTGCACGACAAAAAGAAGGAGCACAAAAATGGATTCAAAATGTACTAAAGGATCTTTTTTATATACAGGATGCGATGCAATTGACGAACAGCATCAAGGCTTCTTTAAACTTCTGGAAAAATTTAATTCACAAATAGATGAAAACGACAACAGTGAAATCGCAGATATTATTTCTGAATTATATTTATACAGCATCTACCATTTTGAAACAGAAGAAAAAATTTTCAGCCAATACCCATCCATTGATTTTTCTAAACATCTAAATCAACATCAAGCTTTTTCCGAAAAAGTTGAGCAATTCAATAGCGTTTGTTTACTGGACAACACCGAAGGATCTCAGAAAGTACTCAAATTTATGAAAAACTGGCTCACATCGCATATTCAAAATATAGATGTTGCTGACTTCAAGGCGATAGAAGAATTAGAAAAAGCAAAATAAAAAAGCTCCATTCAAATTGAATGGAGCTTTTTTTAAAACAAATTACAACAAACTGACTTATTTCTTTAGCCAGACTTTTAGTTCAGCAATCTGAGACTTAACAGACTCAGGCCCAGTTCCACCGGGAGACACTCTACGTCTTACCGCGGCCTCATATGAAAGAATCTCGAACACATCTTCATCAATTTTATCTGAAAAAGACTTAAGCTCGGCAAGCGTCATATCCTCAAGCCCTTTACCTGCTGTTTCTGCATGAGCAACAGCCGATCCGGTAATGTGGTGAGCTTCACGGAAGGGAATGCCTTTACCGACTAAATAGTCAGCAAGTTCAGTCGCATTCAAGAACCCTTTTTTCAGGGCATTTTCCATATTCTCAGCATTAAAGCCCATTACTTCCATCATATCTGCCATGATGGACACTGATGCATAGACCGTTTTGTCAGCATCAAAAAACGGCTCTTTATCTTCCTGCATATCTCTATTGTATGCCAGCGGAAGACCTTTCACAGTTGTGAGCATTGAAATCAAATCGCCGAAAACTCGGCCCGTTTTACCACGCATAAGCTCACACACGTCAGGATTCTTTTTCTGAGGCATGATTGATGAGCCGGTAGAATAAGCATCAGGCAGCTTAATGAAGCCGAAACAAGGGTTAGCCCATATGATAAGCTCTTCACAAATTCGACTTAGGTGAGTCATAATCAAAGAGCCTGTAAACAATGATTCCATCACGAAATCACGATCCGAAACTGCATCAAGACTATTACGAAAAGTTCCATCCATACCAAGCTTTTCAGCTACAGAAGAAGGATTCAGAGGATAAGTTGTTCCAGCGAGAGCTGCAGCGCCAAGTGGGCTTACATTTACACGCTTAATACAATCACAAACGCGTTCATGATCTCTTTTGAACATCCAGGCATAAGCGAGCATGTGATGAGCCAAGCTTACAGGCTGAGCCGGCTGTAAGTGTGTATACCCCGGAAGCAAAACGCCTAGATGACCTTCAGCTTTTGCGGTGAATACGGAAATTAGTTTTTCAAGCACGTCTTTCCATGCTTCGAGACTGCGAACTACGTACAAACGAAAACCAAGGGCAACCTGATCATTACGACTACGACCAGTGTGGAGCTTCCCACCGACTGCGCCAACAATTTCAGTAAGTCTGCTCTCGATATTCATGTGGAGATCTTCCATCTCCTTTTTCCACTCAAATTTACCAGACTCGATTTCACCGAGAACAGTATCAAGACCTTCGACCAAAGTCTTAGCTTCATCCTCAGTAAGAACACCCTGCTCTGCCAGCACCTGAGCATGCGCTTTTGAGCCTTCAATATCTTCTCGGTACAGATTTTTATCATAGCTGACAGACTGCGTGTATTCTTCTACTGACGCAGCAGTTTTTTGAGCAAATCTTCCGCCCCATAATTTAATTTCAGCCATGTTCAATACCTCGTAATGTCTATGTTTCTTTTAACTTTAAATAACACCAAAACAAAAAATCCCACCTTAAATCAAAGTCTCAGTCCGTAGGATTGAAAATGATCAATATGGGCAGGATCAAAAGGCTCAGGCAGGTTATTCCCCACCTGAGCCATATAATTTAACTATTTGTCGCAGTTATTGCCATCTGTGAGCCAATTGGACCCAGACTCAGCAGTTTTGCCTTTCAGTCTAAGACCGATGAGCTTAATGAAACCTTCTGCATCTTTCTGGTCGTAAACTTCATCTTCTTCAAAAGTAGCAAGATCAGCACGATAGAGAGAGTAAGGAGACTTACGCCCTTCAGGAATAACATTACCTTTGTAGAGCTTAACTCTAACTGTTCCAGTAATTTTTTCCTGAGTCTTATCAATCATTGCCTGAAGAGCTATGCGTTCAGGAGCATACCAGTATCCATTGTATACCATTTCAGCATACTTAGGAATGAGGCTGTCTCTGAGATGCATAACCTCGCGGTCCATGCAAAGACCTTCAAGATCGCGATGTGCAACGTGAATGATTGTTCCACCAGGAGTTTCGTATACACCGCGGGATTTCATTCCAACAAATCTATTCTCTACCATATCAACTCTACCAATTCCGTGCTTTCCACCGATTTCATTAAGTTTTTCAACTAATGCTGCGGGGGAGTGACTAACACCGTTGATTGCAACAGGGTCACCGCGTTCGAAATCAATAGTAATAATTTCAGGATCATTAGGTGCTTTTTCAATAGGAGTACAATATCTGTATGATTCAGGAGAAGGCGCATTCCACGGATCTTCAAGCTCAGAACCTTCAAAACTTACGTGAAGAAGGTTAGCGTCCATTGACCATGGTTTACGGCGCGTAACCGGAATATCAATACCATTATCTTTAGCAAAAGCCATGAGGTCTGTACGGGATTTAAGATCCCACTCACGCCAAGGGGCAATATTTAGAAGCCTAGGATTCATTCCCATTGCGCCAAGTTCAAAACGGACCTGATCATTACCTTTGCCTGTCGCACCATGTGCTACAGCCTGAGCGCCTTCGCTCTCGGCAATTTCAACCATTCTTTTAGCAATCAAAGGACGAGCAATGGCAGTTCCGAGGAGGTAACGTCCTTCGTAAATTGCGCCTGCGCGGAAACATGGAAAAATGAAATCGCGAGCAAATTCTTCGCGCAGATCTTCAACAAATGCCTTACTAGCACCAGTTGCAAGAGCTTTTTCTTCAATTCCATCAAGCTCTTCTCCCTGACCTAGGTCAGCAGTTAGAGTAATAACTTCGCAGTCATACTCCTGCTTGATCCATTTCAATATAACGGAGGTATCAAGACCACCTGAATATGCCAATACTACTTTTTCTACTTTACTCATTATTAATTCCTTCAAATATTATTCTACAGCATGAACATTTGGAACAACAGTAATCGGCCCAAGAAGCTTTCCAACGGCTTCAAGATCAACTTCTATACCGTTAACAGCCCACTCAAGAATAGCTTTCTGCATATGCAGTCTGTTTTCTGCCTGATCAAATATAATAGATCTCGGCCCGTCAAGTACATCAGCCGTTACTTCCTCACCTCTATGTGCAGGCAAGCAATGCATAACTTTGCAATCTGGATGAGCATGAGCGAGAAGTTCCTCGTTAACCTGATAAGGAGCAAAAGCTTTTTCACGCTCAGTCTGCTCTTCTTCCTGCCCCATTGAGGCAAATACATCAGTATTAACGTAATGAGCTCCTTTGACCGCTTCAATTGGGTCGTAGCTCATGTTGATCTTAGCGCCCATAGCAAGTGCACGTGCGATAACATCAGAATTAGGCTCATAGCCTTCCGGGAAAGACAAGGTAAGATAAATAGGGAAATATATAGCCGCATTAATCCATGAATGCGCCATATTATTACCGTCGCCAATCCACGTAACCTGAAGATTTCCAAGATCAGGTGTTCTTTCGTAAATAGTCAACATATCGCTCAAGACCTGACAAGGATGGTACCTGTCGGTAAGAGCATTAATTACAGGAACAGAGGAATTTTCTGCAAGTACGCGCAATTTCTGCTGTCCGAAAGTCCTTACAACTAAAGCATCAGCATAGCGGGATAAAACTTTAGCAGTATCTTCAAGAGGTTCACTTCTTCCGAGCTGGGATTCAGCTGGTGTCATAAATATGGAATGACCACCAAGCTGTTCAATAGCAACGTCAAAGGAAACTCTAGTTCTTGTTGAAGCTTTTTCAAAAACCATAACAACAGTCTTGCCTTCAAGAGCATTGTTTCTGATTTTATTATCTTTTAGCTCTTTTGCCCTAAGCACGAGCTGACCGAGTTCTGAACGTGGAACATCATTAATTTTAAGCAGATGCCTGATCATTATTAAACTCCAAAATAGTATGTTTAAAAGCTCGCAAAGCAAGAACGGGAAATCATTGCTTATAAGCCCTGCTATTGTAAACTAAAATTTATGGTGAAATTTAAGTGAATAGCATTAAAAATATCTGAAAAGCACAAAAACAGCATTATCGGACTATAAATTCGATAATCTGTCTAAAACGGGCTGGCATAAATTCTATTGCCAACCCACTGTTCGCTGTCGGAAAATGGGAGAAACAGACTCGACGGCCGTATCCGTAAGTGAATACATTTCCTGACCATGGTCATACCCGGCCAAATGAAGCAACGCATGAGCCAGAAGCCTGACAATGTGTTCTTCGGGAGCTTGACCATAAAGCACAGTTTCACGGGCCAAAGTATCAACTGACAATACAATTTCACCTAAATATTTATTTTCAGCGATATCTGGCTCTTCAGAAAATGGAAAACTCAAAACATTTGTAGGGCCAACGCACCCTAAAAATTCCTGATTGATTTCAGCAATTGCCGAATCATCAGTAATCTTAAGGTCGTAATCAAAACCTTCAATCTTAAGCACCTTAAGCAACTGCTCTGACATATGGAGCATTTCTCTCTTGCTTAAAGGGAAATTTGAATCAGGCTTGCATTCATATGTTAATGAAAGGCTCATTTATGATAACCTTGGCCTTCATAAGATTCGTAAGCCTTCACAATTTTTGCAACCAGCGGATGCCTGACAACGTCAGTATCCTCAAATTTTATGAAATTTATTCCTTCAACATCATGAAGAACATTGCGGGCAACGACCAGACCGGATGAAACATGGCCAGGCAGATCTATTTGCGTAACGTCGCCAGTAATTACAGCCTTGGAACCGGGTCCCAGACGTGTAATAAACATTTTCATTTGCTCAGGAGTAGTGTTCTGCGCTTCATCAAGAATTACAAATGCGTTACTGAGAGTTCTGCCGCGCATAAATGCTAATGGAGCAATTTCAATAATATTTTCTTCAATCATATCCTGAACTTTTGGAACGTCGAGCATATCATAAAGAGCATCATACAATGGACGCATGTAAGGATCGACTTTATCAACCATATCGCCGGGCAGAAATCCGAGCTTCTCACCAGCCTCAACAGCAGGCCTGGTTAGAATAATTTTCTTAACTTCTTTGCGAGTTAAGGCATAAATAGCCATCGCTACCGCCAGATAAGTTTTCCCTGTGCCGGCTGGACCGATGGAAAAAACCATATCATTTTCACGTATTGCGGAAAAATAGGCTCTTTGAGTAAGTGTGCGCGGAGCAATTGATTTCTTACGTGAAACGGAAAAAAGTTCATCTCTGAAAATTTTTACAAGGTCCGCGGCTGGATTTTGACAAAGAATTTTATACGCCGCTTCAACATCTTGAGGGAAAACATTTTTGCCAGCCTTAAGGACCGCATAGAGCTGAGTGAAAGTTTTGGCAACCGGATCAATCAATTCATGGCTGTCGGCTGTCAGTTGCAACGAGTTTCCCCGGCTATCAATCTGAACTTCTGAGAGCTTGGAAATAACAACGAGGTTTGAATTTTGAGCACCAAAAAGCGTACTCGCCAACATTACATCGTCGAATTCCAACTTCACCCGTATTTTCTCATTTTCCGTCATAAAATATTACTCTTCTTGATTTTGTCAGGAAGAAATACGGCAGGTTCTAATAATATGCAACTGAATGCTATGGTGCCATCCAATTAAAATAATCAATTGGAAAGAAGTTCCTCAATGGCTGCAACAATTTCCTTTGAATTAAAAGGCTTAGTGAAAGTATACTTCACACCAAACATTTTAACCCAATCGAGGGAATCGTAATTTGCGGAAGAACTTCCCCCTGAAACTGCAATAATCTTGACATCAGGGTTTTCTTTCATCAATTCCCGAACAGTTTGCACACCCTCTTTCTCTGGCATAAAAATATCAGTGATAACAATGTCAATAACATCTTTATCATAATTATTAAGAGCCTTTATACCATCTTCAGCTTCTGAAATAATGTGGCCTTCCTTCTCAAGCATAGCTCTAAGAATTTGGCGAGATATAGGATCATCATCGACGACGAGAATCCGCGGCATACCAGCCTCCTTAACTACTAAATCTTAATATTTACAATTAAAATAGTACAATATAGATTAAAATAAGCATTTAATTTTCAACTAAACCAATTATCTCTTTAAAAACATATTTTCAACAATTAAAGAAATAAAACTTAGTGTCTTCGTTTTCCACTTCCTTCAAAAATTTCAAATTCAAGCAATCTACATTCAATTTTAGCATTATAAAAAAGCAATCTGCGAGATGTTTTGAGACCAACAAGTTTAGCAAGGCTTGAGTTTCCGGTGAACACATACCCTTTGTAACCCTGACATTTGTTTTTTAAGAAATCACCAATGCCGGCGTATACTTTTTCAAGCAAGGTTGTTGCGCCCATCCTTTCGCCATATTCTGGATTAAAAAAGATAACGCCTTTTCCTTTTGGAATCTCAGTTTCACGAAAATCACAAACCTCAAATTCGATAAGATGCTCAACACCAGCTGCACGGGCATTTTTACGAGAAGCTTCTATTGCAACCGGATCAATATCAGTAGATATAATCCTGCACTCGAGCGAAGTTTTTTCGCGGTCCTCAGCTTCTATACAAAGATTTTCCCAATATGGTTCATTATATCCGGGCAAATTCATAAATGCGAACTTCTCACGAATGAGTCCTGGAGCGCCTTGAAGCGCAATAAGCGCAGCTTCAATAGCAAGAGTTCCACTACCACACATTGGAGAAATAAAATTTACTCGACCGTTCCACCCTGAAGCTTTAATTAAAGTAGCTGCAAGAGTTTCCTGTAGTGGCGCTTTGTGAGGAAGCTTTCTATATCCTCTTTTAGAAAGAGGCACGCCTGAGGTATCTAAATAGATGGTACAATCGTCATCTCTCCAGTGAAGAAAAACTATAATACCAGTCATATCTGGACCGGAAGAAGGACGTCTGCCCAGCTTCTCACGGACTTTATCAACAATAGCGTCTTTGACCCTGACATTGGCAAAGCGGGTATCATTAATAGTTTCAGTGATAACAGAGGATGTAATCGTTAGATAATCATCAGGACCTAGGATTCTTTCCCATTCCATAACTTTGACTTCTTCGTACATCTCATCTGGAGTCGCAGCCTTAAACTTCTTAAGCTGGTATAATACTCTGTGACCGCTACGTGTCCAAAGGTTGAGCCTCATGCATTCATTGAGCGAAGCTTTAGTTTCAACTCCAGCATAGAATTCATTTCTTACTGTAAAACCCATATTGGAAATTTCATCAACGAGATAGGGTGAAAAGCCTTTGGGGCAAGTGACCATAACCACACTTTTGCGTTCAAAATCGAGCATTATATCCTCATTACGAAATATTAATCTGTATTGTTAATCAAGTTACTAGGTACCGATATACAGAAACACAAAATTCCACAAATCTTTTTATCTAAAAAAGAATATAAACAGCCATAAACATCACAACTCTTAAAACCACTACAAGAATACACATAATCATATTGCCGAATACTTGTTACTGAATAATTCTATGCTCAGGTATCATCTTATCAACAACAGCATAGATTTTCGCTGCCATCTCATTAAGGAGATCTGAATAAACAGCGCCAGTTACTAGAACAGAGGATTGCTCAGCACGTTCAGCAACAACTAGCAATTTCTCCGCCCCTTCTTCCATAGATATATTCCCAGCCTTCATATCATTTGATATGGTTGCGACTTGGTCTGCGTATTGTTTTAGGTAGTTCATGTTAACCGTTCACACCAAAAGTTATCTAAAATATGGTAATTGAGTAAATTCATCCAAGTATGACCAGAGTTAATTGTTTATTGTTCCTTCTAAAAAAAGAAGCGTTAAAAATTGATAATAAAGAACTCCATTTCTTCGCGTTCAAGAATACCATCTTTATCAAGATCTATAAATAATACCATGTAAAGCGGAGCTATCTGCTTTGAAAGATGATAGCGCTTACCTTTTTCCTACGGAAAAGAAAACATGGACACAGAAATTCTATATATAAAAAATAGCCTGTTTTTCAAGACGTTCATTAGTGTAATAGTTATTAGATTGTGAAAAGCATCATTACTGACATGTCAAATTCTATTCTTTAAACCTGAATCAAGATCAAAAAACATGTTGCCTACTAATAGAAATAGCAGCTATATTATAGCGCAATAATAGAATAAATAGACAACAAATTAAACTTTCGAGGGTGACATGAGAATCGTATTAGCAATAGCGCTTGTAATGTGCTTGTTTTCGGCTGCTATTGCCGAAAACAGAAAAGAAATTACCGTTGAACTTCAGGTTCCGGATACGACGTGGACAATCCAGATAACGGAAGTAACCGAAGTAGGGAATGAGCTGTGGGTTGTTTCCCATCTTTCACAAGCTTCAGACATGATGGGGGCGCAGGTCATCTCCACTGTAAAAGACTCTATTGAGCTGGTTGCCCCAGATCTACCAATTAAACAGTTTGTAACAGGAAAGACCTGGAACTGGGATAATGGAAAGGGCTACATCTTTATTTCAAGCATTAAGGATATAGAACAGAAACTTGGTACCGGTAGAATTATATATAAACCAGGGAAATAAATCGTTCATCCCTCTCGGGAAGATGGGACTGACCTACTATGCCTCTCCTGTCGATTTCGTAGGAGGATTTTCCAGTTCTCAGCCTACTTTAAACCTTCAACCGCAATGCCTCATATCGACTAGCATTGGACCATGAACTAATTCACACAAGAAGCTGCTTGCCTACCTATGTTAGGGTTAGCAAACCTTTTTTTATAGCCAGCTCCCTCCAAACTATTCTTGTTTCAAATCAACCGATTTTACCATATTCTTTTTTAACGAATACATTCGCTAAGTAAAAATAAGTTAATCAATGAAATAAGGAAACAATCAATGACTGATTTCATTATACGAACCATGAGCAGGGATGAACTTAATTGGGCTATAGATATGGCGGCAAATGAAGGCTGGAATCCAGGACTACATGACGCAGACTCTTTCTATTCCCAAGACCCTGACGGTTATCTCATTGGCCTCTTAGGAGATAAAATCATCGGCTGTATCTCAGCTGTCAGTTATGAGGGAACATTCGGTTTTATTGGATTTTACATTATCCACCCTGACTATAGAGGAAAAGGGTATGGCATCCAACTCTGGAAAGCGGCTATGAAGCGCTTAGAAGGGCATTTAATCGGTCTTGATGGCGTTTTCGAACAACAGGACAACTATCGTAAGAGCGACTTTACATTCCAATACAGCAACATTCGATTTGAACACCGTAATACCCGCAACATAGAGAACATTGGCACTGTCTTTCCTGAAACAGGCTCAAGAGTTATCAATCCGATTGGAACTGAGGACATATCAAGTATCACAGCTTATGAGCACAACATGTTCCCCACTAAACGTAGAAACTTCCTTACCCACTGGCTAAACATGCCAGACTCATTTACATTCGCAATGCGCAAAGATGAGAACATATGTGGTTATGGAGTTATCAGGCCATGCAGGACAGGTTATAAAATAGGGCCTCTTTTCGCCGATAGTTATGAAGTTGCAGACCTTATTTTCCAGCGTTTGTGTTCAGAGGTTGAAACAAACACCCAAATTTACATAGATGTTCCCGAGGTCAATGAACATGCAATGGGGCTCGCTAGCAGTTATGGAATGGAAAAAGTATTCGGTACAGCGCGTATGTACACTGGAGAGGCTCCCCAATTAGGCCTAGATAAAATTTTCGGTGTGACAACCTTCGAATTGGGCTGATTTTGATCAAGTTATTCAGCTGTGTCAGTTTCTGTTACACTAAACAGACACCTTTTTTTACATAACAGAGTAGATGTTGAACACAAAAGAGAGACTTAAATCACATTACCTGATTATTATTTAGAAAAACAATATATGCGAACTTTTCTTAACTTTTAAACTCATATTCATACAAAAAGTTACACATTTATCGCGCAACAAGGAGTATATTGATGCCAACCATTACTTGTGATTCTTGCAGATGCCAACATCCAATAGGCTGTAATGATCTGGACTGGGAGTCTAAAGCCCTCGAAGGAAAAGAAGATAGTATGGAGAGTACGATAGAACATCATGCATCTCTAAAAATGAACTGTAGGGTGTGTAGAAAGAAAATGAAGGCAACCTTTACCTGTAAAGAAGACCCTCAAAATGTAATTGAAACAACTGACCATGAAGCAGTTGGGTGCATAGTTTCCGGGAACATTTCCCCTCCTTCAGTTCGTTAGCAAAACAATCAATTATTTGAACGAGAATAACAAATTGTTCATATGGCTAAAACCACAAAAAAAAGCTCCCAAGACCAATGTACTAGACATCTATCTAAGGAGCTGTTTTTATTAAGGTTGGTGCGAAAGGAGAGACTCGAACTCTCACGGATTAACCGCTGGATCCTAAAACTACAACCTCGATCATTATACGCCTGAAATAACAGGTAAAAATAATTACAAATAAGTCCTATTCTGCTTTTAACCAATTTTGATGGGTTATATCTTTTGGTTTTTCGGCAGTTCCTGCACCGAGCATTCCCAAGCCACGCTCAACCTGATCTCTATTTTCACCTTTTTTCTGATATTCAGAAAAACCAAGAACCTGCTGAGCGATCCCAAAACCGTCTGCCATATTAAAACGACCATATCTATCCGGCATTATAACTCCTTATGACAGCATGTATGCGGTTGCACCAACAACAGCCCCGCCAATAGCACCGATGCCAGTACCAATACCCGGCACAATAGAACCAATAGCCGCCCCCGTTGCGGCTCCACCCATAGCTCCGCTCAATGCCCCGCCAGCTGTTTTTTCTGGCTCTTGTTGCTGAGGCACTGCCCGCTGCATATGAGCTGCAGTACTAGCAGCTCCCTGCATTCCAGACATAGCTTTGTCTACAGGGTTCGCAACTTCGAACATTCCAAATCCCATAATTAACTCCTATGCCATTCCAAGTGATGAGGCTGATTTCAAACGGTTAAAGTTCTCATCTTTTGCTGTGTTACGTGCCTTAGTTCTGGCTCCTGCAACAGCCGTTGCTTGAGAAAGAGCAAGATCCTTCTGCATTCCTGCGAAATGACCAGAATTCACATTTTGACCAGTCCGCGAGTAATTGCGTTGAGCCTGCATTCCTGCAAGGCCGAAACCTTGCTTAACGTCAGCCTCTGCTTGTGAAACACGGCTGTTCACATCTACGCCTTTCTGAGCTTCATCCATAAAATCTTGACGCACATTCAGCTGCTGTTTGCCGGCTTCAGTCTGAAGAGGCAGCAACTCTCTAGTTGAAGCAATCTGTTCTTTTGCAAGCGCAGTCTGAACTGGAATAAGCTCGCGATTAGCAGCAATCTGCTCTTGTTCCATGGGCTTATAATCCGTCTCCCAAAAATCAAAAGACTTTTCGGACATACCCTGCTGGGCTTCATAAATAGTAGCCATGCGATCGTTGTATGCTTCATCGATACCATCACCGCCACCTCCACTACTTCCACCGCAAAGGGCAACAGGTCCGTTATATTCAAAGGACTCTTCGTGTTCGACTTCACCAGTCGCCATATCAATCACAACTTCTGTATAAATCTTCATGACATCATCTCTCTTGTTATAGATAGAACTGCCACAGGCTCGCTTCTGCCTTCCTTCGCTATCCAAGCACCATTTGGAATTTCGCCACAGAGTTGCCCTCCGCAACGCATTACAAACTTGACTGCTGACTTGTTTCTGATCGGGGTGTAACCCAGCAACATGTCATAAATATAATCACCGGCATTGTTCTTCATGTTCAAAATTTCATTGTATGTGAATCGCCCCAAATCGATAAGATCACGACGGGGACAGGCTTCAAAAACAACCCAGTGCATGCGGGCAAAACGCCCTTCATGACGGTCCAGCCAAACCAAACCAACTGCTATTTCGTCCTGCACAAGAATCCACGCAACTGCATCCTTTAAGACCTTCACAAACCCATCCGCACTATGAATTTTTTCTTCATAAAAAACGGTAGCAGCGTGGCCTTCTACTTCGATCCGTTCAAAAAGATCTTTGATGTAACTATCCGGGAATGAACGAATGCCATCCCACTCTAAATATGGAATAAGTCTAAACTTTGGATTCATCTTTTCACCGCCTGCTTACGGGCCTCATCCTCAGAGACAAGTCCCAGTTCAACCAGATCATTAAAGGTCGCTACCCGGTGCATAGGGTTTGGAATTCCGTATAACCGGAGCTTCAACACAGTCCGGATCTGATTCAGAAAATGCATAATATTGCCAGCGTGAACAGCAGGAAGCATTGGTAACTTCATAAAAGATCACCCATTGCAGAAGCTATAGCCACTTTGGAAACGGGAATATCGCTAACAACTCCAAACTTGAATCTTGTGGCCAAATATCCAGCTGGCAGGATAAATGGACTGTCTGTTTTCACCCGCCCTTCGAACACTTGCCGCCCATCAGCAGTCAGAATGAAATGGACTTCACCTTTACGCTGAACCCTATAGAAACTGTTTGAATCACCGCCCAAACAAACAGCTCCGGCCATGTCGGACCCTATGCAAGAAAGTTCAAGTGGTTGTTTAAGAAAGCTATCATCAGGTGCGTTGGCGTAATCAGCTGTAACTATAGCGGCCTCCATGTTTACCGGCTCCTGATTCCGCATTTCACCGGATACCCATTCACTTCTCAAAGAAAAATCAGAACCATCCCATTGGTTGATTATGGTCTGTGTTCCTGCCGGATATGCAACGTGAAGAAGCCTGCCTTCCGGCTCAACTGTCAGAGCGGTGCAATGGAATCCAAGCTTGGTGAGCAGCTTTGATAATGGATCAAAAACAAACCCTGCTCCTGGTTTATGGAAGCAGATATACTGCCCGGCATGCCAGACTCCGTTAAAGGAATCAGGATTCAATTCTCTCCAGTCTTTTTCTGAGAAAATTCCAGCGGTGATGTTTTGAGGAGCACTACCCGGTTGAACCAGATACAGCCCGTTGAGACTTGGGAAAATCACACCAAAAGGAGACGCCACAACTCCAGCTGCAGAAGTGCAAGGAAGATAGCCGTCCAAGCGATTCGGAACGGACATAGAAGGATCATCAACTGTGATGGTATGGACATTTGCACGGGTGAGAATCACCAGCGTGTTTCCGGTTGACTCCATGGCTACGATTTCGTGCGGAACTGACATGCCATATGAATCCGGCCAAGCATGAGGATATCCAGGTTCTGATAGGAAAACCTCGTTCCCTTTGAATCCTGCAAACATGTTGCCCGGTAGAGAAGTCAGCCCCTGAAGCTTTTGCGGAGCCGGTTCCCAGTACCGCGAAACCAGAACTTCGGCTGTATCCGAATCTGGTACGGAATCAGCAAAGCTTGCGGTTCCAGCTTCAAACTCTGTTACAAACTGAAACTCAGCACTTTCAGTACCGGCAACAGTCCGATAAATCCGTATCAATGATATAGGCCGAAAACCTTCTGCGACGCTGTTCAACCCCGAAACATTGACTGTCTGCCCTTCTTGTACGTCCACAACAGCAGATGGAGCGGACGGCGGTCCCTCTTCGCCCAGATCGGAAACAAGCGTGTACACATAAACACGGGAAACGATATCCGTATCTTCAATGCCAGTACCGGAAACAGTTACTAAGGGAACAGAATCCGGAGATGGAACACCCAGAGAATAGCGATTCTTAATGCTGCTATTTTCAAGCTCATCATCATTGCAAAACAGAAACGCGCCCTCATCATCAGTGCCGTAAACCCGTTCTTTCTGATCACCAGCAATAGGACCGTCACGCAGGATCACACGGCCAACCCATGACAGCCACTTGTCCTGATAACGGTAAATAGTACCTGCCGCGCCCTGTATGCTGTCCACTTTCAGCAAGCCGCCAAGAGGACGAATCTCGCCGGATTCAAGCAGACAGTTTACAGCAGTTTCAGCCTGCCCAGGCTCCAGGAGGTGAGAAGCAAGGGCAGGCTTCATGCCGGAAAAGACAGTAACTTCAAACATGTTTACTCTGTCAGCCCGAGAAGAGTTAGAGCGGCTTCGCGGCCGTACTGAATTGTCAGGGATGCTATTTTAAATTCTTCAAGAGTAGTAGCGTTACGAAGAGCTTCCCTTGAATCTTCACTGACTAGACTGAGATCAAATTCGGAAGCAGGACGTGCAGCAACTTCTTCCCAGAGCGCAGCTCCGCCAGGCTGATCGTCAACTTTAACAACTGGCATTTAAACACCCTCCTCGGTATAAATCTTAGTAGCTTTTACGCGCAGAGAATCAGCCCCTACTACTTTCAAGGCCAGACGCTTTGCAGCAGGATCGGATATATCAACCTTGGTTCCTGTGAACTTTAAGGCTGAACCGTTTATGACGTAGGATTCAATTGCGGCAGATATGGAGAAGCAATCTGGGAGAGCTACGGTTGTTGGGATATTTGCGAGTGGTGTGGCGAGGTTTACGATGGTTTTGATGCCATCAGCACCACGTTCTTGATACCCGCACTGCGGCCTTTCATTACTAAGTGGATACTCTCTTGTTGTGCCTACAGCATCGGATATATATCCGTTAACCACCCATACTGAACCGCCTTGTGCGTATGGAATGGTTCCCGAGGTAATAAGAGTTCCTACATAAAAATCTCCAACACCTGGTACGGTATATGAGTGATCAACAAAAACAAATCCATCCGCACTAGGAATAACTCCAGTGCGCGAAACTAAGGTGAATGTTGTGCCACCATCATGTCTAAACACCGCACAGGCAACAACTGCGTCAGAGGTAAGTTTTGCACCGAGAGCTGTAAGACTTGTACCATTCGGGACTTTATCTTGGCAGATGGTAGTCCTATTAGCGAATCCGGCAGAGGAAGCAGTCGTTTCATCACTCTTCCACTCTGTGACAAGTCCATTTGTGACCTCTTCACTCACACTATCAACCGCAACAACCTGACCGTCACACCTGATACTTTTATGAATGGAACCATCAGTGTAGATCTTGTCTTTGAGCGAAGTGTCGGAAGTCAGAACGATGGAAGAGGTTGTTGAGCCTTCACCTAGAGTCAGAGCGGTTTCCGGATTAATGGGTTCATCCGTTGCACCGATTCCAATGGTTGCCCCAACGGCTGGTTTTTTGAAAGCTTTTGTCGGAAGCAAAAAGAGATTAATTGCTATTTCGTAATCGGTGGAACCAAAAGTATACCCTGTATTGAGAGTCGTGTTAACCCAAGGCCCAACGACAGTAATAGTACTGCCAGTTGCTCCGCCAGTTGCCGAAGAAGTATAACCCGTAACATCCCCATGAGCTGCGGATGGAGCTGTAGATATGTAACCACCAGCACCAGATCCTCCGACACCAATTATATATTCTTTTCCGGCTTCAGTAAGAGCAGGTGTAATTAAGGCAACTTTATTTTCTCCGGCAACAAAAAGAACAGGAAGCGTCTGCCCTACTATTTTGAATTCAGTCTCATTAATTTTTTCAAATAGAAATAGTGATGCAGTTTGAGTCCCAGTATTAGTATGGTCTGGAGCTTGCCTTAGATTTAGATGAGTTACAGCCACTCCTGTTTGAACCAAGTCCCCACCAATCCATATTGGATTAACATATTGATATGAGTGAAGATCAGACTGAGGTATTAGCTCATTTGAAGTATTTCCTTCAGTAACTACCCCGGCAGCGCACTCCACTTGCGCCCCATCAGCAAGAACAAAGACCAGCTCATCACCTTCAGCAACTTCCTGTGGTGTCACTATTTTATTCGGATCAGTACCTTCAAGCAGCTCAAGCTCCGAACCCGTAATTTCAAACTCAGCCCTACCGCTTAAAATAGACCTCCCGCTTGGATTATTCAGTCCAATAGTACAAGCCGGAAGCTTCGCACCATCACCATTTACATCCGCACCTGGGTAACCTTCTTGAGTATCGGCATAAGCCAGAGTAACGCCTGCGCTGATCCCCACGTAACGGGCTGACAAAGTGATCACATTGGAAAGATCGGACAGAATCAGGGACATTTGAGCAGCGCGGCAGGAAATAGGCCCGATCGCTTGCGGGGAATTTTCCTCTGCAATCACCGGCACACGTAATTTAAAATTAAGCCCTATGCGTTCAAAATCCGTGACATTATCCGGCAGAGAAAATTGAAATTCAGTTAAATCCGGATATGCATTACCGGCAACAGGATGGCTGATTGTTCCATGTACCAATGTTCCGCCATCCACTTCTAAAGCTTCCATTGTAATTACGGGAACCGGAGTCATGTACCCGAGCAGTTCTTCATTTGAGAGAGTACGTTTGGCCAGTGCGTCCGGATCAAGACCTGCTTCAATGTGACTGAGCGGATCCGGCACAACCATTTCAATTACTTTTACAGTGGTCTTATCATCCGCGAAAATGGCAGATTCTACAAAACCGACTGACAAGTTCGGGTAAGATTTGATTGCTCTGTTTGTTTTGAAAAAGTCCGTGTAATCACCGGCTACTGAAAAATGAGTCGAATCAATAAACTGCGGAATCACGGCTTCTCCGCTCTGATCCTTGGGACGCATCCAGCATTCACTGGCCATCTCTTCCCAAGTCGCAGCGGTCATCCTTAAATGGATACGGCTTTCTACAGGGAACGGCATAGCAGTAACGGACTCTTCGCCACGGGAGACAGTCAGCACGTTCCCGTTACGAGCCGTCACGTTAATCCATTCAACCGCACTCGTTGCAGGATTCACCAGCGCACATCTAAAATGATCGCCAGCAAGCAAGCTTGGAAACAGATCAGCATGATCGGCGGGAATCGTGATTTCCGTTGCTGTATCCGAGATAGCGGAAGTGATGAAACTCTCCGCCAGATTTTTAAGACTTATCATAAACTCTTCCCCTCAAAAGTAATTGCCGGCCCGATCCCCTGCCGCTTAACCAGCGAATCTGAGAAAGCAGAACTGACAGAATAAATATCTCCGATCTTCATCAGAGTATGGACGGACTGCGTTGAAATGGATGATTCACTTTCACAATGACCAGTATCAAAAAGTTCAAGTGATCCTGTAAGTTCTGTAGTTGAACGACTCATAGCCTTGCCCGAACCTTCAGCTTCAAAATGGCAGAAACCACCCCCGAAACTGAACTCAGCAACACCATGGCCGCCTATGCATCCAGACAGAATCAAAACTAACCGTCCTCAATAGAAAGGGTTTCAAGACGCACATGGAAGGTGTCACCCATGTAAACAAGGCGGCCCAGCTCCAACTGCCCAAAATACAAAACATTGCCATCAGAGAACGAATCCATGACAGCGAAATGCGAGACAAAACCGGCATCATCAGTGAATTGAGGGAAGCGGATTTCATCACTGTTTAGAAGCTTGCCGTTAACTGGTTCAGTTCCGAAAATGATCTGCTGCCGTTCGTAGTTTGAATCAAACGAAAGTTCCTTAGCTCCGACCAGATCGCCCATACGCAGAGCGGCCAGAATAGCCCCGTTCTTTTGAAGTTTCACAGCTTCGGAATCTGTCTCGATAATTCCAGAACAAAAAAGAGCCAGATAGACCTTTTCAGGAGGCTGATAAACAACCCCTTTGAGAACATGACCAGCCAGTTTGTCTTTCAGATAAGTTGACTTACAGGTATCCATTAAACCTCTCCTTAAAAGTAATTTCCACTGCGCATCTCAAGCTTTTTATTGGTTCCGCCACGCATTTCTTTGACTCTAATCTCAGCCATAGCTCCATCGAACTTGCGCTGTTCAACCTGCGATCTGGCCGGATCTGACCACCCTTTATCGGGAACAAGCATGAGTTCGGCTTTGGCTCCCGCAGCAATGGCCAGTCCGTGAGTCTCTAAAAGAAACTTCGGACAGGTTGCGGCCGTAACAGACGGAGCAAGAGCATTCACAGTTTGGAGCATGGCGGTTGCATCTTCACGCGGACATGGAATCAGACGGACAAAACCCGGTTCTTCAATTTGATAGTAGCCGGGTACACCGGGTTCATCGCGTACAATTCTGTCATCCATTTCAAGCAGTGAATAATCGTTGAAACGGACTTCTAAAGTATCAGCTACAGTTGCATCAGGAGGAGTCACAAACACATAGCGGCACTCACCGTTGTAGACATCCATCAGGTCTGAAACATGTCTCCAGACTCGCGTTTGCTTGCAGTATTTGATTGCTGAATTCCTGAGCTCTGAAATGATTTGAGGAACTGGACAGCGAGACAGGGCAGGTTGAGCCAGTGGCAAAAATTCACGCCAGCCGACAGTAAGCAATTTAACCATTGCCGCCACCCTGCTTGCTTGCGTTTGGACTCATGAGTAGACGCGCCTTGGCTTCTTCACCAAGAGAAACGTACATCTGACGTAGATTATCCATGCCCTTCTGCCAGTTAGTTGGTGAAGTGCTGTTAACAGCCAAACACAGATAGAGAACGTAATTTACGATGGGCCCAAGGAAGATATCCGACAACTCCATGTCCTGTTCACCGTGAGTAAGCGGACCGGGCCTGCGTGAATATTCGAGTTCAACCCGAACATTCTCAGCAGGTGGCGGCGTTACCCAGTAGACAGTCGGCACTTTCTCTTCAAAAGCGTAGTTGTCGATAATTTCGGAAGGTGGATCCATGTGCCAGAGCAGATTTGAATCATCCAGCGAAGAACGATCAACGGACGTAATTGCAGTTCCAGGAGAGCCATCCGCTTTTACGTTCCTGACCAGACCGATAAACCGGCCCTGGTCAGGAACTTCCTGTTTAGTTGAATTCGCTTCCAACTTCACACGCTCTACGCAAGAGTTTGAATCAGGCCGAATCATAACGACCTGACGCTGTGCGCGAGTGAGATGCAGTAGCAACACATCATCACTAAAGCGCACACAGTCAGGGTCGTGCAGAGCTATGCGAATATCTCTAACAGCTTCGCCGGCAATCATTATTCCACAACCTTTATATTGAAACGGGGAACTGGACGGGCAGTATATTCGATATCTTCTCCGTCACCGCTTTCTTCATAAACAGTTGAGGCAGAATCAGTCAGAACCTTGTAAACGGATTTGGGTACTTTCACCTCAACGCCACGCTTAATTTGATATGAAATACCCTGCACACCGACAAAGACATCATCCCGTCCTTCTGAGCCTTCACCTTCCGCAATGACGATCTTCACTTTTTCTTCCGCTTTCTGGCGTTCCATTTCGGAGCCTTCGAGCTTGGCAACGTGGTCATCAAGTTTGCGGTTTTCAGCTTCTGCGTCTTCACGCGCTTTCTTTTCCAGATCAAGATCGCCTTCGAGTTTTACCTTTTCTTCATCAGCAGTTTTCAATGCGGCTTTTGCTTCAGCAAGTTGCTTTTTCAGATCATCGGCTTCAGAATTAACGGGAGTCTCTTGCGCCTTCGCACTAGTAGCCTCTTTTGCCAAATTTTCACTTTCATTTTTACCAGCCATGATATTCATTCCTCTTAACTGTCAGACGGTGTTTCTGTTACTGCCACTTCAAGGCGAATCATCCAGGCGTCATTCAAAATTGCGCCGGTGTAATAGGTAATCCAACCTACGTGACCGCGCTGGCCCAGCTTATCGCTTTTACTTGGAGTCTTTGGATTAACGACTTTCGGAACAATGGAATCTTTGCCCTTTAGAGCAACATCACCGTAGGCATTGGTTCCAATGATATAGATGGGATATACGTCAGCGTTTGTACCGGATTCAGAAAGCATGTCACTGCCTGAAGCTCCTTTTAAGCCCCCGGCATCGACAATAGGTTCAATGGAAGTGGAAACCACATAGCGGGTATCTTCCACCTTGCCGATTTCGTTTTCATAAGGAGTGAGCTGGCCGTATTCTTCAACAGGAACAAATCCTGGCAAATCCCGAATGTCAGATTCACAATCAGAATGAGTGATCCCAATATATGAAGCGGCAACGGGTTTTGTTCCGTAATGGACGGTGGAACTAAGAACCTTGGTGATCTTTCCGGCTCTCTGCTTTTTAAGTGCGCGAGTAGCCAGACGCTGCATCCCTTTAGTAATTGGCTTGACGACAGCGTTTCGAGCAGTTCCACCGGAATAAATTACATTTGTTCCGCCTCTGAGGATTCCTTCCAAAACCATATCAAGAGTAACTCCAGCCTGTTCACCGAGAATATCCATGGACTCACTAAGGACTGGATCCTCGTGAGTATCTTCGATTACATCAGTGAGTTCGATATAATCACCGTACTGTTTCAAAACAGCGGTAACGTCTGTCTTGCTCAGCTTTTTACCGGCAGGGGTAACACCTTCAACAATCGGAGTAAGAGCTGGAGCAAGCGCATTATATTTACGCCATTTAATGGTCTGCCCTTTGTTCTGAGGCATTTTAAGAGACTGCCCGAACATACCGAAAATATTAAAATGTGAAGCCCTTTCCAAAAATCCAGGTACTGCAAAACCAGCAGTTCTGGGGCTGATATCTCCATATTCAGTTAAAGCCATTTTGATCTCCTACTTATCAGCTGCATCATCAAAACCAGCACCGAAATCATTAGAATCCGGCTTTGATGGCGGCGAGCCTTTACGTTTACCGGGAACGGCAATAACGGCTGCGGCTTTATTCCGATCAACCTTATCCACCTTTCCGGAAGTTGCTTTTTTATACTTGGTCAACAGTTCGGACACTTCTGAAGCACTGCCGGATTTTGTTACTTTAAAAGCCAGTTGTGCTTCTTTGTAAGGAAGAGTTTCAATCCAACTGGTAACGTTACTAGTGAACTTCCCGAGTTCCTCTTTCTTTGCAGGATCAGCGACAAGTTCCATATAATCAGGATGAGCCTTGCCTACTTTCGCAAAGTGATTCTTGCGTTCATCCTGCTCATGGCTGCGAGTAACGGCATCAATCCTTGCTGAAACTTCCTGCGACTGCCAAATAGACTCCAGCATAGGAACAGCTGCTTCAGCTCCGAATTCATGCAGGTTCGCTCTAATTCGTTTTCCCTGATCGGAATCCTCCAAAAGGATCTTTTCATAATCAGGATTAACCCGCAGGATATCCTTCACATCATCAGCTATATCTTCATCAGGATCGACCAGAGCTAGTGTTTGCGGATCTTCGCCACCAGCAGTTCCCGTTTGATCATTGAAGTAGCGGTCAAGAACATCGCGCCCTTCAGCCAGAGAATCACCTTCGGAAGTTTCATCGCCTGTGTCCGCAGAATCCTGCACACTGCCGGATTCATCCTCTTCGGATAAGCTCTGGTCTGAAGCGGACGTATCATCGTCGTCCATTTCTTCTGACTGGGCATCACCGTCATGCCCATCATCAAGGTCGTTTTCAGAATCATCATTCAAAGATTCAGAAGCAGATTCAGCTTCCGTGAAACCTTGCTCAAATTCTTCCGACTCTGTTGTTTCGTCCTGTTCAACTACTTCATCCTTTGCGTGTAGATCTTCGCTTCCCATCACTTCCTCCTACGAATATGCGTCTTGACTCTTTCCAGTTTCCGGAACCGGAGTCAGATCATCTAAAATTTCCTGCAACCCTTGAATTTTGCCCTGAGTCTGCGGAACCTTGTCCACAGCAGCCGTTACAAGGGAGTCCTTTTCCTCTAAAATTTTCAGCTCTAAAAATTGTTTAATCAGCCGGATAGATTTACCGGTCCCAAGCTCATTCAGCTCAGCAAGAACTTCACGGCTATCCATCTTCACTCTCCGATCCCTCTTTAAAGCCATCTTCAAAACTTCCATCCGAACCGATACCCATCTTCACGAGCTGCAATTCAATCCTTTTTCCTTTGCCATCCGGTTGAGCACTTATCCCGCACACATAAGCTTCGGCTTGAAGCTTGATAGTTGAGCCGACCTTGATGTCCTTGACCTTCAGCCCAAGCTTGGTGACAGATTCGTCTTCAAGATGAATCCTCAGCCCATATGGAAAATCGTCTTCGGAAACAGCAACCGGTTTCGAATCCGGTTTTTCTTTGGTCGGCTTACGCCGCAAATCCACTAGCTTCATTCTGCCCTCCCTGTTCGGGCATCACCTGCCCAACTTGTTGCTGAAGCGTTTGAAGCAATCCCTGCGGAACATCCATGCCTTGCTTCTGCATCTCTTCAACAAGCGCACCTATGTTTGCTCTGGCTGATTGCATGGCATTTTCCTTTTCCCAGCTTTCTCGTTCCTTAGTGTTTCTGAGAATGCCTTCGGGCAATTCAAGATTGCTGAAAATTTCTTTGATAAGACGCTCATCATCC
This sequence comes from Maridesulfovibrio frigidus DSM 17176, assembly GCF_000711735.1. Taxonomy (NCBI): domain Bacteria; kingdom Pseudomonadati; phylum Thermodesulfobacteriota; class Desulfovibrionia; order Desulfovibrionales; family Desulfovibrionaceae; genus Maridesulfovibrio; species Maridesulfovibrio frigidus. The sequence continues at coordinate 279,569 of NZ_JONL01000007.1, forward strand.
ACCCAGCCCTCGAATCTGGGATTGTCGGTGATGGCTAGAATGGACTGCATCCTTTCAAGCTGAACCTCTTTGGCCATGAGCACCGAGGAGCCTGTAGCAATGATTTCAAAGTCGCCCTTGATATCCCTGCGTTCATTGAACTGCATGTTCCAGAAATACATTTTGCGGAAAAACGGACGGGTGATGTTTTCATCAAATGATTTGACCAGATCCTTTAAAATCTGGTGCGCTGCTCCGATAAGCATGGAAAGGCCACGCGCAGTTTTGCCGGCTCCGCTCATCTGGGAACCGTCACCGGACATAAAACGGGGAACAGACATATCATCAACCATGTCGTTGAAAACACGCACAAGACCAAGCAGCTCATTCGTATAAGAAGGCATTGACCAGAAATGGACCGCGTTACGGGCATCTTCGATGGATTTGAAAGGCCAGACTTTGAAAGCATGAATGTCGCGGAAGTCTTCGCCCTGCATGAAGGCAGAAGCATTAACCGCAGCTTGAGGACCGCAGGAAACAGCAGCATTATCAATCAACATCCGCATGGATGAATTGAGAGCTTTCTGAGGGTGGCGTAGCAAAGTAGGCAATCCGTCACCCCATATAGAATCTTCGTCTTCTACAAAGTAATCGAACTGGTAAGGAATAGTTGCGCCTTCAAGCGGATTAATGACCGCTTTGATAACTTTGTCGCCAATCATCCAGATATTGGCTGGGAAAATTTCTGCAAGATCCTCTTCGGGAATTTCGACTCCCGCACTCTGCAACTGTTCACCGCTGAGAGTTCCCCAGAATTCATACACACGGTAACGGTTCTCGATCTTGCGGCCGGATCCAGTTTTATCGTTTCTGATACGGTATGAAGATTTTGCATCCAGATCGCCATCGGGATTATCGCGAAGATACTGGCTTATGACCTTAGCTTTAAAGCCTGGGTAATCATTTAAATCGCGCACTTCCTGACGATTATAGACGTGATCCTGAATCACATATTCACAGCTCAGAGCATCCGTAGCATTTGGATCAGGGTAGATATTCCAGACTGAAACAGCTTCATAAAACGGGCGCAGCTCTTTTACCTGCGACTTCTCAAGCGTCCACGTCCCATCCTCATCGATAATGTACCCATCTCTGAATTCTTCACGGACAAGCGGCCCTTTTAGGATTCCGGTTCCATATTTAAGCTTCTGATTGATTACGCTCTTACAAACCGAAAGGTATGACTGACGATCGCCACTACCAACCAGCTGGTCAGCAATCTCATTACTCATTGCATCGGAGGATGCTTTTGCCTGCTTCTCAACAAAGGATTCAATGTCATCATCTGAAAGTTCCTGACCATTCTGCAAAGCCTGATTACGATAGTTCTCAATAACCGTTGGATGAAGTTCCGGATTTGGTGAAGGCTTAAGTCCCCAGTTGCGTTCACCGGAAGAAGGAAAAAGCAAATCCATAAGCTGCGAACGAACCGTTGTCATTTTGACTCTGGTAGCCGGAACAAACATTTTGCTACGCTTGATTTTCTCCATCTCTTTCGGACTGTACTCGCCCTTTTCCTGCAAGTAATCCAAGGCCCAAACCGCTTCTTTATCCTTTCTAGCGGCTTCGGCCTTGGTAAACAGACCTTTAAGGAACGTTCCTAAACTCTGGCTCATGCCGCAGCCTTAGCCTTGTTCGAAGGTCTGGAAGAGAACCACCAACCCACAGCAGAACTGGACATGAAAACGGTATTCATGACGATGTAACGAACCATCTCATTTGCTGTATCGCTGCTAACCAGCACATTGGATTCGGCCAAGTAGCCTGTGAAATGTTGATATGTAGACCATGTTATCCAGCATAGAAATACGGTCATAGTTGGGCGCGTGATGCCCCGCACAAAGTCCGCAACAACCAGCAGAAAATCTGCCCAAGTCTTCTCTTTGCCCCGAGAATAGGTTGCGCTGTCATGCAGCAAGGATTGCTGGTAATTCTGGCCGTCGATTATGGTTTCAGTCATGGCCCGTTCTTCACGCGCTTGCTGAACAGCGACTTCGCCTTCAACACGCATGACTTCAATCTGCTTATCCGCCATCACCATTTCTTGCTTGTGCTGAAGCTCAATTGTTTTGCGCTTCTGCCATTCAGTGATCCAACCGGAAATACCGCCAAAAATGTTTTGAGCGATGGTCGCTATGCCGCCGGTTCCGATACCCAGCAAGGATGAACCGATAATATCAAACAGTCCTGCATCAGCCATGACTAAGCCTCCCGAATTTCGAGCAACAGATCCCGGCCATAGGTAGCGGCCAGAAATTTGCGAAAAGTGTTTTTGGAATTACCGACAGCGAGCTGGCCCCAGATCTGACAAACCACTGAGCCTAAAAGCACACAACCCTTAGAATGAGATTTGAAGCCCTTAGATTTTTCACCTGCAACATTGCCCCAGTGAACCTGCACCGCTGAGCGATCAGGCACACGGACAAACTGGTAAACATAGCTTTTCCAGTGATCTGACCAACGAAGGATGAGTTTATAAATACCGATTGGAATGCAGGAAATACCGTTTGCATTATCAAGCCAGGGAAGCTCGATGGTGAAGCATTTGAAATTCACTTCCGGAATAGTCAGAACGCCGATAGTTCCTTGTTCAGTACTGGGGCGACGCACGATAAAAGCGTCAAGAGGAGGTAAATTTTTCATTACTTAGCCGCCTTGA